>NZ_VDAY01000020.1:0-80173 GCF_019584005.1 Citrobacter sp. EC_71
AAGTAACGAAGTCTGATGCAAATGTCAGATCGTATGCGCCTGTTAGGGCGCGGCTGGTAACAGAGCCTTATAGGCGCATCAGAAAAACCTCCGGCTATGCCGGAGGATATTTATTATACGTGGGATTTATACAATCTCTTGCGCATATTGCCAGAGCGCTTTCAGCAGCGTCAGCTTTTCTTTGTTATCCGCATATTGCTGACTCAGCATCTGTAACTCATTGGCGTAATTTTGCAAAAACTCCGGCGTGAATACCTGACGACGATGGTCCAGCCAGCGCTGTTGTTCGGCTTCATCCAGCGTTCCAGGGAAGTTACGCGCGCGGTAGTTAAACAGCAGCTTTTCAATGCGTTTATCGACAAAGGTGATATCCAGCGCCGGTAAATTGCGCGGTTCGGTTTCCAGAACGATTTTCATCGCGGCGCGGTCGGCATCGCTGAAAAAGCCGTTGTACAACTGGGCATCTACGTTATCCGATGGCGCAAAGGGTTCTGCCTCGGCAAAGATAGCCACGACTTTGTCGCGCACCTGGGGGTTTTCGCGCAGAATTTTGAGATTATCCAGACAATGCTGGCGGTTAATACCGAGACGATCGGCATCTTCCGGGCGCAGGGTGTTCGCCTGTGCCAGTACCGGACATTTGTTGATGTGCACCAGTTTAACCGGAACTGCGGGGTTATCTCCCAGATCTGCCTTAGCGGTATAGAGCCGCTCACGCAGCGCGTCGCTGTCCAGTTCGAGCAGTGGTGAAATATCACCGGCCAGATCGACCATGATAACCGCGTTGCGATTTTCCGGATGCCAGGCCATTGGCGCCACCCAACTGGTGTTACCGCGCCATGCGCCGAACATGCCCGAGACATGGACCAGCGGCTTCATCTGCGGCACATCAATTAGCGCCGCCAGCTTGTGCTTATTACGATGGCTATAGAGATACTCAAACAGACGAGGCTGGCGTGACTTGACTAATTGCGCCATCGCAATCGTGGCATACACATCGGCCATTGCATCGTGGGCATTGGCATGCTCAATCCCATTCGCTTTGGTCAAATGTTCCAGGCGAAAGCTGGGCAAGCCATCGTCATTTTCTGGCCAGTTAATACCTTCAGGACGCAGGGCATAGCAGGCTCGCATTACATCCAGCAGATCCCAGCGCGAATTATCGTTCTGCCAGCTCCATGCATAGGGATCGTAGAAATTGCGATACAGGATATTTCGCGTCACTTCATCATCGAAGCGCACATTGTTATAGCCCAAAATGCAGGTTTTCGGCACGGTAAACAGGGCGTGAATACGCGCAGCAAAAGCAGCTTCATTTTCTCCCTTTTCACGTGCTTCCTGCGGTGTGATGCCGGTAATAAGCACCGCCTCTGGCTGTGGCAAGTAGTCGTCTGCGGGTTTGCAATAAAAGACTTCAGGTTCACCGATAATGTTGAAATCGTTATCTGTGCGGATGGCCGCAAATTGTGCGGGTCTGTCCAGCGCCGGATGGGTACCAAAAGTCTCGTAATCGTGGAAGAGAAAGCCAGGTTGCTGCTTGCCGTCATTCATTGTTCAGTTATGTCCGGGATCAATTTAGCGCTTATCCAAGAATACCAAAAAATAGCGAGGTAATCAGCAAGAGGATTATCGATGCGGAATGGCCTACGCAAGAAAATTGCGCTGAACACGGCTTCGAACGAATGATTAATTATTTTCTTACCGTTAAAGGAAATTACTGGAATAAACTTTCTTAAAATCACACCTTGGGAAATAAGTTAATTGATAACCATTATTGTTATTTCATTTTCTGTTTTCTGGATGTTTTAAAAGTCTTTTAAAAACAACGACCTTATATTTTTATTAATGCGCTTGTATGCATTGTAATAAAATGTGAGTGAGGTTAAAAATTAATAATATAAACTCCATATAATAATTGGATATATCTAATAACAGGAGGTTATATGAGCATAAGTCGGCGTAATTTTTTACGAGGGGTGGGTATAGGTTGCTCAGCCTGTGCGATAGGCAGTTTTCCACCAGGCGCACTGGCGCGGAATTCTCCCGAGCACATAAAAGGGAAAACATCCCTGACGCCAAGTTTGTGCGAAATGTGTTCTTTTCGCTGCCCAATTCAGGCTCAGGTAATTAATAATAAGACGGTTTTTATTCAAGGAAACCCTAATGCGCCTCAGCAGGGGACGCGTGTCTGCGCGCGCGGAGGCAGCGGTGTTAGCCTGGTCAACGACCCGCATCGTATTGTTAAACCGATGAAACGCACAGGACCTCGCGGGAGCGGTGAATGGCAGGTGATTAGCTGGCAGCAGGCATATAAAGAAATTGCCGAGAAAATGACGGCAATAAAAGCGCAGCATGGTCCCGAGGGGGTCGTATTCTCTTCCAAGTCCGGTTCGCTTTCTGGCCATTTATTTCATCTCGCAACGGCTTTTGGATCGCCGAACACGTTTACTCACGCGTCGACATGTCCCGCCGGAAAAGCGATTGCCGCTAAAGTTATGATGGGCGGCGATTTAGCCATGGATATCGTCAATACCCGTTATATGGTCTCTTTTGGCCATAACCTCTATGAAGGCATTGAAGTTGCCGACACGCATGAACTGATGACCGCGCAGGAAAAGGGCGCGAAGATGGTCAGTTTTGATCCCCGTTTGTCCGTCTTCTCCAGCAAAGCGGATGAATGGCATGCGCTTAAGCCTGGCGGTGACTTACCGGTGCTTATGGCGATGTGTCACGTCATGATCAAAGAAAATCTGTATGACGCAGACTTTGTGGCACGCTACACCACAGGGTTTGACCAACTGGCTGAAGCGGTGCAAGAGACCACGCCGGAATGGGCGCAAAAGCTCGCTGATGTGCCTGCAGATGTGATTATCCGGGTCACCCGCGAAATGGCCGCCTGCGCGCCTCACGCCATCGTCAGTCCGGGTCATCGTGCGACGTTTTCGCAAGAAGAAATTGATATGCGGCGCATGATTTTCACCCTCAATGTGTTACTTGGAAATATTGAGCGTGAGGGGGGATTGTATCAGAAAAAAGCGGCGGCAACGTACAATAAGCTGGCCGGAGAGAAAGTTGCTCCCGTGCTGGCAAAACCCGATGCCAAGTTACCCAAACCAACGGCGCAGCGTATCGATCTGGTTGCCCCGCAGTTCAAGTACATCGCGGCCGGCGGCGGCGTAGTGCAGAGCATTATTGATGCCGTCTTAAATCAAACGCCGTATCCGGTGAAGGGATGGATTATGTCCCGACACAACCCTTTCCAGACCGTGACCTGTCGACCAGATCTGGTTAAGACTGTTGAACAGCTCGACCTGGTGGTCAGCTGCGATGTCTATTTAAGCGAAAGCGCGGCGTATGCCGATTATCTTTTACCTGAATGTACTTACCTTGAGCGCGATGAAGAAGTTTCTGATATGTCAGGGCTGAATCCAGCCTATGCCCTGCGTCAGCAGGTTGTAGAGCCTATCGGTGATGCGCGTCCGAGCTGGCAAATCTGGAAAGAACTGGCTGTTCAGTTAGGCCTTGGGCAATTCTACCCATGGCAGGATATGCAAACGCGTCAGCTGTACCAGCTTAATGGTGATCATGCGTTATCTGCTGAGCTACGTCAGAAAGGGTATCGGGAGTGGGGTGTTCCGCTATTGCTGCGCGAACCCGAAGCGGTGCGTCAGTTTGTGGCGCGCTATCCGGGCGCGGTTGCGGTTGATAGCGACGGCACCTATGGTGAACAACTGCGCTTTAAATCCCCGTCAGGAAAAATCGAACTCTACTCTGCGGAGCTGGAAACACTCCTGCCTGGCTACGGTGTTCCTCGCGCCCGCAATTTCGCGCTCAAAGGCGACAATGAACTCTACTTTATTCAAGGGAAAGTGGCGGTTCATACCAATGGCGCAACGCAATATGTGCCACTGCTGAGTGAGTTGATGTGGGACAACGCTGTGTGGATCCACCCGCAAACGGCCCGTGAAAAAGGCATCAAAAGCGGCGATGACATCTGGCTGGAAAATGCAACCGGTAAGGAAAAAGGCAAAGCGCTGGTCACCGCCGGTATTCGACCCGATACGCTATTCGTCTATATGGGATTTGGCGCCAAGGCAGGAGCCAAAACAGCCGCGACGACGCACGGAATTCACTGCGGTAATTTGCTTCCGCATGTCACCAGTCCGGTGTCAGGTACGGTGGTCCACACCTCTGGCGTTACGCTTCGTCGGGCATGAGAAAGGAGTACATCATGAATCAATCAACAAACCCTTATGTCATGCTGCATGACGAAAAACGCTGTATTGGTTGTCAGGCGTGTACGGTTGCCTGCAAGGTACTGAATGACGTGCCTGAAGGTTTTAGCCGCTTACAGGTGCAGATCCGTTCACCGGAACAGGAACCCGAGGCACTGTCCCACTTCCAGTTTGTTCGTGTTTCCTGCCAGCATTGTGAAGATGCGCCGTGCGTCAGCGTTTGTCCAACCGGTGCTTCATTCCGTGATGAAAACGGTATTGTGCAGGTGGATAAATCCCGCTGTATTGGCTGTGACTACTGCGTTGCTGCTTGTCCGTTCCATGTCCGTTATCTCAATCCACAAACGGGAATCGCAGACAAATGTAATTTCTGCGCGGATACCCGCCTGGAGGTCGGACAGTCACCCGCCTGCGTTTCCGTTTGTCCTACGGATGCGTTGAAGTTTGGTCGTCGCGATGATCCAGAAATACAGCACTGGATCAATCAAAAAGAGGTTTATCGCCAGCAGGATACGCGTAGTGGTCCGGTGAGTGTTTATCGGCGTAAAGAGATCCATCAGGAGGGTAAAGTATGAATTCTATCTGGGGAGCGGAGCTTAACTATGCGCCGGACTACTGGCCGCTGTGGCTCATTTATGCGGGCGTTATTGTTGTGCTGATGATTGCAGGGTTGATCACGCACGCGCTGTTACGTCGGATGCTGGCGCCGAAAACGGCAACCGGAGAGGAGCACCGGGAATACCTCTATTCGCTGGCTGTTCGCCGTTGGCACTGGGGAAATGCGCTACTCTTTATTCTGCTTTTGCTGAGCGGCCTGTTTGGCCACTTCTCTGTCGGACCGGTAGCGTTGATGGTACAGGTGCATACCTGGTGCGGCTTCGCATTGCTGGCCTTCTGGATAGGCTTTGTGTTAATAAACGCAACCAGCGGCAACGGCTGCCATTATCGCGTGAAGTTAAACGGGTTGATATCACGCTGCCTGCTGCAAACGCGCTTTTATCTGTATGGCATCATGAAAGGCGAGCCGCATCCGTTTGCCGCAACGGCAAAGGATAAATTTAACCCACTGCAACAACTGGCCTACCTGGCCATTATGTACGCGCTGGTTCCGCTGTTGATCATCACAGGGTTGTTATGCCTCTACCCGCAGGTGGTAGCGGCAGGGCCTGTAATGCTGGTGCTGCATATGGCGTTAGCGATTGTGGGTTTACTGTTCATCTGCGCACATATTTACCTGTGTACGCTGGGCGACACGCCAGGGCAAATTTTCCGCAGTATGATCGACGGCTACCATCGCCATCGCAGTCATCACGCAGAGACTGCGCCACGCAAAGGATAATTTCGCGCGCGGTTTGTCTCTGACAGCCTTGTATAACAGCAAGAAAATGTGCCTTATGTCACATTTTCTTGCAATTTATTCAAGTTTGTTCGACAGAACTTCCGTAAAAAGAACGGCTATTTCTCCCTTTTCTGAGGACATGCTGTTGAAACGCCGTTTGTTTATTGCCGCTTCACTATTCACGATGAGTTTTACGTCCGCCTGGGCGACCGATGCCGCCAGCTTCGCCCCTCAGCCGCCTGCGATAAATGCCGGGGCGTGGGTATTAATGGATTACACCACGGGCCAAATTCTGACAGCCGGTAATGAACACCAGCAACGTAACCCCGCCAGTCTGACCAAGCTGATGACCGGCTATGTTGTTGATCGCGCAATCGACAGTAAGCGCATTAGTCCAACCGATATTGTCACCGTTGGGCGCGATGCCTGGGCGAAAGACAATCCGGTATTCGTCGGTTCATCCCTGATGTTCCTGAAACAAGGCGATCGTGTTTCGGTGCGCGACCTCAGCCGCGGGCTAATTGTTGATTCAGGTAATGATGCCTGCGTGGCGCTGGCGGATTACATCGCCGGGGGACAACCGCAGTTTGTCGCGATGATGAACAACTATGCGCAAAAGCTGAACCTGCAGGACACCCATTTTGAAACGGTCCATGGTCTGGATGCGCCAGGTCAGCATAGCTCTGCTTACGATCTGGCCGTATTGTCGAGGGCTATCATCCATGGTGAACCAGATTTCTACCATATGTACAGTGAGAAAAGCCTTACCTGGAACGGAATCACGCAGCAAAACCGTAATGGCCTGTTGTGGGATAAAACCATGAACGTTGATGGTCTGAAGACAGGGCATACCTCCGGGGCCGGGTTCAACCTGATCGCTTCCGCCGTTGATGGACAACGTCGACTGATTGCGGTTGTGATGGGGGCTGAGAGTGCGAAAGGGCGCGAAGACCAGGCGCGTAAGCTGCTGCAATGGGGGCAACAAAACTTCGATACGGTGCAGGTTTTGCGTAGCGGTAAGCAGGTCGGTACTGAACGGATCTGGTATGGCGACAAAGAAAAAATCAGCCTGGGCACCGAGCAGGATTTCTGGATGGCCCTGCCTAAAGCGGAAGTCGCTAACATTAAAGCAAAATATGTCCTTGATAAGAAAGAACTGGTCGCGCCAATCGCGGCACATCAGCGTGTGGGTGAAATTGAACTCTACGATCGGGATAAGCTGGTGGCGCACTGGCCTCTGGTTACGCTGGAGTCCGTCAGCGAAGGTGGCGTTTTCTCGCGTCTGAGCGATTATTTCCACCATAAGGCGTAGTTATTTCCTGGAATGCCTGACTGGCAAGAGTGCGAATCTGCTCACATAATAATCACTATTTGCTTGTGGCCGTAATACCTAAAAATTACACTGTATATAAATACAGTGTAATCGCGGAGGTTATATGGAGTACGAGATTAAGCAGGTCGATAAACGCAGGATTGCCGGTTTTCATATGGTTGGTCCGTGGGAACAAACGGTAAAGCAGGGTTTTGAGCAGTTAATGAAGTGGGTCGACGGGAAGCAAATTGTTCCGCTGGAATGGATAGCCGTTTATTACGACAATCCTGACGTTGTCCCGGCGGAGAAACTGCGTTGCGATACCGTGGTATCCGTGCCTGAAGATTTTGCGATCCCGGAAAATAGCGAAGGGGTGATCCTGACCGAAGTGGCGGGTGGCGACTATGCTATTGCCGTTGCGCGCGTTGAAAATCATGATTTTGCCACGCCCTGGTATCAGTTCTTTGACCGCCTGATGCAGGATACGACTTACGAAATAGCCGCTAAACCCTGCTTTGAAGTGTACATGAACAATGGCATGGAGGATGGCTACTGGGACATTGAAATGTACATACCGGTGCAGTCGAAGTAACTGTTTTTGATGCAAAACAGGATGATATTTTCAGGCAAAAAACGAGTACAATTTTGTTCTTTGCTATTCGCTGACGGAGTGCATGAGTGCGTGCCAATAAGTCACTGAGTCCTTTTGAAATTCGTTTGTATCGTCATTATCGTGTAGTGCACGGTATTCGCATTGCGCTTGCGTTTATTCTCACTTTTCTGTTGGTACGCCTGTTAAACATTCCTGAAGGTACATGGCCTCTGATCACGCTGGTGGTGATCATGGGGCCTATTTCTTTTTGGGGTAACGTTGTTCCCCGAGCTTTTGAACGGATTGGCGGCACGATCCTGGGATCGGTGCTTGGGCTGGTGGCACTGCGTCTGGAGCTCTTTTCGCTTCCGCTAATGCTGATATGGTGCGCGGTGGCGATGTTTCTCTGCGGTTGGCTGGCATTGGGCAAAAAACCGTATCAGGCGCTGCTGATTGGTATTACGCTTGCTGTCGTTGTGGGCGCGCCCGCTGGGGATATGAATACGGCGTTATGGCGCGGTGGCGATGTTATTCTCGGTTCGTTACTGGCGATGCTGTTTACCGGCGTGTGGCCACAACGGGCATTTATACACTGGCGTATTCAGCTGGCGCATTGCGTAACGGGGTACAATCGAGTGTACCAGGCGGCGCTCTCCCCCAATCTGCTTGAACAACCGCGACTGGAGAAGCATTTACAACAGCTGTTAAGCGAGGTTGTCAAAATGCGCGGGCTCATCGTCCCTGCCAGTAAAGAAACCCACATTCAAAAATCCATTTTTGAAGCTATTCAGACGGTTAATCGTAACCTCGTCTGCATGCTGGAGCTGCAAATTAATGCACTCTGGGCCAGCCGTACCAGCCATTTTGTTATGCTGAACGCGCATACTCTGCGTGAAACCCAGCTCAGGACGCAGCAGGCGCTACTGACAATAACGCATGCATTATATGAAGGTAACCCGCAGCCAGTACTTGCCAATACGGAGAAGCTCAATGATACCGTGGTGGAGCTGCGTCAGCTTATCGCTGAGCATAAAGGTGATAATGTCGCGGAAACGCCTATTCACGGCTACGTTTGGTTGAATATGGAGATGGCGCGACAGCTGGAGTTACTTTCGCATTTAATCTGTCGCGCGTTGCGCAAATAAAGAGCAGATGAGGGGATTGGTTCTACTGCTGCTTCGATTCAGCAAAGATTAGAGGTATGATACTGAAAAAGGCTAAAACCATTGGTAACTGCAATGGCTTTACCCTCGATAATTCAGGTTTCAGCCATGCATTGTCGATGCAGATGCAACTTGAAGTATGGCGGGCATGAAAGTAATGTTGACCCACTTTAGCCGTTGTTTTAACGAATCCGAATCTCACATTATCAGGGGTGTAAAAATGGAAACTACCAAGCCTTCTTTCCAGGACGTGCTGGAATTTGTTCGTCTGTTCCGTCGTAAAAACAAACTGCAACGTGAAATCCAGGACGTTGAGAAAAAGATCCGTGACAACCAGAAACGTGTCCTGCTGTTGGACAACCTGAGCGACTACATCAAGCCTGGCATGAGCGTCGAAGCGATCCAGGGCATTATTGCCAGCATGAAAAGCGATTACGAAGATCGCGTTGATGATTACATCATCAAAAATGCTGAGATCTCAAAAGAGCGCCGCGATATTTCTAAGAAGCTGAAAGCCATGGGTGAACTGAAAAACGGCGAAGCCAAAGCTGAGTAACGATTTATGCTTGTCCGGGTCGCTGCTGTGCGGCGACCCTTATTGCAGTTCAACTCCGCCTGTGACCATCCGCAATAAATGCTGTTCTGGCCAGTGAACCGTTAGTTTTTTCTGTGTCAGCATCCATTTTATGTAATCCACATCATGACGTGTTCTGTCCAGCATCAGGCCGACAACGCTGCCGCTGTGCGCAACGTTAACACCGTATAAATCACATTCCTCTACCAGCGCTAATAGTGAATCAAAATCTGGTTTCGGTAACAGCAATTGGCTGGCGGTTGCGCTAAGCGTGGCGGCTTCGCCCATCCGGTAAGGATTTTGGCTGATACAGGCTTCCTGTACCTTTTCCCATGCTCGTTTGAGGGCCGGAGCGCCTGCCTGTAACCCGGCATGACGGGGAATACGGTGATAATCCGCAGTACGCAAGGTCTCCGGGCTTTCGAGAACCAACAGATCGAGTTGAGGCTGGGCTTCGCAGGCAATTTGCGTGGAGGCGTCGTTATGATCGAAAAGGGTAAGCTTACGAAAAACGGTGCTGTCGGTAGGCTCCAGCGAAACGCAAAGGTGCGCCAGCGTAGGCTCATCCAGGTGATGGCCCAGATGATGTGCTGTGGCGACAGCGGTGGCGGCAATATCTGCAGTGCTGCTGGCCATTCCTTTAGCGATGGGAATAGTTGACTGGACATCAATTCGGATATCCTGACTCATCTGCGCCGGGTATTGCCAGTGCTGCAATAGCCGATTAACCATCGCCCGTGAAAGTGGACGTTCCTCTGCCAGCGGCGAGCCTGAAGTGACCTCAACGGTGCTATACCATTCGACCGGGCAGGAGACTAATTTCTCACTGCCCAGAATCCAGCCCTGGATAAGTTCTCCGCACGATGCGGGACATTGCGCAACAGCCACGTCTTCACCTTTGTGATCAGCAATCTTCGGCGCATAGTGTCATGGCGATCATGCTATTACCATGATTTGCCGCAATTTGCGGTGCGGCAGCGCTAAGCGGGAATGCCCAATGTCACAGTTTCTGATATCGCTAAACGCATAACGTCCTGCGCTATCATCAGCTCTTCATTGGTATTAATCACCGCCACTTTAACCAGCGCATTTTCTGTCTGAATAAACGTGGCGTTTCGCTGATTTTTTTCTTCATCGACGGCCAGTCCCAGGAAATTCAGATTGCGACAAATTGCCGCTCGCGCTCGCGCTGAGTTCTCGCCGATCCCACCGGTAAACACCAGCGCGTCCAGACCGCCCATCTGCATAATATAGCTGCCAATGGTGGCGCGAATTCGCTCGGCAAAAAGCGTCAACGCCAGCGCCGCCTGATGATTACCTGCATCTGCGGCATGTTCAACATCGCGATAGTCAGGTGAGATGCCAGAGACACCGAGTAGTCCGGATTCATTGTTGAGCAATTGGTTGAGCTGCTGCGGTGTTTTGCCTTCGCGCAGGGCAATCCATGGCAAAATCGATGGGTCAATATCGCCGCTTCGCGTGCCCATCATTACGCCTGACTGCGGCGTAAATCCCATTGAGGTATTAACCGATTGCCCACCCTTAATGGCGCAGATGCTGCTGCCGTTGCCGAGATGGCAACAAACGACGCGCAGGGCGCTGAGGGGCACGCCCAGCTTTTCAGCAAGCTGGGCGCTGACGTATTTGTGGCTGGTGCCATGAAAACCGTAACGACGAATACCCAGCTCTGAATAGTAACGCCAGGGCAGGGGATAAATAAAAGAAGGCTCGTCAAGAGTCTGATGAAAAGCCGTGTCAAAAACCGCAACGGCTGGCGTTTCGGGTAATAGCTGGCGAAATACCGTGATCCCCAGGGCATTTACCGGGTTATGTAGCGGCGCCAGTTCCGCAAGGCGATCGATTTCCGCCAGCGTTTCATCAGTCACCAACGCGGAGTCTTTAAAAGATTCCCCGCCGTGCGCAACGCGATGCCCTACGCCGTCGATCTCCTGCAGGCTGCTAATAATGTTGTGGCTGAGCAGTTTTTCCAGTAACAGCGTCACTGCTTCACGGTGATCGGCTACGGGCAATGTTTCCTGCCATTTCTGCGCTGGCGTCTTAAGGGTGACCTGCGCATCAGACATACCGATACGTTCGATCAACCCCTGACAAATCATTTCACCTTGTGGCATCGCCAGCAGCTGAAACTTAAGCGAGGAACTCCCCGCGTTAATGGCCATTATTTTGTGAGACATGAAAGTTCCTTTGCATTCAGGAAAATGAACATCTCATCGACCCCTGTATTCTCCAGCGCGCTGGTGACAAACACTTTTTGCGCGCCAGCCTCGATTAACCAGCTCTCAACGAGGGAAATGCGCTGCGGGTTGGCTAAATCGGCTTTAGTGACGAGGCCAATAACGGGTCGGTTCATTGGGCCGGTGAAACCGGGAGAAAATGGTGACCACGGCGCGTCAGCATTGAGGACCAGCGCGATGATGTCTGCTTCACAGGAGCTGGCCAGCAGCGCACTATACAGACAGCGGTTTTCAAGATATTCGCCCGGTGTATCTATCGCTGTGGGCGACCAGACTATGGCCTGGGTCTTCTGATAGTGAAGTGCTTCTCCCCGCATGCATTGTGTGAGCGACGTTTTTCCGCACTGGCTGGGTCCGATTAGCATGATGCGTTTCATGAGATTACGTCCGGGTGATGGGGCAAGCGGTAAAACGCATCATTTCGCCCAGCGTTCGGGTTACCTGTTTCAGCGCGTACTCAACGGCGGAGACATCGCCCGTCAGTACCACTGCGCCGGTAAATCGGTCGAGAAAACCAATCTCTACCGCCCCGGATTTCGTGGCGATATCGCAGGCGATAATTGAGGCTTCGCTGGGGGTAATCGTCAAAATCCCGATTGCGGATACTGAATCCTGTAATCCCAGCTTCTTGAACAAATCTTTTCCGGGATTGGCGATAAGATGCGCCAGCGTGACCTGCTTGCCAGGAACATATTCCTGGATCATACGATCCGTGGTGGGCTGTCTTTCCATTATCCCTCCACCATCTGCCGCCACATGCTTTCATGCGGGCGAGGTATGACAGAACGATAAACCAACAGGCCTTTTTCACCCGCGCTTTCACTGGCAACCGTTACTGCGTTATTCACATCGGATACATCGCCAGCGACAACCATGTAGCACTTGCCGCCAATACCAAATGCCATGTGCACGCGAACCAACGTGACATTGGAAGCTTTAACTGCGCGATCCGCGGCACAGATACAGGCCGCCACGCTCCATGTTTCAACAATCCCGACGGCCTGACGCTTATCCACGCTATTTAACCCGCTGATCGCCGGGAGTACGCTGGCATGGATATTAGGCAGTACCAGACTATCAACGAGCATATCGCCAGCAAGAGATGTACCAGTGGCTATCGCCTGCTGTACTGCGCCTACGTCACCACCAAGCATAAGCAGGAATTTTCCCGGGCAGAGGGTCTTGCTGACCAGTAAATTCACATTCGCGCTTTTTAACATGGCATCGCCAGCTTCCATTCCTTTGGCAATGCTGGTGAGTTCTAAGATCCCTATAGCCTGAGACATGATTAACCTCTTATTACCGTGATGGATTGCTCAGTGATTTCGCTGACAATACCGTCAATACTGGCGTGGACTGGCGCACCTAATGCGCCTGCCGGCACATCGGCAACGCATTGACCGCGAACAACGCGATCGCCTTGCTGTACACATGGGATGGCGCTGGCGCCAATATGCTGGCGTAGCAACAGCGTCGTTTCATCGGTGGAATAATCAGTCTCAGCCAATGGCGCATCGTGATACCAGTCGCTAAGACCCAGTTTGGTAATAAGGCGCTTAACCGGGATCAACCGGTACTTCGCCATTTCATCCTCAGGATTTAGCGGCCCTTCATAACGATGGTTGAGCGCCCGTAGTTCGCGTTTAAGCATGCGGTTGATTCGCATCGGCGATATTCCAACCGGACAGGCTACGCTTTCACAGACATTGCATTCTGAGCAGGTCAGGGCCGTGAGCAGCAGCTGTGGTGTGGCCGCCTGCTGATAATTAACCGCGCGAACCAGCAGGTGTGGTGATAATTCATGGCCAATTAAGTGCCTTGGGCACAAATCCGTACACAAACGGCACTGCTCGCATACGGTTTTTGCGACGGAAAGCACGGTGCGTTCATCCTGCATTCGCCGCTGAATCAGCGCATGAGATTTTGGTAAAACCAGCAACCCCACGGTGGTTTTGCTGACGGGGGTATCCAGGGAGGTAATCAGACCGCCCATCATCGGGCCGCCATTAATAAATCCAGGATCGTCAACGGTTGCGCCTCCCGCCAGCGCCAGCACCTCGCGAAGTGACATCCCGATAGGGACAGTGAGAGTGATTGGTTTGGCGACTGCGCCGTTGACGGTCAGCGTGCGACGGGTAACGGGATATTGCTGTTCAACCGCTCTGGCGATGTTGAGCACGGTCTGGACGTTATTGACCACCACGCCGACGCTGACCGGCAGTGCGGCAGGTGGGACCCTCCGGCCTGTTGCCATCCAGATGGTCAGCACCTCGTCACCGGCCGGGTAGACATCTGGTAAAATGTGTAACCGGATATCGGCAGGAAGCAGGGGAGCTAACGCATTGATAGCATTCTGGTATTTTTCTTTGAGCGCAATAATACCGGCACTGGCTCCGGTAGCCGTCATGGCATATTTAACGCCGCGAATAAGTCGACCTGCCTGGACGCTCATCAATTGCTGGTCAACTTTTAACATCGGTTCACATTCGGCGGCATTCACCAGAAATGTATCGACCTGCGCCTGTAATTTTACGTGTGCAGGAAAACCCGCACCGCCTGCCCCGACAACGCCAGCAGCCCGAACGCGTTCGCGTATCGTCTGCGCATCATAAAGCGTGGACTCTGCCGTCATGGCTGTATTCATAATAATTCCTCAAGCAATTCCTGCATGGCACTGGCGTCGGCAACACGAGGATTGGTTTGCAGCGTGACATCAGCCAGCGCGGCCTGAACCATCGACGGTATACGCTGTGACCAGATTTGCTTTCCGTCTTTGAGCGCGTCAACGAAAGAAGGTAACGCACACTGTTTTTTGAGAAGCTCAATGTGATGAATGAGCGCATTCAGCGCAGCCGTATCGTTCGCATTATCCGGGCATAAATGGCAGGCTTTAGCGAAACGGGCATAGCGCTTCGCGGCCCTGGGGTCGCGGGCGTTAAAATGAATGACAGGGGCCAGCAGCAGCGCATTGGCAAGTCCGTGTGGCAGATGAAACTGGCCGCCTAACTGATGGGCAATCGCATGGTTTATCCCCAACCCCGCCTGACTAAATGCCATTCCCGCGAGTGTCGACGCGTTGTGCATTTTCCCCCTGGTTGCCAGACACTCGCCTTTGCTGACGGCGACGGGAAGGTACTGGAAGACGATTTGTGCCGCTTTTTCCGCCAGCGCGTCGGTGAAATCGCTGGCCTTCGTGGACACGTAAGCCTCCAGCGCATGCGTCAGGACGTCCATGCCTGTATTCGCGGTGATGGCTGGAGGTACGCTGACAACCAGTGTTGGATCGAGGATGGCTATATCCGGGTAAAGCGCATTATTAAACAAGGGATATTTAATGCCTTTATCCGGATCGCTAATCACGCAGGCGCTGGTCACTTCCGAGCCTGTCCCGCTGGTGGTTGGAATAGCAACACAGGTTTCGATTTCAATACCGAACTGTCGGCTGAACCAAACGATGGCTTTCGCGGCATCCAGCGCTGAGCCTCCGCCAAAACCAATGACAACATCCGGTTGCAGAGACTGCATTTGCGCAATCCCTTGCACCACCGTGCTAATGGTTGGATCGGGGGTAATATCGCTGAAAATGCTGATGCGATTATCCGCAGGAAGCGTGTTGCGCAGCTTTTCAATCACAGGAGAACGCGCAAGAAAACCATCGCAGATAATCCAGATATGCTTATTCGTGAAACGTTTGAGCATATCCAGGCTTCCCTGACCGCTGTACAATCGAGTTTGCAGTGAAAAGCTTTTCATAACGGCCCCATTAGCGAATAGAAAAACCGTTTGTCAGCACGCAACGACGAGAACGTGCGAAAGTACGTGCCGATGTTGTTCCTTCACCGGTCGGCGTCGCAATCGTGAAAGTGGTAAAGCCTTCACCACCCACGCCAATCCCGGCGTAAGAGGGGCCATTTTTCACAAAAATGGAGGTTTGAAGCGTGCGTGCGGCAAGATTCAAACGCGACACATTTTGTGAATGCATAATGGCGGTGTGATGCAATCCCTCTTCAACTTTCAGGGCCAACGTTAACGCACTGTCAAAATCGCTCACCGTGACGACGGGGAGCATTGGCATCAGTTGCTCGCTGGTAACCCATGGGTCGTCAGCCTTGACGAGACCTATCAGTAATCGAGGTGCTTTTGCCGGAACAGGTATTCCTGCGGCTTCCAGTAAGGTTGCCGGGCTTTTCCCTACCAGCTTTTTATTGGTCATGCCTTCGGGCAGACAGACTGCGCGCAGTTTGTCTACCTCTTCGCTAGTGAGAAGCAGCGCGCCAAAAGACTGCATTTGTTGAACCAGGCGTTCGGCAACGGCACCAACAACAATCAGGCTCTTCTCAGCAATGCAGGGGAGGTTGTAATCAAAGGATGCGCCGTTGATGATATCTTCCGCCGCCTTAACCAGGTCGGCAGTTTCATCGACAATACAGGGAGGGTTTCCTGCGCCTGCGCCAATGACTTTTTTCCCGCTTTTCATGCCCATAGCAACAATGCCAGGGCCACCGGTAATCGCCAGAACTGCAATTTTAGGGTGTGCCATCATCTGCTGGGTAGCCTCAAAGGTGGGTTCTGTGACCGTGACGACAAGATTCCGGATCCCGCAGCAGCGGAAAACAATATCCTCAATCATGGCAATCAGTTTGAGTGAGACCGCTTTCGCGCCCGGATGCGGGCTAAAATAAACGCTGTTCCCCGCAGCCAGCATACTAATGCTGTTGTTAATTATGGTTTCCGTCGGGTTGGTACTGGGGGCGACGGAGCCAATCACGCCAAACGGTGAATACTCGAATAACACCATGCCGCCATCGCCGGTCAGTGCCGTGGTGGTGAGATCTTCGATTCCTGGAGTGTTGTCCAGCGCAGCTTTATTCTTGAGGAATTTATCCTCTTTGTTGCCCATTCCAGTTTCGGCTGCGCTCTCAGCGGCCAGGGAAGCAAGATGAGGCGTCAGTTCTTCTCGCAGGGCGTGAATGATGGCGCTGCGGGTTTTTAATGGCGATTGCTGGTAACGTAAAAAAGCCTGATGAGCGGCATCGATAGCTTCACCAACGGACGGAAAGATTCCGTTTCCTTTGGTTTCTGTTTTTGCCGGGGCGAGTTGTTCACTCAAAATGTTACGGATGAGGGTTTCAAGTTCTGAAGTATTCATTGATGTGTTCTCACGTTAATCGCCGCAATGGCCGTTTCTGCAATGTCCATATCCTGTTCAACGCTTCCCCCGCTGATGCCAAGACCCCCAAGAAGTAAACCTTCACGCCATAATGCGAACCCGCCGCCAAAAGTGACGACTTTTCCCTGCATATGGCTTTCCAGACCGTAAAGCGCTGCGCCTGGTTGCACCGCAGACGTTAATTCATGCGTGGCGGTTTTCATCGCCACGGCGGTCCAGGCTTTTTTAGGTGCCAGTTCGCTACTGACGAGCAATGCGTCAGGCATGCGCCAGGTCACCGTTTGGGTCCCGTTCGCATCAACAATGCTGATGACGACCGGGACCTGAAGTTCTTCTGCTCTTGTTACCGCAGCGCGAGTCAGTTGGTGGAGCTCCTGAAAAGACAGAGACATCGCCGGCTCCTTTATGGCTGATGTACGGATGGCGGAGAGATAGCGCTCAGCCACTTTCTGAATAATGTCGTTTTGATGGGCGTCATGATCTTCTGCTCGTGCGAGCGCATATAAGCAGTCGGACAGACGATTGATATAACGCATCAGAACGTGTCTGACGTCGATATCGGCAGAGAGCTCGACCAGTCGCCTCTCTGCGCGGCGGGCCAGCGTGCGGGCAAAGTGCAGACGGCTGGCGGCTTCGCTGCGGCCAGGTAAAATAAAGCTGTGCAGCGGCGGTACTCTACCCATCGCGGTATCGATGGCGGTTTCCAACGCTGCAATTTCTTCTGAGCTGATGTAGCGCTGCTCTGGGTTTGGTTGTTCGCTCTCGCTGGCGAGTTCGGCGCTGAACCAAAAAAGCTGCAGTTGAATGTTTTCAAGTAACTTGCGGTGCTGTGGGTTTTTCGCCGCGCAAACGCACAGGCTAAGTGCTGCATTGAGTTCGTCCAGCGTCCCGTAAGCCTCGACGCGTGGATGCGTTTTGCTTACGCGTTGCCCGGTAAAGAGGGCCGTTGTGCCGGCATCGCCAGTGCGGGTATAAATCGCCATAGTTCCTCCTAACGAGAAAGCGTGTCGACAATGCCGACAATAGCCAGATCGATGGCCTCATTTGGGCCGGAGAAAACGTGCCTGGCACTGGAGCCGCTGCTGAGTAAAACCAGTTCGCCGGTTCCCGCGCCGACAGAATCAACGGCGACTTCGTCCCCGGTCGTCGGGGAGGCTGGCAGCTCTCCGTCAGCACTCACCCGACGTACCAGTAACAGCTTCTTCCCGACCAGGGAGGGGGACTTTTGCGTGGAGACAACAACGCCTGTAACCCGTGCCAGATGCATAGCTCACTCCTGCTTAATTAATTGGACATTTCGCGTACTGACAGTTTCCTGAGCCAGCGCAGTGACGACACATCGACGGCGTAGCACTAAAACCGCATCGTGCAATTGGGCGACGTCGGCGTAACTGAGAAGTTTTTCAGGATGCAGAACGATGGCTCGCCCCAGTTCGTCACCAAATTCCAGCGGCAGACGCGCGAGTTTTTTCACGGGTACTGCGGGTAACAAGTGGTGATGTAGTGAAATTTTCACGCGGACTCCGCATGCCAGCGCTTCGTGGATCGTGACCACCGACATATTGGCAGAGCTGCTTTCGGCAATTTGTTCCAGCAGGAGCAGATCAGCCTGTAAAATGTGCAGCGACGAATACTGGCAGCATAGTATCCGTGGGTCTATTTCCCGTAACTGCGCGACGCTAAGGGAGATCGTGCTTGCCGCGCGTTTTTTTAATCGGGAAACAACCTCCTCGATAATGCGTTGCAGCAGTTCGTTGTTCATCGTGAAGTCACCAATGTGGCGAATGCCTGAGGATTATCCGCCCCCGCAGCATTGGCTTCGTCGGTATCAATATGCATCTCAAGGCGCATATCCGGCGAAACGCGTACGGCGACGTTATCGAAAATCAGCCGGCGTTCATCGCCATTAATGGCGACCGAGACTTTATCGCCATGGGAAACCCGCAGGATCAAGGCATCGAGCGGCGACATATGGATATGCCGTTGAGCAACGATGACGCCGCATGTTAAGTCCAGTTCAGCAAATGGACTGACAAGGCGAATACCCGGCGTGCCCTGGATATTGCCCGACATACGCAGCGGGGCAGCAATACCTAGCGTACGGGCATCGGTACGTGAAATTTCAACCTGACTGGTGCTACGTAGCGGGCCGAGTAAACGCACATTTTTTAACTGTCCTTTAGGTCCGACCAGCGTGACGGTCTGCTCTGCAGCGTATTGGCCTGGCTGCAATAGCCCTTTTTTCTCGCTGATAGGCTGATTGGGAAACAAACGGACGTAATCTTCAGCGCAAAGATGAATATGACGATTAGAGATCCCCAGCGGAATAGGGCGCTCGCGCATTTCATCCAGAACTTTGGTGACCGTTGACTTGAGTTGCTGTTTATCCATCACGCTTTACCTCGTTTTCCAGAGTGCAGACAAAGAGAGCGGGGCTCACCTTTCTGGCGGGTACAGGCTGGGTCAAGGCACAGATTGCAGCTAATCAACTCCGCATTTTGCGGCGCTTCGGACGCTGTACTGTCCACCAATATCTCTTCTTGCGGCTCGACCTGGATGGGGGCGGGTGTTGGCTCTGCTTCCGGGGCAACGCTATGTGACAGGATTCCGTCCCCCGGTCTGGAAATGACTTTGTGAGCCACCAGCCCATCGCGTTGGTCAGCGAAATTGACACCGGTAGAAATGGCCGCCTGCACGGAGGCCACATCCCCGATAATCTTGATCACCGTCCAGCCTGAACCGTTGGTTTTTTCGAGGCCCACCAGCGTGATGGAGGCGGCTTTCGCCATGACGTCCGCGCAACTGATGGCTAATGCCAGACCACTAACTTCGAGTAATCCCAGTGATTGCTTCACGCTGTGCTCCTTGGTTGCAACGACTTATGCGGATTTAGGTAAAATGGCTTCAACGTCGCTGTGCGGACGCGGGATAACGTGGCAGGATTTCACCTCGCCAACGGCGCTTGCCGCTGCGCTTCCTGCATCTACTGCGGCTTTCACCGCGCCGACATCACCACGGACCATAACGGTGATCAGGCCTGAGCCGATTTTTTCGTAACCAACCAACTGCACGTTTGCGGATTTCACCATGGCATCAGCGGCTTCAATAGCGCCGACAAGCCCTTTTGTTTCAACCAGTCCCAGTGCGTTATTCATACTGCTTGTCTCCTGTGGGTTATGAGTGGCATTCCCGGAATGGAATGCCTTTAACCAGCCGCGCAGCGTTATTACCGATGCTGCGACGAGCGTGGTTATCTTGTTGATACATCAGCGTAAAAAGCGGCGCTGACGCGGGTAGGTTTTTGTAGTGCACGATCAGTTTTTCGCGACTGCAGCCAATGCCAACCAGCAGTGGCGACTGACATGCCGCGAGCCATGCGTTGTGCGTAACGTCGGTTGAATGGCCCTCCTGAATCACAAAGGGGATCCCTTCTTCTTCAATACCCAGCAGCACGTCGCTCCAGGCGTTGGCGCAGTCACCGGTGGTGAAGATAACGATGGCTGGCGTGTTGAGATTACTTTCCATGAGCGAACGCCTTGTGCCAGGAGAGAATCAGCCCGGTCGCAACCGCATTGCGCGGACCTTCGGTGCCACGAATGTTGCCGCGCCCGGCAACCAGGCGATAATGCGCCAGTGCATCGGTGACCAGTTGCGGTACTTCGAAGTCCAGGGACGAGCCGCCAACCAGCACCACAAAGGGAATATCCCGAATGTTCCCGGTCGGACTCACCTGACGTAAGGCTCTGAGCGCGTTGGTGACAAAAACGCGCTCCTTGGCGCTGCGGCGAATGGCCCGTACTTTCTCCAGCGCCAGTTCGCCTGGCAGGGGCACCAGCTCATCAGGTTTTACTACGCACACGCGGGCAAAAACCGTTGGCGGAAGAGGCTCAGGGAAGAACTGAACGCTGCCATCTTCGTGGCGAAGATGGAACAAGCTCTCAACTTTCGCCAGCGGGTACTTTTTGATCTCTTCGGCGAGATAACGGTCATCCAGCCCCAGTTCACGGGCAATAATCATCGTGACCATATCGCCCGCGCCCGCCAGGTGTGTGGCAATAATTTCGCCTTTCGGGTTGATGATGGAGGCGTCGGTCGATCCCGCACCGAGATCCAGAATAGCCAGTGGTCGCGTTGTGCCCGGAGTGGTTAAAGCCCCGAGTATGGCAGCTTCGGCTTCAGCCCCGCCAACCTGGACATCAATGTTGAGCTTTTGCGTGATTTCCTGAGCAATCATCGCCATTTGCAGGCGATCTGATTTCACCATTGAGGCAATGCCGACAGCCTGTTCCAGCGAAAATTCACCGGCAAGCCCGCCGGTCACGCTGACGGGAACCGAGGTATCAACCGCCAGTAGATCCTGAATAAAGATTTCCTGACTGGGTTTGTTGGTTAATTCAGCCATTGTCTGGCGTACATGCTCCAGCATGCCGCCAATATTGGTCCCCGCTTCGCCGGTGACGTTATCCAGTTTCGGACACTCACCAACGGCTTTCATAATCGCGTCAGCGCCAGCTGCTACGTCGACGCGTACGGTACGGCCTTGTGACTGTAGCTCCAGATTCCCGGCAGGAATGGCTCGGGCTTTCACATCGCCTGACGGCGTTTTCACCACTACGGCTGAGCGGTTGCCGATCAGCGCCCGCGCCATCGGGACAATGTTTTTAGTCTCGTCGGCATTGAGACCAAAAACGGTCGCAATCCCGTAGGGGTTAGAAAGCGTTTCAATGACCTTTCCTGGAACCGCGACTTCAATAGCAGCTAACATACCCAATGGGATACGGTCGATATGAAGCACTTCATCCACGATGGGCAGGGGGTGAGTCAGACGATTGCTGACCAACACGCCATCGTCTTGCTGCAAAATTACGCCAGTTAACTGGTATCCTGCGCGTAGCGAGGCATTAATCATCGTGGCGACATCGGCGAAATCGAATGCTGATGACACCACCAGAATATAAGGTGTATCCGCCGGACGGCTGAGCAGGTCTTCCGGCGTAATAGTAATGCCAACACCCAGCCCGACACCGCCCGGCGTTTTAGGGTTATGGCCGATCATGGTGGATTCAGTGATGATGGTTTCGGTAATCGTTTCCATCGCCACGTCGCCAATGACCGGAGTGGCTTCATTAATACGGATGAGCGAAATATCGCTGACATTGATGCCGGCGTTTTTTGCTGCCAGCGTAAGTGCCTCCTGAATGCCAAACACATTACGCAATGTGCCCTTAATCCCGGTGGTTTCTGCCAGGGCGCTGTTGGTAATACTCAACGCTCCAGACTCATCCAGGGTAGCCAGAGCGACTTCCGTTGATGAGTTACCTATGTCAATGCCAGCTATATATCGCATGATCCTGTCCCTGAGTTAGTCGTCGCCTTTGAGTTTTTTACGCTCAACGTACAGCGCTGCCGCTTCACGAACGAAAGCCGCACAGATCTTTGCCTGATAACGATTTTCGAGATCGTCAGCGATAGCCATCAGCTCATCTTTAGTAGAGCGATACGGGCGTAGTGCGTTGTAGATCTCCAGGATGCGATCATCAGGTACAGCGGTTAGCTCTGCGGCGCGCTCAAAGTTCATCGCCAGCCTGTCACGCCCGGCATCTTTGGCGATTTCCGCCTGCAGGCGCAGCGTTTCAGGCGTGATGCGCATGTCCTGTGCCGTCACCTTGTTGCTCAGAACATTTTCGAGCGTGAAGTCATCCAGAGTTTTATTGGTCGCGGTTTTTACCCACTCAGGATGTTTATTCGCGAGAGGGTAATCCGTGACTTTCGCGGTATGTGCTGATGAACTTGCCGCAACCAGAGTAGCGGACTCGCTTTGCAGGCTGTTCATCCGGCTCAGCACATCCCGAACCATCGATTCAATTGCGTCGGTATTCATGGAGTTATCCTTTATCAAAGCGCCACGCGCAGTTCCTGCGGGTTTTTGCCCGTCACGACGTATTTGGTCTCTTTAATATGCAGAATGGCCGATTTCGCCTGGTACTTAGGTCGGGCCATCTGGTCATTCAGCGTAGGGACCGGTTGCGGAGATTCACGCTTGGCATAACGCGCGGCGTTTTTACCGATCTGACGATAGGTTTCCAGCGTCAGAAGCGGCGCCTGAGGGAACAGTTCCAGATTAGAAAGCGGCGGTAACCCCTGCTGGTGGATAACCGTGGTACCTTTTGACTGGATGCCGATAGAGATCCCGGAACCGCTCAGACGGTTGCCTTCCACGGCGACAAACGCGACATCAGAGGATTTAAAGCAGCGGATAACGCGTGCTTTAATGCCTTCCTCTTCAATCCCGGCAATCACTTCGCGCAAGATATTCTTATGCGGGATCCCGACGATATTGACAGTTTGTGAGAGCCCGAACGCCGGACCTACGGCAATAATCACTTCGTCCTGCTGCTGACCTTGTTTAGCTTCGCCAATCTCGGTCAGAAAACTGTCGGCCTGTACCGCTGTGGTCTGTGGCGCGCTTGCCGCTGACGATGTGCGGAATGAGACGGGTTTGTCGCTGGTCTGCATTTCAGACAGTACGTCTTCAATTATCTGGCGCAGCAGCTTTTCATTGATTTCCATTTTTCACCCCTTAGCCAAGTTCGTTGGGATCAAGTGCGCCAGGGATGTTTTTGATCTCTTCCCAGCGTTCGCCTTGCAGGCGATAACCTGTTGCCGGACCGGCATAGTCATTGACGTCATTTACTGCGGATAGCACCTGTCCGTCGCCAACGATAATGGCGGAGGTATGCAGATAATCCCCGGTTAACTTGGCTTTCTGGATGTTGAGCATGTCCTGAGCGACATCGGTAAACCCGCCCTGAGCAAGCGCTTTTACCACTTCCAGGCCGTTACGGTTTTTATTGATAATCTCTTGTGCGAACTTGATGTCTTCCACGATGTTGCGCTCCGGCATATCTTTCGAACCGTGGGCGTAGGTCGCAGCCTCCACTTCTTCATCCGTGATTGGTGGTAATCCCATCCCGGCAAATACTGCCTGTAGCGCACGCGCCGCTTTGTTACGAATGGCGATAACATCTTCTTCTCGAACTGGACGCAGACCGCCGTCCACTTTCAGGTCGCGCTGGATAACGTTGTAGTCATCAAAGTCTTCCGCATCTTCGTTGGAACCGGCGAACATGTTGTCGTAGTTCGGTACCGCGGAATAACCGGAAGAGATGAAGTCAGTACCTGGCAGGAACTGCATCAGCAGACGCGCGGTACGACGCATATCCGAGTGGGTAAAGGTCTGGTCGTTGCTGGAGGCGCATTCCAGATCCAGAGAAGAACAGATTAGGTTTTCGGCCAGAACCGCACGAATACCGGACGGTACGGCGGAAGGCACGCCGATGCAGCTTACTGAGCCGTTCTGCAAACCCTGCACGCCAGCGGCTTTGGTGATGTAAATGCAGCGTGCTTCCAGATAAAGCATTGATTTACCTTCGGCGTAACCCATCTGAACTTCTGAGCCAGAGCCGGAGGTAAAGCGCATTTTCAGGCCGCGAGAGGCGTAGGAAGAGGCGAGGAAGCCTTTCGACCATGGCGTGTCGTCGCCGTCGGTAAAGACGGGTTCTGTACCATAGACGGAGATAGTTTCCGCGTAGCATGTGTGGCCCAGCATGCCGAGCTTAAGTTCGGTCGCTTCTTCCAGCGAGCACTGAGTTAACACGCCAGGGCGCCCAACCTGTGAACCGACTAACAGGGCAATGGCGTTAAATGGCGCGTAGCGTGCGACGGCAACGGTCGTTTCCTGTTCGTCAAATCCGCGCCATGCGCCTTCTGCGGCGTCTGCGGCAATCTGTACCGGGTTATCTTTAACGTTAGTGACGTGCGCCTGTTGAGACGGAGTACGACGAGCACGCATTTTCTGCATGGCCATCATCATCTCGACGACGTTCATATGGGACACCACTTCGACAATTTTAGCTGGTGTCATTGCGGTGGTCAGCGGCACGATATCTTTGCGCTTCACGTTAGGGTCGCAAAGCATATTGGCTAGTTTGACCGAGTCCATTGCCATGACTTCTTCAGCGCGCGCCAGGTTAATGCCGTAGCGGGCAATGAAATGGTCAATTAAGTCAAATTCACTGGCGGATTTGCCATCCAGTTCAGTCACTGTACCGTTGACGATTTTAATCGATGGTTTAGGGTCGTTCGGGCTTTCCATCGCAATGAAGCCTTCTTCGATCCACTCCTTAACGAAACCATCCTGATTCACAGGGCGTTTCGCCAGTGCTTCAAATCTTTTCGATCTCATGAATCAGCCTCACTGATATCAGATATAGGACGGACGATCGTTTTTCGGCTCTGAGCCGAGGGTCCCGAGTACGGTTTTACCAATTTCACGGGCGGAGATAACGGCCTGACGAACTGCGCCGGAATCACCTGAGATGACCAGAATGGCTTCGTTGCTGAAGCTGGTGCCATGGGCCGGGGAGCTGTAGGCTACAACTTCCACATTGGCGGATTTCAGCGCAGTATCAGCCATCAGGACACCTACGGAGGCTGGTGCACCGACAATCACACCACAGGCACGGCCAATCGGTGCGCCAAAGGCTTTTTCCAGCGCGTAGCTGGCGCGGGCGGTGTATTGCATCTCGATGTGACCGGCTTCGTTCGCATAAACATCGCCAAAGGTGCGATCCAGCTCTTTCAGCGCAACCTCAATTCCGCGTTTCACGTCGGAAACATCGTTGCCGCCGAGGATAATCAGCGAGCCGTGGCCCGCGCCGCCTTTGGTATCTCGTGGTAATTCAATACTGACGACTTCCGTATTTGTTGCTTTTACCGCTTCATCGGCGGCCATAATGTGCGGACCCGCGCCAGTACGGGCGCCAAGGATGCCAATGGAGCGATAACGTTTTTCAAGTTTCATCGCGTCCAGTAAGGCGCTGTCTACGTTGGCGATTACCAGACCGACGGTGTCGCCAATCGCGGTACCGACAAACTCCGTTAAACTGCAGCTTTTCTCTGCCATAGCCGTTTCTCGTGTTGGGTGATTATTTTCAGGGATAGCCTGCTGTTCTGGGGTTGCCACGCGAGCAATCACCTGCGCCATGATCTGTTCAACCAGCTCATTGCTGCTCATTAGCTAATTCCCTTCGGTAAGATTTTTTCTACATCGGTATGAGGGCGCGGGATAACGTGTACGGCTTTCACTTCTCCCACATTACGGGCTGCGGCGGCGCCGGCATCTGTTGCTGCTTTGACTGCGCCGACATCGCCGCGGACAATAACGGTTACCAGCCCCGAACCAATTTTTTCGTAGCCGACCAGCATTACATTGGCTGACTTCACCATTGCATCTGCGGCCTCTATGGCTGCAGTTAAGCCTTTGGTTTCTACCATTCCTAACGCTTCTTGTTGCATAAAGACCTCGCCTGGGTTGTCCCGATATTCATGACTATAAAAAGAAGCGAGGAAAAAGAATGGCTGAGTTGAAAGTATGAATGAAAAAATAGTGAGGTTATGGTGATATAAAATTGCTATGTTTTATTTTATCTTTTTGTTTTTAATGGTTATTTTTTATTTTAATAATATGAATATTTGGTTATGTTAATTCCATATTTACACTTTTGTTAGTGACATTAAAAATGGCATTTGCTATGCGGAAAAATGAAAATGTGATGATTGTCTGAAAACATAATTCTGCCAATAGCAATATTTTATCGTTTCACAAATGTACCACTAATAGTGGATTTTCCTGTGTTCTCGCCTGTTTTAATAAAAGTGATAGCAAGAATTTGCTATCTCAGCACGATTTTGAGGGGCATGCCGCCTTCAGATTGCCAACATTTTGCCGATACGGCTTTTTATAGTAAGCCTTGAAGTATTCTACGTACCAGCAAGGAGTCCGCTGGTAAAGACACGAACTCTGCTTAGAAGGTGTCACAATGAACGATTCACTAAAAGCGCAATGCATTGCTGAGTTTTTGGGTACCGGGCTGTTTTTGTTTTTTGGCATCGGATGCCTGAGCGCACTTAAAGTCGCGGGCGCCAGTTTGGGATTATGGGAGATCTGCATCATATGGGGGTTGGGGATCTCGCTTGCCGTTTACCTGACAGCGGGGATTTCTGGCGCGCATCTCAATCCTGCAATCACCATCGCCCTGTGGTTATTTGCCTGTTTTCCGGGGCGCAAAGTTGTGCCATACACCGTAGCGCAGGTTGCGGGTGCCTTTGGCGGCGCGTTGCTAGCCTATCTGCTGTACGGAAGTCTATTTACCGAGTATGAGTCTGCCCATCAAATGGTGCGTGGCAGCCTTGAAAGCCTGCAACTGGCCAGTATTTTTAGTACTTATCCAGCGGCGGCGCTCAGCGTCTGGCAGGCTGCGCTGGTTGAAGTGGTGATCACTTCCATTCTGATGGGCATGATCATGGCACTTACCGATGACGGTAATGGCGTCCCCAGAGGGCCATTGGCGCCTTTATTGATTGGCATTCTGGTGGCTGTTCTCGGTGCATCTACCGGGCCTCTCACCGGATTTGCGATGAACCCGGCACGTGATTTCGGTCCAAAATTATTTGCATGGATGGCCGGGTGGGGAGATGTGGCGATGACCGGCGGGCGTGATATCCCTTATTTCATCGTACCGATTGTGGCCCCCATCATCGGTGCGTGCGCAGGCGCAGCAATTTATCGTTATTTTATTGGCAAAAATTTACCGTGTAATACGTGTAAACTGGAGGAAAATGAGAGCTAGCTTCACGGAAGATGTTTATTTTTAAAGCGTAAAAACTGTTTTCGTGATCCGGTTTCCTGAACCGCTGAAAAAGTCTCCCCACAATGGGAGACTTTTGTTATGTTCGATGATGACTTTCATCAGCGCCCAGGAAAGCGAGATGAAACTGGATGTGTAAATAGTATGTTTTATTTATAACAATAAATTAACTGAGAGGTTTTATCATGATTTCTGCGAGTGCCCTGAACTCAGAACTCATTAATAAAATCGCACAGGATTTTGCGCAGGCCACCAGTCTGGCTGTTGTGGTTGTCAATATTCACGGTGATGAAATTTCTGAGCTTTTTAATTTCACCCCTTTTTGTCAGTTGATGCGCCAGCATCCTCAGCACAGTACCCGTTGTCGTATGAGCGATCGCTGTGGCGGGCTGGAAGCTTCAAAATCCGATCAACCCTGCATCTATCGCTGCCACGCGGGGCTTACCGACTTCTCAATTCCGCTGGTAATTGCGGGTCACCTGGTTGGGTTCGTATTGTGTGGTCAGGTGCGTTTAAGTAACGATGTCGGCCTGGTGGATATCCTGAACGTCGATGACCGCTGGCAAGCCGATCCCGAACTGCTCAGTGAATTTCGTAATGTGCCGGAGATGGACTATTCGCGCGTTATCGCCTCGGCGGATCTGCTAAAGCTCATCGTGGAAAATTGCCTTAAAAAACAACTAAATTTTGTGGTTATCAAAGACAACCCGCAGCAGGCAGAGCCAGTACGCGCCAACCGAACGCCGAATCCTCACGACAGCAAAATGAAAAAAGCGCTGCGCTATATTGATGCGCATTTGTCAGATGAGTTACGCCTGGAAGATGTTGCGTCTCATGTTTACCTTAGCCCTTACTATTTCAGTAAATTGTTCAAAAAATATCAGGGTATCGGGTTTAACGCCTGGGTAAATCAACAGCGAATGGCGAGTGCCAAAGAGTTGCTCTGTCATAGTGACTGGAGCATAGCCAGCATTGCGCGTAATTTAGGCTTTTCACAAACCAGCTATTTCTGCAAAGTATTCCGCCAGACGTATCAGGTTACGCCGCAGGCATTTCGCCAGCAAATAAATGTCATTTCACGCGGTGAGTCCGCTTAAATAGCAATATTTTGCTATTGCCGATTTTTGATATCGGGCGCTATGTCAGTAATTATAAAATGAAAAGTAACAACAGCAGTCAATAAATTGTCATAGCGCAACAAAATAATAGTATTAGAGGGATAAACTGCACCAGTTTTTATTTTTGTGATGAGATACAGTGTCTGCATGCCTGACTTTCTTTATTCTTTGCAGACACTTTCATTCAAAATGTGAACATGTGAATAAGTGGGTTTATGCCAGATAATTGGCTGAATGAACCCGGAAAGATATTAAATTGAATTATTGTCATGAGGTCGTGAATTTACCTCATAACAGGGAGCTTAATTACGGCTCCTGAACTGACAGGTTTGCCACATTTGTGGTAGGGAAGGGGGTGAGAATCCCCCGCAGCCCCCGCTGCTGTGATGCTGACGACCCCGTATGGACCACTGATCGCAAGATTGGGAAGGACGGGTGAGGATGACGCTAAGCCAGAAGACCTGCCTGTCAGTGACTACCAACAACTTCGGTGGGAAGTGGGTGGTTCAGATGCATACAGTCGAGAGACTGGGTATCTCTACACCCCTACCACCCTGAACAGGATCAGGGTATGGCGGCCAATTTTCACGCATTTGTTCTTGCAGGTACCGGAAGCGGCTGTGGTAAAACCACGGTGACGCTGGGCTTGTTGAGCTTGTTGAAAAAACGCGGTTTACGCGTCCAGCCTTGCAAAGTGGGGCCTGATTACCTTGATACCGGCTGGCATACAGCGGTATGCGGTACCGCTTCCCGCAATCTTGATAGCTTCATGCTTCCCGCTTCCACTCTGAATGCTTTATTCCGCGAGCAGATGCAACATGCCGATATCGCCGTGATTGAAGGCGTGATGGGGTTGTATGACGGTTATGGTACCGACCCGAACTACTGCAGTACCGCCGCGATGGCCAAACAGTTAGGTTGCCCGGTCATCTTACTGGTTGATGGTAAAGCTGTTTCCACCTCGATAGCCGCAACGGTAATGGGGTTTCAGCATTTTGATCCCACGCTGAACATCGCCGGGGTGATCGTTAATCGGGTCAACAGCGAAACGCATTATCAGTTGCTGAAGGTGGCGATTGAGCGTTACTGTTCCGTTCCTGTATTAGGCTACGTTCCCCGTATGGAAGGCGTTGCGCTTCCGGAGCGTCATCTGGGGCTGGTTACTGCGCGTGAGTCTGTTATCAATCAGCAGCCGTGGCAGGCCTTTGCCGCGACGCTGGAGCAGACGCTGGATATCGATGCTCTACTGAAATTAAGCCAGCTAAACACCCTCCCTGCGGGTGAATGGCCTACGCTTCCCGATACTGATGCCGGAGAAGGGCTAACGCTTGCTATCGCTGATGACGAAGCGTTCAACTTTTATTACCCGGACAATATTACTTTGCTTGAACGCACGGGGCTGAAGATTGTCCGTTTTAGCCCGTTGCACGACACCTGTTTACCTGATTGTCAGATGATCTGGCTGGGTGGCGGATACCCTGAGTTACATGCTGCGGCTCTGGCCCGCAATGTCCCGATGCTTAAGCAATTGCGAGCCGCACATCACCGCGGCGTGGCGATTTACGCCGAGTGCGGTGGGCTGATGTATCTCGGCAGTTCGCTGGAGGACAGCCACGGTGATAGCTGGTTGATGGCGGATATCATTCCCGGTCACAGCAAAATGGGGAAACGTCTGACCCGATTTGGCTACTGCGAGGCGCAGGCCGCGCAGCAAACCTTGTTAGCTGCAGAAGGCGAAGTGCTGCGCGGGCATGAATTTCACTACTCAGATTTTATTCCTGAAACTCCCGCGGTGATGCACTGTCGCAAAGTGCGCGATGGCAAAACGTTGCAGACCTGGTCCGGCGGCTGGCAGGTGGGTAACACTTTCGCCAGCTATCTACACGTTCATTTTGCTCAACGTCCGCAGATGCTTAACCATTGGTTGGCAGCCGCGAGGAGCGCGCTATGACGATCCTTGCGTGGTGTGTTGCCTGGCTGCTTGATTTTATTATCGGCGATCCGCAGAACTGGTCGCATCCGGTGCGCTGGATTGGCAATCTGATTTCTGCCATGCAGCGAGTCGTACGGCGCTACTGCCATAGCGATCGTGCGTTGCGCATTGGTGGCGCGGTGATGTGGGTAGTGGTGGTTGGCCTGACCTGGACTGTCTCCTGGGGCGTACTGGCGCTGGCGCACTCTATTCATCCCTGGCTTGGATGGATGGTGGAGGTTTGGATGATCTTTACCGTGCTTGCTGGGCGCTGTCTGGCGAACGCCGCGCAGGATGTCGAACGTCCGTTGCGTGCCGGTAACCTTGCCGCAAGTCGGGAAAAGTTATCTTGGATCGTGGGTCGCGATACCTCGCAATTACAACCTCAGCAGATCAATCGTGCCGTGGTGGAAACCGTGGCCGAAAACACCGTTGATGGCATCATCGCGCCGCTGTTTTTCCTTCTTCTCGGCGGCGCGCCTTTGGCGATGGCCTACAAAGCGGTAAATACCCTTGACTCCATGGTGGGTTACAAACATGAAAAATACCGCGCTATCGGTATGGTCAGCGCGCGTCTGGATGATGTCGCAAATTATATTCCTGCGAGACTGAGCTGGCTGCTGCTGGGCGTGGCTGCATTTTTATGCCGTCAGGACGGTTCGCGTGCTTTGCAGATCGGCTGGCGCGATCGCTACAACCACAGCAGCCCAAACTGTGCGTGGTCGGAGGCCTCAGTTGCCGGGGCATTAGGCATTCGTCTGGGTGGCCCTAATGACTACTTTGGCGAGCGCGTTGAGAAACCGTGGATCGGTGATGCGCAACGCGACATTTCGGTAGACGACATTTCCCATACGATTCGATTGATGTGGGTGGCATCGACGCTGGCACTGGCGCTGTTTATCGCGCTGCGGTGGCTGCTGGTCGGTGTAGCCTGAGGACAACACTATGCAATATATCCAGCAACCCCAGGCTATTGAGGCCAAAAGTTTCGACATTATTGGCGAGATTATCCGTGAAACCCGCCCGGACTATCAGTTTGCCAGTCCGTTGCATGAAGCCATTATCAAGCGGGTCATTCACACCACGGCGGATTTCGACTGGCTGGACATTCTGTGGTTTTCCAGTGATGTGTTGGAGCAGTTCTGCGCGGCGCTTAGCCGTTCGAGCGTAATTTATACCGATACCACGATGGCCCTTTCCGGGATCAATAAAACGCTGTTGGCAAAATTTGGCGGCGAGTGCCGCTGCTATATCAGCGATCCACGGGTCGTACGAACGGCAAAAGAGCAGGGGATCACCCGTTCAATGGCGGCTGTCGATATTGCGGTGAAAGAAGAGGGGGAAAAGCTGTTTGTCTTTGGCAATGCGCCGACAGCGCTGTTCCGTCTGCTTGAGCATGATGTTGCCGTCAGCGGTGTGGTTGGTGTACCGGTCGGGTTCGTGGGTGCTGAGGAGTCGAAAGATGCGCTGACCCAAAGCAACCTCCCGGCCATTGCTGCGTTAGGACGTAAAGGGGGAAGTAACGTCGCCGCTGCTATCGTCAACGCCATGCTTTATCACATGCAGGGGGCGCGATGAGCGAGGCCTTCGATACGCCGGTGTGGCACAACGGTAAAGCGCTGCGTAAAGGATATACCACGGGATCGTGCGCGACGGCGGCTGCAAAAGTGGCGGCGCTGATGGTATTGCGCCAGCACCTGATCCATCAGGTTTCCATCGTGACGCCTTCCGGGGTGACGCTGTGCCTGAACGTCGAATCGCCGCATATCGAAGGGCAGCAGGCGATAGCCGCGATCCGTAAAGACGGTGGCGATGATGTCGATGCCACGCATGGGATGCTGATTTTTGCCCGCGTGACGTTAGATGATAGTGGCGTGATCGCCTTACAGGGCGGAGAAGGAGTCGGTACGGTAACCCGCAAAGGGATCGGCCTCCCGGTGGGGAGTTCGGCGATTAACCGGACACCTCGCCAGACCATTGAGTCTGCGGTACGTGAGGCGATTGGTCCAAATCGTGGGGCGCAGATTGAGATCTTCGCGCCGGAAGGCGAAGAGCGGGCGCAAAAAACCTACAACTCGCGTCTCGGCATTCTGGGCGGTATTTCGATTATTGGCACCACGGGTATCGTCACGCCAATGTCGGAAGAGAGCTGGAAACGTTCGCTGTCGCTGGAGCTGGAAATTAAACGTGCGGCGGGTCTGGATCGCGTGGTACTGGTGCCGGGAAACCACGGTGAACGTTTTGTGCGCGAGCAGATGGGCATCGACACGCAGGTTGTGGTCACTATGAGCAACTTTGTCGGCTACATGATTGAAGAAGCCGTCCGTCTGGGATTTCGGCAAATCGTGCTGGTGGGACATCCCGGGAAACTTATCAAAATCGCGGCGGGGATCTTCCATACCCACAGCCATATTGCCGATGCGCGCATGGAAACGCTGGTGGCCCATCTCGCGTTGCTTGGCGCACCGCTGGAACTGCTGAGGCTGGTCAGCGACTGCGATACTACCGAAGCGGCGATGGAACACATCGACGCGTACGGCTTTCAGCATATTTATAACCATCTGGCGAAGCGTATCTGTATGCGCGTTCTGCAAACGTTGCGCTTTACCAAAAATCCCCCGACCTGCGACGCCATCATGTTCTCGTTTGACAATCAGGTGCTTGGCAGTAATCGCCCGATCGCTGAAATTGCTGAGGAGATGCAATGTTAACCGTTGTGGGAATGGGACCCGCGGGTTTGCATTTGATGACGCCTGCGGCGCGTGAAGCGGTCGCAACGGCTGATGTGCTGGTCGGCGGAAAGCGGCATTTGCAGCAATTCCCGGATTTTACCGGTGAGCGGTTTGCTCTTGGCGCCAATATTGCGGAGCTCCTGAACTGGGTAACTGCGCACCAGGATAAGCATGTCGTCGTGCTGGCGTCTGGCGATCCGTTGTTCTACGGCATTGGGACGCGCATGGTGGCGCATTTTGGCATCGGGCAGGTACGCATTATTCCCGGTATTAGCGCGGTGCAGTATCTGTGCGCGCAGTCCGGTATCGATATGAACGATATGTGGCTGACCAGTAGCCACGGGCGCAGCGTCTGTTTCGATGAGCTGGCCCTACATAACAAGGTGGGGATGGTAACAGATGCGTTGTGCGGCCCACGTGAAATCGCACAGCAGCTAATCACTCGAGGCAAGGGGCATCGCTGGATGGTTATTGGCGAAAACCTGGCGATGGAAAACGAGCGGATCCATGTCCTGCCTGTGAGTGAAATTAACGCCGACTATGACATGAATGCAGTGGTGATCCTTGATGAAAGATGAGCTGTTTCTGCGTGGAGAAAAGGTGCCGATGACCAAAGAAGCGGTACGTGCACTTGCCCTCTCAAAACTTGAATTACACCGTGCCAGTCATCTGATTGATATTGGGGCGGGAACTGGCAGCGTGTCGATAGAAGCGGCGCTGCAATATCCCGGATTGCGCGTGACGGCAATCGAACGTAACCCGGCGGCGCTCAGGCTGCTGGATGAAAATCGCCAGCATTTTGCCTGCGCAAATATCGACATTTTTCCCGGCGTTGCGCCAATGACCATCGCCGAAAAAGCCGATGCCATTTTTATGGGTGGCAGCGGTGGGCATCTGACCGATCTCATTGACTGGTCGATGCGTCAACTGCATCCCGCCGGGCGGCTGGTCATGACGTTTATCCTCCAGGAAAACCTCAACACCGCGTTGGTTCATCTGGACCATCTGGGCGTACAGGGAGCGGATTGCCTGCAGCTACAGGTTTCCTCGCTTACCACGCTTGGCAGTGGTCATTATTTCAAACCGAATAACCCCGTATTTGTTATCGCCTGTCAGAAGGAAGGAAACCATGTCTGAGATTTTTGATCCCCGTAGCGTGTGGTTCGTTGGCGCAGGTCCTGGCGATCGCGAGCTGATTACCCTCAAAGGTTACCGTTTGCTACAACAGGCGCAGGTGGTTATCTACGCTGGATCGCTGATTAACACCGAACTGCTGGAATATTGTCCCGCCGATGCTGAATGCCACGACAGCGCTGAACTGCATCTGGAGCAGATCCTCGATCTGATGGAAGCTGGCGTGAAGGCTGGCAAGACCGTGGTGCGTCTGCAAACTGGCGATGTCTCACTGTACGGTTCCGTCCGCGAGCAGGGCGAGGAACTGACCAAACGCGGGATCGACTGGCAGGTGGTGCCCGGCGTCAGCGCCTTCCTCGGTGCGGCGGCAGAACTCGGCGTGGAGTACACCGTGCCTGAAGTCTCACAAAGCCTGATCATTACCCGTCTGGAAGGGCGTACGCCGGTCCCCGAGCGCGAACAGCTGGAGTCGTTTGCCAGTCACCAGACATCTATGGCGATTTATCTGTCCGTCCAGCGTATTCATCGGGTGGCCGAGCGTTTAATTGAAGGCGGTTATCCGGCGACCACGCCAGTGGCGGTGATCTACAAAGCGACCTGGCCGGAAAGCCAGACCGTGCGCGGTACCCTGGCGGATATTGGCGACAAGGTGCGCGATGCGGGCATCCGCAAAACGGCCCTGATTCTGGTCGGTAATTTCCTGGGCTCGGAGTATCACTACTCCAAACTCTATGCGGCGGACTTTAGCCATGAATACCGTAAAGCCTGAGTCAATTGCGCTTTTTTGCCTGACGCCAGGTGGCGTTGTGCTGGCGAAACGTCTGGCGGCTATGCTGCCGGTCACCTGTTTTACCAGTGAAAAGCTGCTGGAGGAGGGGTTTATTCCCTTTGAAAACGGCTTTGCCAATACCGCCCGTGATGCGTTTATGAACTACTCGGCGCTGATTTTTATCGGGGCGACCGGCATTGCGGTTCGCGTGCTGGCTCCGCTGGTCAACGATAAATTTTGCGATCCGGCGGTGGTGGTCATTGATGAACGTGCCCAGCATGTCATCAGCCTGCTTTCCGGTCACGCGGGGGGCGCGAATGCGCTGGCGCGTTATCTGGCAGGCATGTTGGGGGCCGACCCGGTAATCACCACGGCGACGGATGTCAACGATATGGCGGCCCTGGATACACTGGCATTCCAGTTGAATGCGCGGATGAGCGATTTCCGTTCGGCGGTGAAGATCGTTAATCAGATGCTGGTCAGCAACAAACGGGTTGGCCTGTGGTGGGATGATGAACTGACCCAGGATGTCAGCCATTGTGATCGCCGTGGTTTTATCACGGTAACCGATCTCAATCAGCTTCCCGAACTGGATGCGCTGGTGTGTATCACCTTACGCACCAATTTACCCGATCTGCCTGTTCCGCACTGGAAGCTGGTGCCGCAGCGGGTTGTGGCTGGAATTGGTTGTCGCCGCGACACACCGTTCCCGCTGCTTGCTGCGCTGCTTGCCCGCCAACTTGAAGCCCAGCAGCTCGATCCGTTGGCACTAAAAGCCATTGGTAGTATCACGCTGAAAAAGGATGAGCAGGGCCTCATCCAGTTGGCCTCGTGCTGCCGCGTGCCTTTCGAAACCTTTACCGCTGACGCGCTGCGTGAGCATGAACACCGTTTTCCGGCCTCATCGTTTGTTCGCAAAACGGTGGGGACAGGAAGCGTTTCTGGTCCTGCAGCCTGGCTGCTGAGCCACGGACAACTGTTAGGCGAGACCCTGCGAGAACAGGGCGTCACTATCACTTTGGGAGTTTCACACTGATGTTAAGCGTAATTGGAATTGGCCCTGGCTCGCAGGCAATGATGACCATGGAAGCCGTTGAAGCTTTGCAGGCAGCGGAAATTATCGTTGGCTATAAAACCTACACCCATCTGGTAAAGGCTTTCACGGGCGATAAGCAGGTGATCAAAACCGGAATGTGCAAAGAGATTGAACGCTGTCAGGCGGCAATCGAACTGGCGCAGGCGGGTCACAATGTGGCACTCATCAGCAGCGGTGATGCGGGGATTTACGGTATGGCCGGGCTGGTGCTGGAGCTGGTCAGTAAGCAAAAGCTGGATGTTGAGGTCAGACTGATCCCAGGCATGACTGCCAGCATTGCCGCCGCCTCTTTGCTGGGCGCACCGTTGATGCACGACTTCTGCCACATCAGCTTAAGCGATCTGCTAACGCCATGGCCGGTTATCGAAAAACGCATTGTTGCCGCTGGTGAAGCCGACTTTGTTATCTGTTTCTACAACCCACGCAGTCGGGGTCGCGAAGGACACCTGGCGCGCGCATTTGAGCTGCTTTCAGCCAGCAAGAGCGCGCAAACGCCGGTCGGTATTGTGAAGTCAGCCGGACGTAAAAAGCAGGAAAAATGGCTGACCACCTTGGGTGAAATGGACTTTGAGCCGGTTGATATGACCAGTCTGGTGATCGTTGGCAACAAAACAACCTACGTGCAGGACGGCCTGATGATCACGCCACGAGGTTATGTGCTGTGAATTACGGTGACGTGTTGGTCATGGGCGGTACCAGCGATGCGCGCATGCTGTGCCAGCAACTGGATGCGGCAAACGTGGCCTACACCCTGTCAGTTGCGACCCCGACGGGGAAGCAGCTGGCGGGAGACATCAAAGGTCAGGTGCGCTGCGGACGTCTGGAACGCGAGCAAATGATAGCCTGGCTGCAGGAAAATCGGACGCGCTGGGTGATCGACGCCTCGCATCCGTATGCCGAGGTGGTGAGCCGCAACATCATGAGCGCTTGTGAAGCCGCGGGCGTACTGCTGAGCCGCTATCAGCGTCCTGAACAGTTGAGTGGTTTAACCCACCCGCATCTGCATACCGTGCAGAGTATTCAGCAAGCCTGCGAGGTGGCGCGACGCTTCGGTAAACGCGTGTTGCTCACCACCGGCAGTAAAGATCTGGCCATCTGGCGCGAAGGGTTGCCTGAAAAAACGCTGCTGGCGCGCGTTCTGCCTGTACCTGAGGTCATTCAGCAATGCGCTGATCTGGGCTTTGGCGTCGGTGAGATCTTCGCCTTGTGCGGACCGTTTAGCGCCGAGTTCAACGCCGCGTTTTATCGTCAGTGTCAGGCTGATGTGGTGATCACCAAAGCATCCGGTGCGGAAGGTGGTTATCAGGAAAAAGTTCAACCCTGTCTGGATGCCGGTATCCCCTGCATCGTGATTACACGTCCGGCACCGTTGGTGACGGGAGAAGAGTTACTGGAAAGTCAGGCCGCATTTGGGGCGCGTTTAACGCGCTGGCTGGCCGCTGCTTAAGGAGTTAGAGATGAAAAAGGCGCTTCTGGTGGTCAGCTTTGGCACCAGCTATCACGACACTTGTGAGAAAAATATTGTGGCCTGTGAGCGCGATCTCGCGGCCAGTTGCCCGGATCGTGACCTGTTCCGGGCGTTTACCTCTGGGATGATTATCCGCAAGCTCAAGCAGCGTGATGGCATTGATATCGACACGCCGCTGCAGGCGCTGCAAAAGCTGGCGGAGCAGGGGTATCAGGATGTGGCTATTCAGTCACTGCACATCATCAACGGCGATGAATACGAAAAAATTGTCCGCGAAGTGCAAAGTATGCGTCCGCTGTTTTCTCGCCTGACGCTCGGCGTACCGCTGCTGAGCAGCCATGAAGATTACGCCCAGCTGATGCTGGCGCTGCAACAGCAGATGCCGCCGCTTGGCGAAAAGGAAAAAGTGGTGTTTATGGGGCACGGCGCCAGCCATCATGCCTTTGCCGCTTATGCCTGTCTCGACCATATGATGACGGCGCAGCGCTACCCGGCGCGGGTCGGCGCGGTGGAAAGCTACCCGGAAGTAGATGTGTTAATTGAGAGTTTGTCTCAGGAAGGGGTGACGGCGGTGCATCTGATGCCGCTGATGTTAGTTGCTGGCGACCATGCCATCAATGATATGGCCTCCGACGAAGACGATTCGTGGAAGACATTGTTTAATGCGGCCGGGATACGGGCTACGCCGTGGCTCAGTGGGTTGGGTGAGAATCCGGCGGTGCGCGCCATGTTTGTGGCGCATTTGCAGCAGGCGCTGAATGTGGCGCTGGAGGAAGCGGCATGAGCGGCAAACTGTACGCGTTAAGCACCGGGCCAGGCGCTTCCGATCTCATCACCGTGCGTGCCGCACGCACGCTGGGTCAGCTCGATATTCTCTATGCGCCTGCCGGGCGGAAAGGCGGCGATAGCCTGGCGCTGTCAATCGTGCGGGAGTATATCGGCGAGCAGACCGAAGTCCGCTGCTGCCATTTTCCTATGAGTGCCGACAGTGCTGAAAAAGAGGCAGTCTGGGATGAGGTTGCTGCCGCGCTGGTTCAGGAAGTGGAGGCCGGTAAACAGGTTGGTTTTATTACCCTTGGTGATGCCATGCTGTTCAGTACCTGGGTCTTTTTACTCCAGCGTATTGGCTGTCCTGACTGGTTGGAAATCGTTCCGGGCGTGACCTCTTTCGCCGCGATTGCCGCGCGCTCAAAAACGCCGCTCGCTATGGAGCAACAGTCGCTGGCGGTGGTCTCCTGTACCGCGCCGGAAGCGGAAATCCAGCAGGCGCTAAAGCAGCATGACAGCCTGGTACTAATGAAGGTGTACGGTCGTTTTGCGCGCATCAAAGCATTGCTGCAACAAGAGGGCTTGTTGAATTGCGCATTGATGATGTCTGAAGCCACGCTGCCTGGTGAGCAGTGCTGGCGTCATCTCAACGAAGTCAGCGACGACCAGCCGCTGCCTTATTTCTCGACCATTCTGGTTAATAAACAGTGGGAGTATGCACAATGAAGCTTGAACAACAGCTAAAACAGCTGTCTTTCAGCGGGTTGGCTGCGGCGCTATTACTGATGATTGTCCCTGAGCAAGCGTTCGCCATGCACATTATGGAAGGCTTCTTGCCGCCAATGTGGGCGCTGGCCTGGTGGCTGCTGTTTTTACCTTGCCTGTGGTACGGATTAGTGCGCTTGCGTCAAATCGTCCAGGAAGACAGCCACCAAAAAGTGTTATTGGCCCTGTGCGGCGCGTTTATTTTTGTGCTGTCGGCGCTGAAAATTCCTTCCGTTACCGGAAGCTGCTCGCATCCGACCGGTGTCGGCCTGGCGGTTATCCTGTTCGGACCGGGTGTGGTCGCTATTCTCGGTGCGATAGTCCTGCTGTTCCAGGCCTTGCTGCTGGCGCACGGCGGTTTAACGACGCTCGGGGCCAACGGCATGTCGATGGCGGTGATTGGCCCGGTAGTGGGTTACATGGTGTGGAAAATGGCCTGCCGAGCGGGGCTACGCCGGGATGTCTGCGTCTTCCTGTGTGCCATGTTGGCGGATCTCGTCACCTATTTTGTTACTTCTGTTCAGTTGGGCGTTGCGTTCCCGGATCCGTCCGCTGGCGCAGTGGGGTCGATTGTGAAATTCATGGGCATTTTCTGCCTGACGCAGATCCCAATCGCGATTGCGGAAGGTCTCCTCACCGTAATGATTTATGACCAGCTAACCAAACGACAGTTGATAACCGCACAAGGACATTAACGATGAAAAAGACGCTGATTTTGTTAGGCATGGTGGTGGCGCTGGTGATCCTGCCGTTCTTTATCAACCACGGTGGAGAGTACGGTGGTTCAGACGGTGAGGCGGAAAGCCAGATTCAGGCTATCGCCCCGCATTATGAGCCGTGGTTCCAGCCGTTGTACGAACCGGCAAGTGGCGAAATTGAAAGCCTGCTGTTTACGCTCCAGGGGTCGCTGGGCGCAGCCGTAATTTTCTACATTCTGGGTTACACCAAGGGCAGACAACGCCGTGATGACCGGGCTTGACAGGCTTAGCTATCAAAGCCGCTGGTTTCATGTCTCACCGGTGCGGAAATTTCTGCTCTGGCTGCTGATGATGATTCTGGCGTTCACCCTGCCCCCGCTGGGGCAGGGTATTGAGCTGTTACTGATTGCCGCGCTGAGCTGCTGGCTGCTGCGCATTTCCTTCTGGCGTTGGTGCCGCTGGATGGCATTGCCGTTTGGTTTTCTGACGGTTGGTGTTGTGACCATCCTGTTTAGTTTTAGCCGCGATCCGCAAACCCTGCTGGCCAGTATCCCCGTAGGAAGCTATTGGTTAGGCGTGAGCGCGCCAGGCTTGGTCACTGCCAATGAAACCTTCTGGCGCAGCCTTGCAGCGCTGGCGGCAACCTTCTGGTTAGTGCTGAATCTGCCGTTTCCGCAGTTGATTATTTTACTCAAACGCGCACACGTTCCTCGCCTGCTGACTGAACAGATCCTGCTGACCTGGCGGTTTATTTTTATCCTGTTAGATGAGGCGCTGGCTATTCATCGCGCGCAAACGCTGCGTTTTGGTTATCGTAGCTTACCGTTGGGCTACCGTTCGCTGGCAATGCTGGTGGGACTGTTATTTACCCGTGTGTTGATCCGCTACCAGCAAATGACCACCACCCTGGATATCAAACTGTATCAAGGTGATTTTCACCTGTAAGGAAAAGTATGCTTGCCACTTCAGCGCTTTGGTTTCGCTATCAGGATGACCCGATCCTCAAAGGGCTAACGCTGGACTTTTCTACGCATGCCGTCACCGGGCTGGTAGGGGCCAATGGCTGCGGGAAATCCACGCTGTTTATGAATCTGAGCGGGTTATTGCGACCGCAGCAAGGCGCGGTGATGTGGCAGGGCAAACCGCTGGATTACAGCAAGCGCGGCCTGCTGGCGCTGCGCCAGCAGGTGGCAACCGTATTTCAGGATCCCGATCAGCAAATCTTTTATACCGATATCGACAGCGATATTGCGTTCAGCCTGCGCAACCTTGGGGTGGATGAAGCTGAAATCTCACGCCGGGTGGAGGATGCGCTCACGCTGGTTGATGCCCAGCATTTTCGCCATCAGCCGATTCAGTGTTTAAGCCACGGGCAAAAAAAACGCGTGGCGATTGCTGGTGCGCTGGTGTTGCAGGCGCAATATCTGCTACTGGATGAACCCACTGCAGGCCTTGACCCATCAGGCCGCACGCAGATGATTGAGATAATCAAACGCATCGTAGCGCAAGGAAACCATGTGGTGATCTCCAGCCATGATATCGATCTTATCTATGAGGTCAGCGATGCAGTTTACGTTTTACGCCGGGGCGAAGTGCTGACGCACGGCACGCCGGGTGAGGTTTTCGCCCGGACGGATCTTATTGAACAAGCTGGATTGACTCAGCCCTGGCTGGTGAAGCTGCATACTGAGCTGGGTTTCCCGCTGTGTAAAACAGAGGCTGAATTTTTTAGTCGTATGCGAGAGAACGCACTGAAGGAGGCGTCATGACGCAGGCAATAATGTTGCAGGGAACGGCATCTGATGTGGGTAAAAGCGTATTGGTCGCCGGGCTGTGTCGAATTTTTTACCAGGACGGACTGCGTACCGCGCCGTTTAAATCGCAGAATATGGCGCTGAACTCGGGTATTACGCCAGAGGGTAAAGAGATGGGCCGGGCGCAAATTTTTCAGGCGGAAGCTGCCGGCATTACGCCGGATGTGCGTATGAACCCGGTGCTGCTTAAGCCGACCAGCGATCGTAAAGCGCAGGTTGTGCTGATGGGTAAAGTAGCGACCGATATGGATGCGGTGAGTTATCACGAGTATAAGCCGCGCCTGCGGGAGCAGATCCTGTCAGTGTATAACAGCCTGGCGCAGGAGTTCGATGTGCTGGTGCTGGAAGGCGCGGGAAGCCCCGCTGAGATTAATCTGCGCGATCGCGATATCGTCAATATGGGCATGGCTGAGATGGCGCAATGCCCGGTTGTTCTGGTGGCAGATATCGATCGTGGCGGCGTGTTTGCCTCTATTTACGGCACGCTGGCGCTACTGCATGACCATGAACGCGCCAGGGTAAAAGGGGTTATCATCAATAAATTTCGCGGTGATGTGGCGCTGCTGTACTCCGGTGTCGAGCAAATTGAAGCGCTGACCGGTGTTCCGGTGCTGGGCGTCATGCCATGGCTGGATGTTGATCTGGAAGATGAAGACGGCGTGGCGCTGCAAAAGGGCAAGTATCTGCGTACTGACAAACGCGACATCGACATTGCCGTTGTTCAACTCCCGCACATTTCTAATTTTACTGATTTCAATGCGCTTGCGGCACAACCGGATGTGCGCGTGCGCTATGTTCGCCAGCCTGAAGAACTGGCGGGGGCCGATCTGGTGATTCTGCCAGGTAGCAAAAACACGCTGGGCGATTTGGTCTGGCTGCGTGAAAGCGGAATGGCGCATGGCGTCGTGCAATTACATCGTAATAACGTACCGGTGGTGGGGATTTGCGGCGGCTACCAAATGCTCGGCGACACCATCATTGATGAGGTGGAATCAGGGCTCGGTACGCTGCCGGGTCTGGGCTTGCTTAATACGGTGACCCATTTTGCCCAGCATAAAACCACGACCCTGGTTGAGGGGCAAATGTCTTCTGCGCTGCCTGACTGGCTGGCGGGCGCGGCGGGGTTATCCGTTCGCGGTTATGAAATCCATATGGGCGAAACGGCATTATCCGAAGCATGCCAGTCGGTAATGACACTGCGCAAAGAAGATGGCAATGTCGCTGACGGCGCGGTAACGCCGGATGGCCTGGCGTTCGGTACCTATCTTCACGGACTGTTCGACAGCGATGCATTTACCCGTGCGTTGGTGAATGGCCTGCGTGTACGCAAAGGGTTAGCACCGCTGGATTCCACCTTCCATTACGCGCAATATAAATCGCAGCAGTTTGATCTGCTGGCGGATGCGATGCGACAACACATCGATATTGAGAAAATTTATACCATCATGCAGCAACATCAGGAGCCCGTATGATGATTCTGGTTACGGGCGGCGCACGAAGCGGCAAGAGTCGGCATGCGGAAGCGCTGATCGCTGATTCCCCAAACGTTCTGTATATCGCGACTTCGCAGATTTTTGATGAGGAGATGGCGGCGCGAATTCAGCACCATCGCGATGGGCGTCCCGCACACTGGCGTACTGCCGAGCGCTGGCAACATCTCGATGAACTGATAACGGCAGCAAACGATCCTCAGGAAGCCATTTTGCTGGAGTGTATCACCACCATGGTAACCAATCTGCTGTTTGCGCTGGGTGGTGACAGCGACCCGGATAGCTGGGATTACGCGGCGATGGAGCAGTCCATTGAGGATGAGATCCGTTCGCTAATTGCTGCCTGTCAGCGCTGTCCGGCAACGGTCGTACTGGTGACTAACGAAGTCGGAATGGGGATTGTTCCGGAAAACCGTCTGGCCCGTCATTTTCGCGATATTGCAGGACGCGTGAACCAGCGACTGGCGACGGCAGCTGATGAGGTGTGGCTGGTGGTATCAGGAATTGGAGTCAAAATTAAATGAGTAAGTTGTTCTGGGCAATGCTGTCTTTCATCAGCCGCTTGCCCGTTCCTGCTCGCTGGTCGCAAGGACTGGATTTCGAGCACTATTCGCGCGGTATCGTGATGTTCCCCCTGATAGGCGTGGTGCTGGGCGGGCTAACGGGGTTGGTCTTTATGGCGCTGCAGCCCTGGTGTGGTATTCCACTGGCAGCCTTGTTTGCCGTATTGACGCTGGCGTTGTTGACCGGAGGTTTTCATCTGGACGGCCTGGCGGATACCTGTGACGGTATTTTTTCTGCCCGTCGACGCGAACGGATGCTGGAAATCATGCGCGACAGCCGTCTGGGAACCCATGGCGGGCTGGCGTTAATTTTCGTTTTGCTGGCCAAAGTGCTGGTGGTGAGCGAACTGGCTTTACGTGACACGCCAATGCTGGCGGCGCTGGCTGCGGCATGTGTCGCCGGGCGGGGTACCGCTGTTTTGCTAATGTATCGACATCGCTACGCCCGCGAAGAAGGGCTGGGTAATGTCTTCATCGGCAAAATTACCGGGCGTCAAACCGCCGTCACGCTGGGGTTGGCGGCGATCCTGGCCGCCGTGCTGCTTCCGGGTATGCGGGGCGTGGCGGCGCTGGTTGTCACGATGGTGGCGATTTTCATTCTTGGGCAGTTATTAAAACGTACGTTGGGTGGGCAAACCGGCGATACGCTGGGCGCAGCCATTGAACTTGGCGAGTTAATATTCTTGCTGGCTCTGCTTTGAGTCAGCCAACATACTGGAACCCTTATGCAGACTTTGACCTCTTTACTCCACGCGATTCCTTCACCTGACAGTGCCGCGATGCTGCGTGCTCAGCAGCATATTGATGGCTTACTAAAGCCGCCGGGCAGTCTGGGTCGCCTCGAATCGCTCGCCGTGCAACTGGCTGGTATGCCTGGCCTGAAAGGCGCACCGCATGTGAACGGCAAAGCGATGCTGGTGATGTGCGCCGATCACGGCGTCTTGGATGAAGGGGTTGCCGTTTCGCCTAAAGTGGTTACGGCTATTCAGGCCGCCAATATGACGCGTGGCACGACCGGCGTTTGCGTTCTGGCCGCTCAGGCTGGAGCAAAGGTGCATGTCATTGACGTGGGAATTGACGCGGAGCTTATCCCCGGCGTGGTGAATATGCGCGTCGCGCGCGGCTGCGGCAATATTGCCCAGGGCCCGGCAATGAGCCGTTCGCAGGCCGAGGAACTGCTGCTGGAAGTTATCCGCTATACCCATGAACTGGCGAAAGAGGGCGTAACGCTGTTTGGCGTGGGTGAACTCGGTATGGCAAATACCACGCCTGCGGCGGCTATCGTCAGCGTGCTGACCGGCAGCGATGCCGAGGATGTGGTAGGTATTGGCGCTAACCTGCCGCTTTCAAGAGTAGGCAATAAAGTTGAGGTTGTGCGGCGAGCCATTGCCGTCAATCAACCGGATCGTAATGACGGTATCGATGTACTGGCTAAAGTGGGCGGGTTTGATCTGGTGGGCATGGCGGGGGTGATGCTTGGCGCGGCCTCCTGTGGGCTGCCGGTCGTGCTGGATGGTTTTCTTTCATACTCTGCTGCGCTGGCGGCCTGCCAGATCGCACCGCAGATTAAACCCTATCTGATTCCGTCACATTTCTCTGCTGAGAAGGGGGCTCGCACTGCGTTGGCGCATCTGGAGCTGGATCCGTATCTCAATATGGGGATGCGTTTAGGTGAAGGCAGCGGGGCCGCGCTGGCGATGCCGATTATTGAGGCAGCCTGCGCGATGTACCACAACATGGGGCAGTTAGCCGCCAGCAACATTGTGCTACCGGATGGTAAAGAAGCATAGTAACGTGAGCTATGAACCTCGCCGCTTGGCGAGGTTTTTTATGCGCATTGAAGTTGTAACCCACTAAAAGTGATAATAAAAGCTATAATTACTGGATATCGGCTGCAGCAACGGAAAGGTAAAAGATGCGTCGTGTAAAACTGCTTTGTTCACTCATCATGCTGTTTGCAAGTCAGGTAGCACACGCGGTGAGTTATCCGCTGCCGCCAGAGGGGAGTCGTCTGGTAGGTACCCCGCTGACGATAACGGTCCCGCCCGGAAACACCCAGCCGCTGGAGGCATTTGCCGCGCAGTACGGGCAGGGATTGAGCAATATGCTCGAGGCTAATCCCGGCGTAGATGTTTTTCTGCCTAAGTCTGGCTCAACGCTGGTGGTGCCGCAGCAACTGATATTGCCGGATACCGTGCGTGAAGGCATTGTTATCAATGTCGCCGAAATGCGTCTTTACTATTATCCCGCGGGCAGCAATACGGTAGAGGTTTTACCCATTGGTATTGGTCAGGCAGGGAGAGAAACCCCGCGTAACTGGGTGACCGCGGTTGAGCGTAAGCAGGAAGCGCCGAGCTGGACGCCGACGCCGAATACCCGCCGTGAATACGCCGCACGTGGGGAAACCTTACCGGCGTTTGTCCCTGCCGGACCAGATAATCCGATGGGGCTGTATGCAATTTATATCGGCAGACTTTATGCCATTCACGGCACTAATGCTAACTTTGGTATTGGTCTGCGGGTGAGCCAGGGCTGCATCCGTTTGCGTAATGACGATATTAAGTACCTGTTTGACACGGTGCCGGTAGGAACGCGTGTGCAACTGATTGACCGACCGGTGAAATACAGCGTGGAGCCAGACGGCAGTCGCTGGGTAGAAGTGCATGAGCCGCTGTCACGAAATCGTTCGGAGTACGAGTCTGACAGAAAGGTTCCCTTGCCGATCACTCCCGCTTTGCGCACATTTATCAGCGGGAGTGGCGTGGACGTGAGCCGCGGGAATCAGGCGCTGGAAAGACGCTCCGGCATGCCAGTAAACATCAGCCAGGTTCAGCAGCATTTTTAATATCAAAGCGGCCCAGGTTTATCGTCAGGTAAGATGGGGCGCTTTTTTAATTTGATACTGGCCCATTTTTACCACGCCGATATGGTCTGCCATTAGCTGCGCTTCATGCTCGCTGTGGGTAACCAGCAGTGCCGTTTGCCCGGCAGCGCGCAAAATATCCCGTACCTCGTTGCCAAGGCGCTCACGTGTGCGCTTATCAAGGCTGGAAAAGGGTTCATCCAGTAACAGGATTTCCGGATGTGGTGCCAGCGCACGCGCAAGGGCGATGCGCTGCTGTTGACCGCCGGAAAGTTCATGGGGATAGCGGCTGGCATGGCTATGTAACTCCACCATTTTTAACAGTTCCGCCACCCTTGTCTGCTGCTCTTCACGCGGCATGCGGCGTAATCCAAAGGCGACATTTTGGTGCGCGGTCAGATGTGGAAATAGCGCATATTCCTGAAAAACCATGCCGACATGGCGTTTTTCAGGCGGGAGATGAACACCGGGAGCGGCAACACGATGCTGGGACACATAGATCTCTCCGCTTCGCAGTCGTTCAAACCCCGCAACGGCGCGTAGAACCGTGGTTTTCCCGCAGCCTGAAGCACCCAACAGACAGGCGATTTCCCCTTTGCGTACCGACATTGAAAATCCATTCAGTACCGATTGCTGGCTGTTGCCATAGGCAACGTGCACATCCTGGAGGCGTAATGCAATTTCTGACATTGTTACTCTCTTAACCCCGGCGAGTCATTTGGTGACGCACCAATAAAATAACCGGTAGCGTGCCAGCTAAAACAATCATTAGCGCGGCGATTGCACCTTCTTCATAAGTTCCACGAGCGGCTTCCGCATACAGCAATGTTGCCAGCGTTTCGAAGTTAACCGGACGCAAAAGTAATGTTGTGGGTAGCTCTTTCATCGCGTCGGCAAAAACCAGCAGAGCGCTGCTCACCAGGGCCGGGCGCAGTAAAGGGAAATGAACCCGTGCAAACGTGCCCGCACCATTCTCGCCCAACAGCCGGGAAGCCTGCTCCAGCGAAGGTGGAATGCGTCCCAGACCGGAATCCAGCGCGCCGATGGCAATCGCCTGGAAACGCATAGCACAGCAAATAACCAGCAGGATCCCGGCTGACATCAGCGGTAGGCCACGCACATCCAGCAAGTCAGCCAGCCAACGGTCAACCGCCATGGCGGGCGTTAAAAAACCAATCGCCAGGATTGTGCCGGGAACCGCGTAGCCTAAAGAGGCCAGACGCATCACGCCACGGCGAAACCCCGGCATCGCGTTGTCTGCAGCGCTATGGCGAGCGCTCCAGGCTACCAACAGACTGACACAAACCACCACCAGCGTGGTTCCCGCCGCGAGCAAGAGCGTATTTTGTAATGCTGACAGTAACGAGGGTGAAAGGAGGTTGTCATCGCCGATACGTTTGGCGCTTTCCCACATTAAAAACAGCACCGGGGCCAGAAAACCCAGCACAACCGGCAGCGAAATAACGGTACCAAGCAGCCAGCCGCGCCAACCCTGCACGCGCGTGGGTTGAATTTCCCGCAGACTGCGGCTGCTGAACCCCTGTTTTCTGCGGCCATAAAATTCCAGCGTCAGAATAAAGAAGATAAACATCAGCATCATGCTGGCGATTTGCGCAGCTGAAGATAAATCGGAGCGCGAGATCCACGTGGTGTACACGGTAACAGTTAACGTCTGTACCCCAAGGAATTCCGACGCGCCGATGTCGTTAAGCGTTTCCAGCAATGCCAGACTGATGCCAACGGCCAGGGCCGGACGTGCCATGGGGAGGGCAACACGAAAAAAAGTTCCGGTCGCGCTGCATCCCAGCGTACGTGCGGCTTCCAGCAAATGAGCCGGCTGGCTGATAAACATGGCGCGTGTGGTCAGGTACACATAAGGATAAAGTACTAAGCCGAGCAGAATTATTGCACCAGAAAGAGAGCGTAAATCTGGCAGGCGGAACTGTCGTGGGCTGTCAAAGCCCAGTAAGAAACGAATAAAGGTTTGCAGGGGACCAATCGGATGCAGCAGATCGAGCCAGGCAAAGGCGACGATGTAGGTCGGCATCGCCAGCGGCAATAGTAGCGCCCAACTGAGAATTTTGCGGCCAGGAAAATCCCATGCCGTCACCGCCCATGCGCTACCTACACCAATGACGCCGACCATCACGGCGACCCCCGCTAACAACAGTACGGTGTTTTTTAACGCGGCAGGCAACACCCACGTCAGGAGATTATCCCAGTGAGATAAATCGGCCTGGGTAGCCTGCCAGATCAGCGCAATGATGGGTGTCAGGACGCCAAGCGCCACGCACAGCGCGCCAAGATGCAACGGCGTTAATAATGACTGCGGCCCGGAAACCAGGCCGCGTAACGCTGGAAACTGCAAAGGTTTATTGATCGAATCCAACTTTATCTACCAGCAGGCTAGCTTGTTTACGATATTTCACGATTTCGGTTAACGGTGTCTTATCGACATCAATTTCACCGATGGTGGCGCTGATAACCGGATCAAGCGTTACGCCTTTCAGTACCGGATATTCGAAGTTCGCTTTCGCATACTGCTGCTGGGCAGGCGCGGAAACCAGATACTCCATCAGCTTAACGGCATCGGCTTTATTTGGCGCATAGCGGGCAACGGCAGCGCCGCTGATATTGACGTGTGTACCACCATTCTCAAAGGTTGGTTTTACGACTTTGATGGCATCGCCCCATTGACGAGCATCGCTGCCTTCTTTGGCATTTTTCATATGGCCGACGTAATAGGAGTTAGCCAGACCGATATCACAAATTCCACCGAGGATATCGCGGGCAACATCGCGGTCACCGCCGGTAGCTTTACGGGCCAGGTTAGCTTTCACGCCGCGCAACCAGTCTTCGGTTTTAGCTTCTCCGTGATGGGCAATCATCGCGGCAATCAGCGCCGTGTTATACGGATGTTGTCCAGAGCGGATACAGACTTTTCCTTTATACTCCGGGCTGGCGAGTTGTTCGTAATGCCAGTTATCGATTGGCAGTGACTTCTCGGCATACAGCACGCGGGCGCGCATAGAAAGCGCAAACCACTGATTATCCGCACCGCGAAGGTTAGCAGGAATGGCGGCTTTCAGCGCTTCTGACTCTACCGGTTGGGTCACACCCGCTTCAACTAAATCGAGGAGATTGCCTGCATCTACGGTCATCAGCAGGTCGGCAGGTGAATTTTTCCCTTCTGCTTTGACACGCTCAAGCATGCCATCCTTGATATAGACCGTACTTACATTGATACCGCTGGTTTTTGTCCAGCTATCGAGTAAAGGCTGGATTAGGCCGGGTTCGCGGGTAGTGTAAAGCGTTAATGTTTCCTGGGCGAAAGCCGGCAGGCTAACAGCGAAGACCAGGGCAGAGGCAAGCGTGATACGGTGCAGTCCGGTGCGAGGCAGAGCATTCATCGTTTATATCCCAGAGTAATTGGAATGTACAGTGAACCGAGCAGGGCTCGTTCTTTTGGCTCGCGTACAATAAATGATAATCACTAGCAGTTACAATAATTGCAAAGTTTAAACGATTTACATTTACATAACTTTAATCAATGGTGTGAAGAGACATGGAATAGGGGTGGTACAACAAGCAGAATGCTTTTATGAAAGCCTGAAAAGCAAAAAGCCCGCTCAAGTTTCCTTAAGCAGGCTTCTTAAATTTGGCTCCTCTGACTGGACTCGAACCAGTGACATACGGATTAACAGTCCGCCGTTCTACCGACTGAACTACAGAGGAATCGTGTGAACGAGGCGCATATTACTGACCTCACCCTGAGGTGTCAACAGTAAAATTAGCGCGTCATTTCAATTGGTTAATTAATCTTCAAATTCAGTGTTAATGCACGTTTGATGAGCGATAATGGCCATCTTCGGGGTTATCTCGTAACCGTTGCATTGGATTTTGGCGATAAAACAGGATGAAACGCTGCCATAAAGCCGGGAAACGTGGAGCAAATAATTCAGGAGCACTGAAAAAATACTCGGATAATACGGCAAAACATTCGGCCGGATCGGTTGCAGCGTAAGCATCTATACTGCATGCGGTTTCCCCTACCAGATCGATTTCATCCTGAATGTTGTTCATTGCGGCATGCAGGTCGTGCTCCCAGCCGGCAATATCTCGCAGAGGAATCGCCGGAATACCGCTGGCGCGATCGCCATTACGCATATCCAGCTTGTGCGCGACTTCATGAATGATCAGATTAAAGCCTGAGGCATCAAAGGAATCCTGAATATCAAGCCAGTTGAGGATTATCGGACCTTGCTGCCAGCTCTGCCCGGACTGAACGACACGTTGATTGTGCACCAGACCAATTTCGTCTTCCCATTCGTCGTCTACAACAAATGGGGCAGGGTAGATGAGAACTTCATGAAATCCATCCAGCCACTCGAACCCTAATTCCAGAACAGGTAAACAGAAGAGCAGAGCAATGCGCGCACTTTTCAGCGGGTCCAGTTCAAACCCCTGAAGTGCTACCAATCTTTTTTGCTGTAAAAAGCGCTCGGCCAGGGCGATAAGTCTGGCTTGTTCTTGCTCGGTGAGATTCACCAGAAGCGGAATAGCCAGGGCGTTATCCCACGGCCAGTCGTCATTTCGGGCTGTTTCTTGCTCTTTCCAGGGCCACTTAATCATCGTTTTGCTCGCAAACTCGTCACTTGAACGAAATTGACGGAACTGGGTCTGTTAAAATGCCAAATTACCTGGCATCATGGCAACCGCCAAAACGGAGAGATGCCAGAGCGGCTGAATGGACCGGTCTCGAAAACCGGAGTGGGGGCAACTCCACCGGGGGTTCAAATCCCCCTCTCTCCGCCACTATTCAAACACTTAGCTCAATCCCTTTCAACGACTCATGTCACACTTGGTATAGTGTCGGTATATTCGCTTAGTATAAAGCTCGCCATCATCATCTTCTGATTTGTTCAATACCGGAAGATCCAGTGTGGGGAAAATTTTCACTTTTCTGTCATAAACCACAACTTGCATTCAGTTTTGTGACCTGAGAATAGTTGTTTGTCCTTTCTCGAGCCTTGGTAATCTGATATCCCCCTGGCTTTGAGTTCATGAAAGATACATGGCAATATTTATTGAGGTTATGCCCACGACTTGTTTTGGATAACCACCCTATATCCGTCGAGGTCAACAAATGTCCTTCCGTTCACGTCCCAGTAGGGATTGAATGACGCTGTCATTCTGAAACCAGCATCGTTCATTCTTTCGCAGACATGCGACCATTCATTTGCATCAGGGTAATAAAGAACGAGTAAATCTTCTTCAGTGTGCAAAGGTTGAACGGGATGGTTTTGGCAAAAGGTGAATTCTATGTGCCAGTCTAAGTCTTCCCGCCCTAACATTATTCCATTGAACCCCTCATGATCGTTAAATTCAGCAATTTTATGTAGTCCCAATCCCTGGCTGTACATCAGAAAAGATCTTTCGAGATTGTTGACGGGTTTGGCAATACGCATATGAGTAAACATCCGGGGTCTCCAGGGGAAATACCGTTTAACATTGCAATCGCGCTGAGTTTACATGTGATTATCTTTTCCATTTGTCCATAAGAGCCTCCGAAATATCATGCTTCACCTTGCTAACGGTCTGCCGCCGACACTGAGTGGACTGTCAGATTCGGTTTGGCTCTGTGCCCTGACAGTGCCAGTTCTGCTCCTTCAGTATTGCCACACCCTGTGTAGCTGTAAAATAAACCGTGGAAATGATAATTATTTCTATTTATCATTATTTTTTTGAGAGGGGGATAACACTATGAATAACAAGATTTTTGGTGTGGCTTTAATTACTACTTTGTCTGCTGGTTTAGCTTTTAGTACTCATGCAAGTGAAACAATCAGCAAAACCGAGGTAAGAACGTTGGTGGATGAAAACAATAAATTCAAAGTTGTATATGATATTGATGATAAAGGAAAAGTTATAAATATCAGATTTCCTGATGGAGTCGTTGATGCTGATACTAAGCAAAAAATTACCAGGGAAATGGAAAGATGGGCATTCGAAGCTGGCAAACCACAGACCGATGTCCATTCTATGGTGACGTTAAAATTAACCACAACGTCTGCGCATGGCACGCCTCGCGGCGCTTCAGACGGCCTTTTTGTACTGAGCTAAAGTAGTTTTGGCTGTGTTCAAACTCACCTAACCCTTTGTGATACGATGATTGTCTTAGATCGTCACATGGGGCCAGATTTTGAATTCATACATTTTCCTTGCCGGGGCCATTATAGCTGAAGTAATAGGTACAACCCTGATGAAGTTCTCTGACGGATTTACACGCCTATGGCCATCTGTAGCAACCATTGTGTGTTACTGCACTGCTTTTTATCTTCTCTCTCAGACGCTGTCGACCATTCCAACGGGCATTGCGTATGCAATTTGGTCAGGTGCTGGAATCGTATTAATCAGCCTTTTGGGCTGGTTAGTAAGTGGGCAAAAGCTGGATTTCCCGGCGATCGCAGGCATGTTCCTGATTTGCGCTGGGGTTCTGGTTATTAATATTTTTTCAAAGTCTTCCCCACATTAATTCTATTGAAAGAGTGTCGGATATCTGGCGCTGTTAGCAGATCTTATCCCCGTGCGCTAAAAAAGCCCGCTTCAAATGAAGCGGGCTTGCGTATTTTGTGGGTAATTAGAACTGGTAGACTAAACCAACGGCAACGATGTCGTCAGTCGCGATACCATTGCTTTCATAGAAGCTGTCGTCTTCGTCCAGCAGGTTGATTTTGTAATCAACGTAGGTAGACATGTTTTTGTTGAAGTAGTAGGTCATGCCCACATCAACATATTTGACCAGATCTTTGTCGGTGTAGCGTGGGGTGCCATTGCTATGGTGATCCCAGCCGCCTAAATCAACGCCTTTAGACTGCAGGAATGCAACGGACGGGCGCAAACCAAAGTCAAACTGGTATTGTGCAACAACTTCGAAGTTTTGCGTTTTGTTAGCAATACCGCCTTCAACTCCATCCCCTTTACCATATGCGGTCATATTGCGTGTTTCAGCATACATGGCTGCCAGGTACACGTTGTTAGCGTCATATTTTGCACCAACGGTCCAGGCATCCGCAGTTTCACCGCCTGCGTATTTATTGGCGTAGCTATGATCGTTGCGACCTTTAGCAACCTGATTATTAGTACGGTCAGAGCTGGAGTATGCCGCACCGAGGCTTAAACCGAAGTCGAAGTCATAGGAGGTAGACATACCGAAACCGTCGCCATTTTCACGAGACAGTCTACGTCCATCACCATTACCAGTACCTTCGCCTGAACCACCATCTTCGTTATTGCCCTGGTACTGCAGAGCGAAGTTCAGACCATCAACCTCACCGAAGAAACCTTTATTACGGTAGGTGGCAACGCCGTTGGTACGACCGGTCATATACACGTCGGTCTGGGTGTAGGTATCGCCGCCGAATTCCGGCAGCATATCGGTCCAGGCTTCTACGTCGTAGACAACGCCATAGTTACGACCGTAGTCAAAGGTACCGTTCTGACCAAAACCTAAGCCAGCGAAAGCCAGGCGGGTCCATGAATCTGCACCCTCACCTTCGGTGCCGTTGGCCTGGACGTTATATTCCCACTGACCATAGCCAGTCAGCATGTCGTTGATCTGGGTTTCGCCTTTAAAGCCCACACGTACATAGGTCTGATCGCCGTCGCTACCCGCATCGTCAGAGAAATAATGCAGACCATCGACTTTGCCGTACAGATCCAGTTTATTGCCGTTCTTATTATAAATTTCAGCGGCATTCGCTGCGCCTGCAGCTAATAAAGCAGGGAGGAGAAGTGCCAGTACTTTTCTTTTCATTATGTATTCCCTTATGATAATAATTAATATGAATATGTAGTACTATCCGAAAGACTACATTGAAATACTATCTATGAAGTTCATTTAATTTAAAATATAACATGTAACAAATATATTTAAAATATTTCAAATTGTTTCAATTTTGTCTTTTTATAACTATGTGTGTATGTTTTAGATAAAGCTATTAATTTTATAAATTAGTATTTATCAATAACTTATGATTTTTAATTTTCTATTTGCATTGTTTATTTTATTACTGCTGATTATTTGTTGCTCAATTGCGGGTGACCATCGGGAAATATTCTGGCCACAAGCTTATAAATTTCTTGGGGTTATACAAGTGTAAAAATAATAATATATAGATATAAATCGCAGCGCTGGCAGTAGTCTGAAATGGAAATTGTTGTTAAGGTGGTTTTCTTTCTGCAAAGAGAGACCGTATGGAACTACAGGACTGGCAGTCAAAATTTGAAGCCTGGCTACGTGATAACCACTCCGGACAGGATGCTGCCCATGATATCTCTCATTTTCGTCGCGTGTGGAAGACCTCGCAAAAGCTAAGTCCAGATGCGAGCGTAGACTGGTTGGTGGTGCTGACGGCGTGCTACTTCCATGATCTTGTTAGCTTACCGAAAAACCATCCGGATCGTCATCGCTCGTCAGTATTGGCGGCGCAGGAAACACGTCGCATGTTGAGGCGCGACTTCCCAGATTTTCCGCAACACAGTATACCGGCCGTGTGCCATGCCATTGAGGCGCACAGTTTCAGCGCGAAGATCGCACCGGAAACCATTGAAGCTAAAATCGTGCAGGATGCTGACAGGCTTGAGGCGTTGGGTGCCATTGGGTTAGCGCGCGTGTTTGCCGTGTCTGGTGCGTTAGGCGTGGCGCTATTTGATGCCGAAGATCCGTTTGCCCGTCAGCGTGGTCTTGACGATAAACAGTACGCGCTCGATCACTTTCAGACTAAATTATTGACGCTGCCGATGACAATGCAAACTGAACAAGGTCGACATTTAGCGCAGCATAATGCTGACTTCTTACTGACGTACATGGCGAAGCTGAGTGCGGAGTTAAAAGGGGAGTATGAAATGCTGGATCTTGACGCGATTCAACCCTTTAAAGCAGGTTAGCCGCCAGTACAGCCGCAACGTCAACCGCGCGATTTTATGTTAATCTGTCGGTTATCCATTTCGGCCGGTTAAAAGTATGCAGGATAATTTTTCAGTAGCAGGCTCCATGAACCCGATGACAGATGATAACAAGGCCGCCGCGCAGGTGATTTTGGCTAAGTTGCTTGAAATATATGACGTGAAAACCCTGGTTGCTCATCTGAATGGTGTTGGCGAGAACCGCTGGAGTCCGGCCATCTTTAAGCGAGTGATGGCGAACGAAACATGGCATCGCCTCAGCGACAATGAGCTTACTCATCTGAATTCCTTGCTGCCGACGCCACCTGCGCATCATCCGCATTATGCCTTTCGATTTATCGATCTGTTTGCCGGCATTGGCGGGATTCGTCGCGGCTTTGAGGCGATTGGTGGGCAGTGCGTGTTTACCAGCGAATGGAACAAGCATGCGGTGCGTACCTACAAAGCGAACAATTATTGCGATCCACTCCAGCATCACTTTAATGAAGATATTCGCGATGTCACGCTGAGTCATCATGATGGGGTGAGCGACCAGCAGGCGGCGGAACATATTCGTCAGCACATTCCAGAACATGATGTGCTGCTGGCGGGATTTCCTTGTCAGCCCTTCTCCCTGGCTGGGGTATCAAAGAAAAATGCGTTAGGGCGAGCCCACGGCTTCGCCTGCGATACACAAGGCACACTCTTTTTTGACGTGGTGCGCATTATCGACGCGCGTCGACCAGCCATATTTGTGCTCGAAAACGTTAAAAACCTGAAAAGTCATGACCAGGGTAAAACGTTTCGTATCATTATGCAGACGCTGGATGAACTAGGTTATGACGTCGCGGATGCGGCGGATAATGGACCTGACGATCCGAAAATTATCGATGGACAACATTTTTTGCCGCAGCATCGCGAACGTATTGTGCTCGTCGGATTTCGACGCGATCTGCAATTGAAATCAGACTTCACGCTGCGCAATATTGTCACTCGCTATCCGCAGCGGCGTACGACGCTGGCGGAGTTGCTTGAGCCGACCGTCGAGGCGAAATATGTGCTGACGCCGGTGTTGTGGAAATATCTCTATCGCTATGCGAAAAAGCACCAGGCGCGGGGCAATGGGTTTGGCTATGGCATGGTATACCCCGATAATCCCGATAGCGTAACCCGCACATTATCGGCACGCTATTATAAAGATGGTGCCGAGATCCTTATCGACCGCGGCTGGGATATGGCGCTGGGTGAAAAGAATTTTGACGATCCGTTGAACCAGCAGCACCGTCCGCGCCGGCTTACGCCACGGGAGTGTGCGCGTCTGATGGGATTTGAATCACCGCAGGGCTATCAGTTCAGGATCCCGGTGTCGGATACTCAGGCTTATCGCCAGTTTGGTAATTCGGTGGTCGTTCCGGCATTCGCGGCGGTTGCCAGACTGCTGGAGCCGAAAATCAAACAGGCGGTTGCTATTCGCGAGAAAGAGAACCTGCATGGCAGACGTTCACGATAAAGCAACGCGTAGTAAAAATATGCGGGCGATAGCCACCCGTGATACTGCCATTGAAAAACGCCTTGCCAGCGTACTGACAGAGCAGGGCGTAACGTTTCGCGTGCAGGATGCGACGTTACCTGGTCGCCCCGATTTCGTGGTCGATGATTACCGTTGTGTGATCTTTACCCATGGCTGTTTCTGGCATCATCACAACTGCTACTTGTTTAAAGTCCCCGCAACACGGACGGAATTCTGGCTGGAAAAAATTGGCAAAAATGTCCAGCGTGACGTGCGGGACTGTGAAATGTTGCAGGCGCTGGGCTGGCGTATACTGATTGTCTGGGAATGCGCCCTGCGTGGGCGCGAAAAACTCGGCGATGACGCGTTATCTGAACGTGTTATCGAGTGGATCTGCGGCGGTGGCGCCAGCGCGCAGATCGACACTCTCGGTATTCATTTACTGTAACGTCTTTTCCGACGGGGTCGCAACGGCATCCGCTTTCATGGGGAATAAGTATTTACCCAGGGTGACCAATACTACCGCAAATACGATCACGCCGAGCGCCAGCCATTCGATGAGCGCCAGACTTTCTCCTCCCAGACCGGTACCTAGCAGCACGGCGACAACTGGATTAACGTAGGCATAGCTGGTGGCGAGCGCCGGACTGACGTTGCGGATCAGGTACATATACGCGTTAATGGCAATAATAGAGCCAAACAGGGCCAGGTACGCCACCGCCATAAATCCTGAAAATGTCGGCATAGTGGTCAGTTTTTCCCCGGAGATCAGTGAAGCGCACATCAGCACGACTCCGGCGGCTAACATTTCAATGGCTCCGGCCATCATGCCAACGGGTAACGTTATGCGTGAGCCGTACACCGAGCCAAACGCCCAACTCATCGAACCTATCAGGATTAAAACAGCACCCCAAGGATTACCGCTTAAATTACCGCCGCTGTTCAGCATGATGATACCTGCCAACCCAATGGCTATTCCCATCCACTCCAGCTTACGCGTTTTAATACCAAAAAAGTGGCTAAAGCACAGCGTAAACAGCGGAACGGTAGCAACCACCACGGCGGCGATACCAGAAGGCACATTTTGATGCTCTGCGACGGTGACCAGCCCATTACCCACAGCCAGCAGCAGGATACCAATTAACGCTGCGTTCAGGAGCTGGCGCAGAGGCGGCAGTTTATGCCCGCGAATTAGTAAGAATGCGGTTAACAAAATGCCCGCGGAGAGAAAACGCACGCCAGCCATCATCAACGGCGGCCAGCTTTCAACGCCAATGCGAATAACGAAGTAGGTGGAACCCCAAATGATGTACAGCGCGAAAAGCGCACTGAAAAGCGGTAGCAATTGCCTGAAACGCATAATCCCTCACGGTAGAAATAAAAAGGTGCAACATAGTAAACGTCAAAACTATCGTGCTGGCGAGATTTATAATTGCATGCCATTGTTAAATATTTGTTGACCAGAAAGGCCAGTTTCCGCATGGCGTGTTTTACTTCATACTTAATACTGCAAAAAAATAATATTGAGGGTTAACATTTTGGCAGGAAGTAGCTTACTGACCTTACTCGATGATATCGCAACCTTATTGGACGATATCTCGGTCATGGGAAAACTGGCCGCGAAAAAAACCGCGGGCGTCTTGGGAGATGACTTATCGCTTAACGCGCAACAGGTGTCGGGCGTGCGGGCAAACCGCGAACTCCCGGTGGTCTGGAGCGTGGCTAAAGGGTCGTTTGTTAACAAAGTTATTCTTGTGCCGTTGGCGCTATTGATTAGCGCCTTCATTCCCTGGGCGATCACCCCCTTATTAATGGTAGGCGGGGCGTTTCTCTGTTTTGAAGGGGTGGAAAAAGTTCTTCACACCCTGGAAGCGCGTAAACACAAAGAGACCCCGGAAGAACGCCAGCAGCGTCTGGCATCTCTGGCGGCGCAGGATCCACTGACCTTTGAGAAAGATAAAATCAAAGGAGCGATACGTACCGACTTCATTTTATCTGCTGAGATTGTCGCCATCACCCTCGGCATTGTGGCGGATGCGCCGTTGTTGAATCAGGTGCTGGTGTTATCAGGCATCGCGTTAGTGGTGACCGTGGGCGTGTATGGCCTGGTGGGGATTATCGTTAAGCTTGATGATATCGGCTACTGGCTGGCAGAAAAGCGCAGCATGCTTGCTCAAACTCTGGGTAAAGGACTGCTGGTTGTTGCTCCCTGGCTGATGAAAACACTTTCGGTGGTTGGCACGCTGGCGATGTTTTTAGTGGGGGGCGGGATTGTTGTACATGGAATATCACCGCTGCATCATGCGATAGAACATTTTGCCCAGCAGCAAAGCTCATTGATTGCGCTAATGCTTCCAACCCTGCTTAATCTGGTGCTCGGCTTTATCATTGGTGGAATAGTCGTTCTGCTGGTAAAAACCGTTGCCAGACTGCGCGGAGTTTCGCACTAATTGTCGTCGGATTAATTACGCAAAAAGCCTCTTTGTCGTCTAAGGTGTAAAGGTTTCTCTTGATACAGGAGGCAGGTATGGTCTTTTCTGTCAGTGAGGAAGTCACCTCGAAAGAGGGTGGCCCACGCATGATCGTTACCGGGTATGCCAGCGGAATGGTGGAGTGTCGCTGGTACGACGGCTTTGGCGTTAAACGGGAAGCATTCCGTGAAGATGAACTGGTGCCCGGCGAGCAAAGATCGCTCTGCCAGGACGCCTGACATTGAGCATGATCGTAACCCGGCGAGCTCTCAACCATTAGTTATATTTATCATTTTGGTGAGAATTATTTACTTGTCAGGCAAAAAAATTGCAGATAAGGTTTGTTTCACATCAGATTTCCTGGTGTAACGAATTTTCAAGTGCTTCTTGCATAAGCAAGCTTGATCCCGGCCCGATGAGGGCCGGGATTTTTTCGCCCTCAGTCAGCGATTGATTTCCGACACGCTAAAATCATGGATATCAAGCTCGAACGCGTCGGCCAGTTCATGCCATGTATGGAAATCACGCCCGTCGATGCTGACGCGTTCCGGATCGTCCTGACTGCGATGAATTTCACTCTCGCAGATTTCGTTGATTGCCTTCAGCAGAGCGTCTACATCGACGCTCACTTCACGTTTGGCCGTATCGCTGTACTCTTTCGCGGTTTTCATCCTCATACCTCTCAACCGTTAAGGATACCGGGGGAGCGCATCAAAACCTCAGATGCGCACCACTTAAGTATAGACCGTCGAGAAAACCCGCAATCGCATGCGCCGGACGCTGCCACATAAAGGAATTTGTTCTACACTGGCACAAAGCCACAGGAGGAAAACGATGAAGGTGAATGATCGGGTTACAGTCAAAACGGACGGCGGCTCACGTCGGCCGGGCGTGGTACTGGCAATCGAAGAGTTTAGTGAAGGCACCATGTACCTGGTTTCGCTGGAAGACTACCCGCTCGGTATCTGGTTCTTTAATGAATCAGGTCATCAGGATGGTATCTTTGTGGAAAAAATAGAGTGAGGTGAGTTCTTCTGCTTGATGCTGACTGGTGGTTCCGCCACCAGTCAGAACGTCCTAGCGCGTATTTACGAAGATACCATTGGTGACGTTATCCGTGAGTCGAACCACGTGATAGATAACTTGCTTATTATGCGTCTTAATCTTTCGTTTTATATTTCCCTTATGGGATGAGACGGTCTTGGCCTTGATATTCATTTGGTCTGAGATCTGTATTGTTCCCTGTCCCTCCATCCACATGCGTAGCATGCTGGATTCGGTACGGCTTAATGACAACGTCGGCAGATTAACATCGATAGCAATATTCACTTCCTTTTTCAGAATATCGCCAAGAAGTTCATCCAGTGAATCAGGCTTAATTGATTTAGAGCTGATCAATAAATTTTTTCTGACTAAAAGATACTCATCAAAATGCACATTGGCAATTGCCATAAATACAATAAATAATGTGCTGGGATGCTGATTAATGATTTGCTTGATTTGCTGACTGTTAGCTGGATCGTGGATAAAACAGTCCTCATTAATAAACACCACAGCGGGTTGCAGCGAAACACAGGCGAGACTGAGTTCACCAACGCTGGAAATATTGTTGATTTCCCTTTTTTTCACCCCCCGACTGACCAGATATCCGGTCAACCCTAGCCGGGTGTAACTGCATAAATCCATAATAATCGTTGACATGGCATACCCTCACTCAATGCGTAACGATAATTCCCCTTACCTGATTATTGCATCACAACTAAACGGAATAATAACGACCCAAGATGACGCTTTCGCTGTTTTCAGGCGAATTTACTATCCCGTAAAGTTGCGTATAATTTGCCAGGAAACATCTTAAAGTAAAGTAAATGTTGCGTTATGTGAGTGAAGCAAAAACAAATAAACCGCGACAGCGATATCCTGGTGGATGTTGTCGGTTTTTAAATTTAGGACAATCCTTAGTAAAACAGGATAAAAATTAAGGGTTATTATTTTCCGGGCATTTCGCTGACAATATCCGCCAACAAATTAAAAATTTCGCTGAACAAGCGCTCGCAGAATGGCGCAATTAATGGCATCAGCGCCGCCATTAATGAAATACCTACGGTCAGGGTGAGAGGAAAGCCAATGACAAAAATCGACAGCTGTGGCGCCATGCGGTTTAACAAACCAAGCGCAAGGTTCAGCGTCAGCAGCAGCGTCATAACCGGTAGGGCCAGCATGAGTCCGTTGAGGAAAATCAGGCTACCCGCCCGTGCCAGCGCGAGAAATGCATTGCTGTTAACCGGATTGCCGCCAATGGGCAAAGTATGAAACGTATCCACCAGTAGCGAAATCAGCCACAGATGGCCATTAAAGGTAAGGAATAACAGCATGGCGAGCATGTCGATCAGTCGTGCCAGGACCGGCATATTCAGGCGGCTGCCCGGGTCAAAAAATGTCGCAAAGGAAAGCCCCATTTGCAGGCCAATCAGTTCCCCGGCGGTACGCACGGCGGCAAATGCAAACTGCATGGTGAAGCCTAAGGCGATGCCGATCAAAATTTGTTGCATGGCCTGCCACAACGCACCGATGGAAAAGATGGGGACGTCTGCAGGGGGAATCGATGGGGCGATAACGATGGTTATCATCAATCCCAGCCCCAGTTTTACCCGCTTGGGGATGGCGCGTTCGCTGAGAATGGGGGCCGTGGAGATGAGCGCCAGAATGCGCAGCAACGGCCAGAAGTAAAGATTTAGCCACTGCATCCACTCAACGCTGGTCACCTGCAACATAACGTTGTCTACCCGATGATATACGGTAAATTGCTGAACAGCGTACGCACATAGTCGAGCAGCAGGTTAAGCATCCACGGGCCGGCAACAATGATGGCAATAAACACCGCAACAATTTTGGGAATGAAGGACAGCGTCATTTCGTTAATCTGGGTCGCCGCCTGCAAAATGCTGATGATAAGACCTGTGACGAGGGCCACCAACAGCAAAGGTGCAGCAAGGGCCAGAGCGACCTTCATCGCTTCTGTCCCCATCATCATGACCGATTCAGGTGTCATTTCGCGCCTCTAACTGTAAAAGCTTTGTGCCAGCGAGCCGACAAGCAACTGCCAACCGTCCACCAACACAAACAGCATCAGCTTAAACGGTAACGCGATCGTGGCGGGCGGCACCATCATCATCCCGAGCGCCATCAGCACGCTGGCGATAACCAGATCGATAATCAGAAACGGGATAAAAATGGTAAAGCCTATCTGGAAGGCGGTTTTCAATTCACTGGTGACATAAGCCGGAAGCAAAATTCGCATCGGTACGGCTTCGGGCCCCTGTAAGGGACCGCTGTTTGCCAGACGGGCGAACAGCGCCAGATCGGCTTCACGGGTTTGGCGCAACATAAACTCGCGCAACGGTTGGGCGCCTTTCTCCATGGCTTCCTGCATGGAGATCTTCTCTTCGCTGAACGGCTGGTACGCGTCAACGTAGATTTTATCGATTACTGGCGACATGATGAAAAAAGTCAAAAATAGCGCCAGGCCCAGTAGCACCTGGTTGGGGGGCGCAGATGGCGTTCCCAACGCATTTCGCAACAAACCGAAAACGATGATGATGCGGGTGAAGCTGGTCATCATCAATAAAATGGCAGGCAGGAACGTCAGTGAGGTGATAAACACCAGCGTCTGTACAGGCAATGACCAGCTTTGTCCGCCGCCTGGCAGCGGTTGACTGACCAGACCCGGCAGTTGGGCGAGGGCGACTGGACTGAAAAGCCATAAGCCTGCCAGCGTGATGGAAAACAAACGGCGCATCAGGATCTCCCGGGACGCTTGAGCAAACTCTTCATCATGGCCTGGAAATCCGCAGGGGAGGCCGGTTTTTCTTCTGCATCGGCAGGTGCCGGGGGCAGGGTGTGCAATATGTTAATTTGCGAGGCCGTGACGCCCAGCACCAGGCGCGCATCTTCAACCTCAACAATCACCACGCGCTCACGTGGGCCCAGTGAGGTACTTGCCGCAACCCTCAGCCCTCGCGTACCGTTGCTTTTGGGGGCAAAGCCCAGGCGTTTAATGACCCAGGCTGCCGCCAGGATCAACACGATGATCCCAAGCAGCGCACCGCTTACCTGCACCAGTGGTGAGCCGGGGACGGCGGCTGGCTGAGAAACTGTTGCCTGGGTGTTCATGATTAACGGCTCAGACGACGCATACGTTCTGATGGAGTGATAATGTCGGTGATACGCACGCCGTATTTATCCGCGACCACCACCACTTCACCCTGGGCGATCAGATAACCGTTGATCAGGATATCCAGCGGTTCGCCCGCCAGACCATCCAGCGCGACAACGGAACCCTGCGTCAGACGCAGCAGCTCTTTGATGGTCATGCGGGTACGGCCCAGTTCAACGGTCAGTTTGACCGGAATGTCCATGATCAGGTCGATGTCCTGCAAAGCACCACTGACGTCGCCGCCGCCTAACTGCTGGAATACCGCATCGGCCGCACTTTTGGTGGTCGTGGTTTTTTGCTCGTTTAACGCGTCAGCCCACAGATCGTCCAATGCGCCAGTGTTCTCATCGGACGGATTATTCATATCACTCATTTGGGCTGTTCCTCATTCAGCGAATTCAAAATCGGGTTTATCAGATGTTCTACGCGTAACGCATACTGACCGTTCACGGTGCCATACTGGCTGGTCAGTACAGGCACGCCGTCCACATGAGCAATAATGCGGTCAGGTTTTTCAATCGGCAGTACATCGCCGGGTTTCAGCTTTAAAATCTGGGAAAGCCGCAGCGGAATGTCGGCAAAGTTTGCCACCAGCTCCAGCTCAGAATGCTGAACCTGACGCACCAGATTATTGCGCCAGTTCTGATCTTCATTACGTGAGTTTTCCAGCGGTGGATTCACCAGCAGCTCGCGCAATGGTTCAATCATGCTGAATGGCAGACAAATGTTAAATTCACCGGTCAGGTTGCCAATTTCAACGTGGAACGGGGTGTTCACCACAATGTCGTTAGGCGAGGTGGTGATATTGGTAAATTTCACCTGCATCTCGGAACGAACGTATTCCACTTCCAGCGGATTGATGGCCTTCCACGCGTCGCTGTAGCTTTCAAGCGCCAGCTTCAGCATGCGGTTGATCACGCGCTGTTCAGTATGCGTAAATTCGCGACCTTCCACTTTCGTCGGAAAGCGTCCATCGCCGCCGAACAGGTTATCAACAGCGATAAATACCAGACTTGGTGAGAACACCACCAGACCCGTACCGCGCAGCGGCTTGAGGTGGATTAAGTTCAGGTTGGTCGGCACCGGTAAGTTACGCGCAAATTCGTGATACGGCTGGATACGAATCGCCCCCACGGTAATATCCGGGCTACGGCGCAACAGGTTAAATAATCCCATACGGAACTGGCGCGCGAAGCGTTCGTTAATGATCTCCAGCGCCTGTAAACGCTCACGCACCACGCGGCGTTGGGTGTTGGGATCATAAGGACGAATATCGCTCTCTTTTGCGATACCGGTAATGGGTTCGTCTTTGGTTTCGCTATCGCCATTCAGCAATGCGTCGATTTCAGCCTGAGAAAGAATACTGTCGCCCATGTCTTTACCGCAGAATAAAAGCTGTATAAAGAACGTCGGTGACAACCTGTTTTGGCTGCCCGACAACGAGCGGAGTCGCGAGCGTCTCTTTGATGGCGGTAATCAGCTGTTGTTTACCTTCCTCGGTGGCGAGCGTAGCCGCATTTTGACGAGAAAACAGCAGCAGCAAGCGGCTGCGTACTTCCGGCAAATATTCATTCAGACGCGCACGTGTCGCCTCGTCTTTCATGCGCAACGTGATACCGATATACAGCACGCGGTCCGCATCGCCCAGATTGACGGTAAAGGTATCCAGCGCAAAGAATACCGGGGCAGGCGGTGGAGCCGGTTCCGCTTTGACGCTGGCGGACGGCTGCTGCTGCATGCGCCAGTAGCTATATCCCGCAGTTGCGCAGGCGGCGAGGGTAATTAATACCAGCAGAGGGATCCAAATAGCGCGTTTACTTTTTTTGTTAATCGCGGAGTCAGTCATCAGATACGGGCTTCCTGTTTCGGTACAGCTTATGGGCTGATTATCCCGTGTCCTGTCCACGACAAAGCGTGGAAAAGACGCGGATAATCATGCTACCTCTGGCGTTAGGCGAAGATGTCTACTGCGCCATCACCGCGGGCAGCGGCTTGCAGTGAGGCTGGCGTTGCCAGGATGGTGTCATCTTCAGCGGCAAAAATATCTTGTCCCTGAGCACGACCCGCCTGCTGTTGCTGCCCGGAAGACTGCTGTTGTCCGGCAAAGCTCTCACTGCTGATGTTGCTTTGTCCCAACTGGATCCCACTGTCAGCCAACTGCGTACGCAGCATCGGTAACGCGGCTTCCAGCGCGGCGCGCACGTGACTGTGTGGTGATACCATTTGCAGCTGTGCGAGGTTGTCATCCAGCTTAATGGAAATGTGCACCTGACCCAGATCCTGTGGATGCAGGCGCAGCTCTGCGCTCTGCTGGCCCTGACGCGTGAATAGTGTGACGTGCTGACTCAATGATTGCTGCCATTCCTGACTACCCAACGGAGCGCTTAGCACCGGCGCGGCGGTGGGTAACGGCTGAGCATGTGTCTGTGGGCCACTTAACGGAGCAGCCGTCACGCCAATGCTGGTCGGCGAGGGGGCGCTGTCAATTTCTGCTCTGGTCGCCGCCGCTGCCGTCAGGGGGGTTAGCGGCGGATTGTTTGTCTGATCCAGGCTGCTGCCAGGAGAGGCAATATCCGCTTTACCTTTTTTGGCGTCACCGGGCAGCAGCTCGGCCGCGTTATCGGTGATAGCGCCATGTGCCGTGCCTCGAGACAACGCCGAAAGCGTGGCATCAACGGGGGCAGGGGGGCTGTCGACGGCAGGCGTCGCCAGCGGTTGTCCCGGCAGCATGGCGAACAGCGCGCTCAGGTTGGCGAGATCGTCATCGCTGAGCGTGGTGTTTTTTTCATCCTGCGGAGCAACTTTGCCCAGTGTTGTCAGGGCATTCACTTTCAGCGACGGCGTCAGCGCTGACAACAGTTGCTGCGCGTCTGTCATGTCGGCAAGAGAAGCATCGGTTTGCATCTCTTTTTGCGCCAGCAGATCGGTTAACTTGACCGCCTGGGTGACATCACCATTTTTTTGCAGCAACCCTTTTTGCAGTTTACTGCCCGCCGCCTGCAAGTCGGCAAGCGTCAATGGCGCGCCTTTACCCTGCGCGTCGTCCGCACCTAATGCGCCAGCCAGCAGCGCTAAAAAATCCTCGGGTGAATCTACCGCTTTGCCTGACTGAAGACCTGCGGCTACGTCGGTGTCGGTGGTAATCAGTTGGGGTAAAGTAATCATTCGGGTTTCCTCATAGCTGCACGCTGAGCAAATTCATCCATTTTTTTCTGATCCAGACGGTTTTCGGCGAGTAACGCCGCCGAGGTTTGTCTGTCCTGCAGAGTCTGCCACGCCTGCAACCGTTGTTTTTTATCGCGCCAACTGTTCAGCGCCTGGTCCACTTTCTGTGTCCATTGATTGAGCTGCTGGCGATGTTGCTCAATCGCTTTTTCCAGGGTCTGAATAAACTGCTGATAGTTAATCCAGCGATTACTGGTAATACCCTGACCCATATCGTTATTCAGATTGTTACGGTACTCATGCTGATAATCGATCAACATTTTCAACTGTTCTTCCGCCTGCTGACAGCCACGACGCATCTCTCCCAATAAGACAGCGGCGTCTTCTACCTCTTTCTCAGCCAGGTCTTTCAGCGTTGCTAATGCACCATGTTGTGCCATGACCTATGCTCTCCTGCTCAATCACACACCAGGGAAAATCAGTTCTAAAGCGTGCAGGGAATCTTCCCAGTCAGCCCGTTCAAAAATGCCTTGCTGTAAAAATGCTTCCAGTTGTGGCCATAAGGCGATGGCTTTATCCAACATCGGATCGCTGCCTTTGGCATACGCCCCCACGCTGACCAGGTCGCGGTTACGCTGGAAGCTGGATAGCAACTGTTTAAAATTACGCACCCGCGCATAGTGCTGTTCACTAATGAGCGCAGTCATGGCGCGGCTGATCGAGGCTTCTATATCGATGGCCGGGTAATGACCAGCCTCGGCCAGATGGCGGGACAGCACAATGTGGCCGTCCAGAATTGCGCGTGCCGAATCGGCAATCGGGTCCTGCTGATCGTCACCCTCGGTCAGGACGGTGTAAAACGCGGTAACTGAACCGCCGCCGTGAATACCGTTTCCGGCACGTTCCACCAGCGCCGGTAATTTGGCGAATACTGACGGTGGATAGCCTTTGGTTGCTGGCGGCTCGCCGATCGCCAGCGCGATCTCACGTTGCGCCATCGCATAGCGGGTGAGGGAATCCATAATCAGCAATACGTGCTGTCCACGATCGCGGAAATCTTCGGCGATGCGCGTGGCGTAGGCCGCGCCTTGCATACGTAACAGCGGTGAAACGTCTGCCGGAGCGGCAATCACCACCGAGCGTGCGCGACCGTCAGCGCCGAGAATATTTTCAATAAAATCTTTAACTTCGCGGCCACGTTCGCCAATCAGCCCGACGACGATGACATCTGCCTGGGTATAACGCGCCATCATGCCAAGCAGGACGCTTTTACCGACGCCCGAACCCGCGAAAAGTCCCATACGCTGACCGCGCCCGACGGTTAACAACGCGTTAATGGGGCGCACGCCGGTATCCAGTACGTGTTCAATAGGTGTACGCTGCAGCGGGTTAAACGGCGGCGTCATCAGCGCCCCGGTTTCGGTGGTGTCCGGCGCGGGCAGACCGTCGAGCGGTTTGCCGCTGCCGTCGAGCACCCGGCCCAGCAGAGCAGGACCCAGCGGTAATTGTTTCCCGCTTTGCAGACCTTCTCCGGCAATATTCTTCGCGTACACGCGCGCGCCGGGTAGAACGCCTTCGACCTCCTCGAGCGGCATCAGAAACAGTCGCTGACCGTTAAAGCCCACGACTTCACTTTCAACTTCCTGAGTTTCGTTGCCGTCCTGGCGTTCAATGACGCAGGTGGCGCCCAGCGGCAGCTGTAATCCGGTGGCTTCCAGCACCAGTCCGGTGGCGCGGGTCAGACGCCCGTAGCGACGCACCGCAGGCAGCAGCGACATTTTCTCTTCGAAGTTGTCCAGCGTATTGAGCCAGCGAGTCAGACGAGTGGTCATTACACGACTCCTGGCGCGGCCAGACGGCAGAGCTCTTGCCAGCGTGTAGCGACGCTGGCATCCAGATCGCCTTCGTCGGCAGAGACTTTACAGCCGCCGTGATGCAACGTGGGATCGCCGCGCAGCCGCCAGCCGTGCAGACTGAGGGTCGCACCGAGCATCTCTTCCACCCGCTGGAGATCGTCCGGATGTACGCGCAGCTGCGGTTTACCGCTGAACAGCGGTTCCTGCTGTAACAGCTGTTGAATTTGTTTAATCAGCGCCGCGTTATCCACGACAGGCGTCTGACCTATCACCTGACGCGCCGCCTCCAGCGCCATTTGCATCAGGCGCGAGGCGATAACGCTGTCCAGTGCGTCCAGCGTATTCTGAAATTCGCTCACCAGTTGCTGCATACGGGCAGTGATTGGCGCATGCTGTGCGCGCGCCTGGTTCTGGCCTTGCTCCAGGCCCTGATTCAGTCCTTCCTGATAGCCTTGTTCGTGGCCTTTTTGTCGACCTTCCGCCAGACCGGCGTTATAACCTTGCTCATGGGCCTGCATTTGCAACTGCGCGAGCTGCTGCTCAAGCTGTTGCTCTGCAGAGAGTTCCGGCTCGGCGGTCTCTTCTGACAGCGGTGTTTCACTGTGGTCGGCCAGCACGAACTCCGCCATCGGTGGGGCGAGATCGTCCGGGGTCCAGACTTTCCACGGCAGTTCGTTAGACATAGGTATCCTCGCCGCTGCCGATCACCATCTCGCCGGTTTCCGCCAGACGACGCACAATAAGCAGAATCGCTTTCTGTTCGTTTTCTACCTGCGACAAACGCACCGGACCACGGTTGGCGAGGTCGTCGCGTAGAATATCGGCAGCACGTTGCGACATGTTGCGCAGGAACTTCTCGCGTAGCGGCTGTTCGGCGCCTTTCAGGGCAATCAGCAGCGATTCGGAATCCACTTCCTGCAGCAGACGCTGGATACTGCGATCGTCGACGTCCACCAGGTTTTCGAACAGGAACATCTCGTCGATAATTTTCTGCGCCAGTTCGCCGTCGAATTCGCGCACGGCGGTAATAACGGCTTCTTCCTGCTGGGTTTTCATCAGGTTGATGATTTCCGCCGCCGTTCTCACGCCGCCCATTTTGCTGCGCTTGAGGTTCTGGCCGTCGAGCAGGCCATTCAATACTTCGGTTAATTCCGCCAGCGCGGCAGGCTGTACGCCGCCGAAAGTGGCGATACGCAGCATGACGTCGTGACGTAAACGTTCGTCGAACAGCGCCAGAATATCGGCAGCCTGGCCCCGTTTGAGGTGCACCAGAATGGTGGCGATAATCTGTGGATGTTCGTCGCGGATAAGATCGGCGGCGCTTTGCGGCTCCATAAAGTTGAGCGTTTCAATGCCGCTGGTGGTATCGCGGGTTTCCAGAATATCTTCCAGCAGGCTGGACGCGCGTTCTTCACCCAGCGCTTTCACCAGCACCGAGCGCAGATATTCGTTAGCGTTAATGTTTAGCGCGGCAAATTGTTCGGCTTCTTGTTCAAACTCCGCCAGCACTTCCGTCAACTGTTTGTTGGAGATCTGGCGTACGTTGGCCATCGCCGTACTGAGCGCCTGAACTTCGCGCGTGGAAAGGTGCTTAAACACCTCCGCCGCGCGATCTTCGCCAATGGTCATCAGCAGGATGACGCTTTTATCGGTACCGGTAAGGGCATTACTCATGATCGTTACTCATCCACTGACGAATGACCAGCGCCACGACGCGCGGATCGTTATCTGACATTTCACGAATACGCTGGCTCATGACTTCTGCGCCCAGGCGCTGGTTCGTGCGACGTTGCTGGGTCTGTTCGTCTTTGCTGAGGCGAACTTCTACCGCTTCTTCGGTTTCCTGACGGATTCGCGTTTGTTCTTGTGCGGCTTTGGCTTCCTCGCTGCGACGGACCAATTGCGGGCGAACGGCTTTGCGCCACAGGAGCCAGGCGACCAGCAGAACCAGCAACCAACGACCTGCGGACATTAACTGATCAATAAAGAACGGCTGTTTCCAGAACGGAAGCTCACCCATGGAATCGTCGGTCGCTGTGAACGGAGAGTTCACCACGTTCAGGGTATCGCCACGTTTGTCGGAGAAACCCATCGCCTCGCGGGTCAGATCTTCAATCTGTTTCATCTGTTCGGCAGTTAACGGCAGCGGTTTGCCGTCTGGCAGCGTTTTATAGTTGACCACGACGGCAACTGAGAGACGCTGCACATCGCCAACGTTCATTTTGGTGTGGCGAATGGTACGGTCGACTTCATAGTTGCTGGTTTCATTGCGCTGCGTACTGCGCGGACCGGCATTGTTACTGTTATTCGTTGTCTGCGTGGTTTGCGCATTTTGCTGATTCGCCGGGGGATTGGCGATTGGCGCGGTATTAGCCGGCGCTGGCTGATTAGACAATGCGCCCGGTACGCCGCCAGGCGCTCCGCTACCAACCTGCTCACTGACGTTTAACTGGCGCGAGCGCAGCACGGCCTGGGACTCATCACCGTTTGGACGGTATTGCTCTTCGGTTTGCTCTTTATTGGCAAAATCCAGTTGCGCGGTGACTTGTGCATGGACATTACCGTTGCCGACAATTGGCGACAGGATCGATTCGATCCGGCGCTGCACGCGGCTTTCGACGTCGCTGGCGTATTTCAACTGCGCATCGTTGAGATCGCGGCTGCTGGTGTTCGACTGGGTTAACAGATGACCCGCCTGGTCGACCAGCGTCACGTTGCCCGGCGGTAAGCCTGCAACAGCGCTGGAGACCAAATGCGTGACCGCGCTGATTTGACCTTCATCCAGCGCTCGACCCGGTTCCAGATTAACGGTGACGGAGGCCGAAGGCGCTTTTTGCTCACGTACAAACAGCGAAGGTTTAGGCATCGCCAGATGCACGCGGGCACGTTTTACCGGGCCCAGGGTTTCAATAGTGCGGGCTAATTCACCTTCCAGCGCGCGCTGGTAGTTGACCTGCTCACTAAACTGGCTGATACCAAACTTTTCCTGATCCAGCAGCTCAAAGCCAACGGCTCCACCTTTCGGTAGGCCTTGCTGCGCCAGACGCAAGCGCAGCTCGTGGACTTTATCGGCCGGAACTTCAATAGCGCCGCTTCCCTCAGTAAAACGATAGGGAACGTTCATCTGCGTCAGTTGGGTGACAATCGCGCCACCATCCTGATCGGAAAGATTGCTGAACAAGGTGCGGTAGTCGGGCGCTTTGGCCCATAGAACCATCGCCACGACGATAGCGACGGCAGCGGCTCCTGCAACAATCAGAGGAATTCTGGGATTCGCGCGCAGGCGATTTAACCACTCGAGAGGTTTAAGCTGGGTTGCAGTCGATGCTGTCGCACTCATCTCGCACCTCGTGGCTTATCGTGGACGGCGTTTTTTGCAAAGTGGAACAAGACTCACTCCCGGGTCAGCAAACTCGAAAAATTCACGGTCTCATTATTTGCGGTTTCGAATTTTTCTATGGGTTAAAAACCGTGGTTTTTTATCGTTATTTAACGCCTTTATCTTATTGACTAACTGGTAATCTCAGCTATGTGAAAATTCATCCAGGGGATCAGAATGTCGGCAATACAGGGGATTGAAGGGGTCATCAGCCAGTTACAAACCACGGCGATGTCAGCAAAAATGCAGGATATGCAGCCACAACCGACCGTGAGTTTTGCCGGTCAGTTGCATGCGGCGTTAGACAGAATCAGCGATGTGCAGACCGCGTCCCGTGTCCAGGCTGAGAAATTTACCCTCGGTGAACCGGGTATTGCGCTGAATGATGTGATGACCGATATGCAAAAAGCATCGGTGTCGATGCAGATGGGGATTCAGGTACGTAATAAACTGGTATCGGCGTATCAGGAAGTCATGTCGATGCAGGTGTAGGGACAACGTGCAGATAATGTCGGCCGGATGAGCGCAGGCCATCCGGCAAACAGTTACTTCTGAATCAAATAGCGAATCGTTGGGCCATCCTGCTGAATATCCAGCACCTTATAGCCGTGATTGCGCGCATCCAGTGGAATATTATTGATTGACTGCGGGCAGTCGCTCACCACTTCCAGAATTTCCCCTTTCTTCAATTGCGGCATCGCTTCCAGCGTGGCAACTGCCGGGTACGGACATGGTTCGCCGACCATATCCAGGCGATAATCAGGCACGATATTTTTCATACAGACTCCTTGGCAGGCGTCAGCCCTGCACGGCGGAAGAAACGTTTTTCCCAGCCAATGATGAGCATCAGCGCGGTAAATAACAGCAGATAGGTCACCAGCAAGCCACCGAGCGGACCAAAGGTGTTGAGCAGATTCACCTTATCCCAGTTGGTGGCGAGGGCTGGCGCAAAATCATCCCAGTAGTAGGCCAGAATGGTCGAGCCAATTACATTGCCCAGACCAACCCACCAGTAATGTACCTGACCTTCAACGGCGCGGTACATCCAGCCGGTTTCACACCCGCCCGCTAAAACAATACCGAAGCCAAACAACAAGCCACCGATCACTGCATTTGGACCCGCCCACATAATCTTCGGCTCGACGCCTAACTGCACATAACTAAAAATACCGATGGCGCTGACCGCCATCCCGAAGATGATCGCTTTTGCCATATGGGTACGACCGGAAATCCACAGGTCGCGGAAGGCTGAAGTGAAGCAGATTTGCGCCCGTTCAATCAGCAGACCGAACCCGACGCCGAACAGCATCGCCAGGCCGAGCTTGGGTTTATCCATTGCGGTGAGTAGCGCCCAGCCGATCATGGCGATAAACACCAGCATGCCGAGGCGAAAACGGCGACGCGCCTGATCCGGTTTTTGCGTCAGCGGGGAAGCGGCGGAGACTTTCTGCATTTTGACCGGAATACGGAATATCGGCAGCAGGGTAAAACGTGCGCCAAACCACGAGCCAATGGCTGTTGCCAGCGCAAAAAACCAGGCGTGTAGCGAGAACTGTGGAATGCCGGTGAAGAACGCGGCCAGGTTACACCCCATCGCCAGACGGGCGCCGAATCCGGCAATAATCCCGCCGACTATCGCCTGCATGATGCGTATCCGACTGCGCGGCATGCGAAGTTTGACGTTGTTGGCCCAGAGTGCGGCAGCAAAACAGCCGCCGAACATACCGAGGATCATCATACCGTCGATGCGGGTCAGGGGGGAGCCTTCAAGATGGATCAGCTTGTAGTAACCCCACTCTTCGGCGTGAACGCCAAATAATTGCAGGATTTGACCACCCCAACGGGTGAATTCACCGGTCACGGCCCAGAAGGTTCCCGTAATGCCGAAATAGTAAGTAGAGAGAATACCCGCTGCGATGACCGCAGGGGCAGGGGCCCAAAATTTAATTAACCAGGCCTGTTTGAAGTGTTGCCATGACATGCGTTTTGCCTCTGAACTCAGAAGGTATGTAACAAGAAGTGTGGATACTACACCGATCAGAATTTTTGACTATGAGTAATAAGAGGTAACACCGTCTGGATCAATCTTTCTCAATGCCACCGAAAGGCTGGCGGCATCAGGCCTTTAATGCCACAATCCCATTTTCTTCGCATGCAGGATGAATGATGAAAAAATTAGCAATCGTTGGGGTATTTCTGGCGTTGAGCGGATGCGCCGAAGTAGAGAATTATAACGACGTGGTGAAAACGCCCGCGCCAGCCGGTCTGGAAGGTTACTGGCAGTCAAAAGGACCGCAACGTAGCCTGGTCAGCCCGGAAGCCATTGCCAGCCTGGTAGTGACGAAAGAGGGTGACACGCTGGATTGTCGCCAGTGGCAGCGGGTCATTGCCCTGCCGGGGAAACTGACGATGATTTCCGGCGATCTCACCAACGTGACGGTGAAACGTGAGCTGTATGAGATTGAGCGCGAAGGCAATACGCTGGAGTATGATGGCATGACGCTGCAACGAGTGGATCGCCCGACGCAGGAGTGCGCTGACGCGTTAACGAAAACGCCGCTGGCCACACCGCTGCCATAAGCAGCACGCCCCGGTAGCCAGTAGCCACCGGGGTTGAGTATTACAACACGTCTTCAATCACCCACACGCTGACGCTACCGCCGTTGCAGAAAAACGTCGCTTCCCCGTTTTCATCGGTCACCACGCTTTCTTCGCGATTTCCCAAATAATCGCGCCAGGTTTTATTACCGTAATTCGCCCCCAGATTGATGGTTTTTTCCCCGTCATCGCCGTTAGACAGCACCACCACACAGCCGGGATCTTCGTCCGTTCCGCTGCGGCTAAAAGCGATACAGTTAGGATGATCGAAGAAGAGCGTCTGTACGCCGTGGGCGAAGCGCTGGCGGGCGAGGATCAGTTCGGCAAGCTGTTCGATAATTGGCATGTCGATAGGATAGGTTTCGCCATCGCCGCCGGTGTCTTCGTAATGCGCTCCGTAGAGGTCAGGATAAAACACCGACGGTACGCCGTTTTCCCGCAGCAGGATCAACGCATAGGCCAGCGGCTTAAACCACGCCTCGACAGGGGCTTCCAGCGCCTGCAATGGCTGGGTGTCATGATTGGCAACCAGCGTGACGGCATGAAACGGATCGGCCTCGACTAACGTGTCGGTGAAAATCTGGCTCATGTCGTAATCGCGGCCCTGACGGGAGGCCTCGTGGAATTTCATCTGCAAAGGGGCGTCGAACAGCATGGTTTTCCCCTCCACCTGGTTAATGTAGGTTTGCAGCTTGTCGACCTCGTGGGACCAGTATTCCGCGACAATAAACAATGGCTTGGGGGCGACTTCCTGTACGTGTTCAATCCACTCTTTATAAAACCATGCCGGAATATGTTTCACCGCATCTAAACGAAAGCCGTCGCACTGGGTTTGCTCCATCACCCAGCGCGCCCAGTATTTGATCTCCTCGGTCACGGCGTGATTACGAAAATCGATGTTTTCGCCCATCAGATAATCAAAATTACCCAGTTCATCGTCCACCTGATCGTTCCAGCCTTCACCGGTGTAATCGTTAACGATTTTGAAAATGCCGTCTTCGGTGGGGTTCTCGATATGGTCAATGCCGCTGAAGCATTTAAAATCCCAAATGAATTGTGAATACTGGCCTGCGCGGGCGGGGAAGGTATAGCGCGTCCAGGCCTCACATTCGATGATTTCATCCTCTATTTGCGTGCGATCGTCGGCGTTAACCCGCTGGACGCGAATCTTTTCTTTCTCATCTGCGCCCATTTTGTGGTTAACCACCACGTCGAGCAGTACGGCGATGTCGTTGTGTTTCAGCGCGTCAATTGCCGCCAGCAGCTGGTTTTTATCGCCATATTTGGTGGGGATGGTTCCCCTCTGGTCAAACTCGCCCAGGTCAAACAGATCGTACGAGTCGTAGCCAACGGAATAACCGCCGGATGCGCCTTTATAGGCGGGGGGCAGCCACACCATATTGATGCCGATATCATTGAGTCCGCCTGCGCGTTCGGCAAGCTCGGGCCAGAGTTGCCCCCCATCGGGGTAATACCAGTGAAAATACTGCAATAACGTGGGATTTTTCATCTTCCGTGCTCCAGAAGTCGTTTGGCCGACCTCTGGAGTATGGAAGATTATTCAGATTTAACAGAAAATTATTGCGGGGCGGTGGGGGCGTCGGGCACTAACAGCATGCCGGAAAGACGGCCATAGGCGTTATTGAGCGTCTTCTGGCGCGTCGACTGACCGATGAGGTTGCTAAGTTCATCCAGCCGCTGCTGCAACAGTGTTTTGAGCAACTGTTCGTTATCCAGCGTCTGTTTAATATACCCGGCCACTAAGTCCTGAATACTTCTCGTAATGCCAGGTGGAGTTTGCTCTTCCATGACCACTTCAATACTTTGCAGATAGCTAACTTCCTGTTCCAGTAAAAGGTCCCACTCACCCCGCTGCGCCAGTTCCAGCAGCGAGTGACTGAGTAGCGCGATGCGCTGCCAACGGTTGATAAACTCCACGGCTGAGGTCATTAACGAGACTCCTGGGACGACGCTTTCGGTGAGATCTGTTTCCAGGCTTCCGCAATGTTGCCGAGCAACCCTTCGACTTCTTCAATAGCCTGACAATCATTACGCAAGTTGGCTTGCAGTAAACGGCGAATCATATAGTCATAGAGCGCAGACAGGTTGGTGGCGATTTCACCGCCATTTTCCTGATCCAGACCTGCTTTCAGACCATTGTCGATAATATTAATGGCTTTACTTAACGCCTCGCCTTTGGCGACGATATCGCCCTGTTGCATAAACAGGCGAGAGCGCACCAGGGCGCTGTTCGCACCATCAAACAACATTTCGATCAACTGATGCGGATTGGCGCTCATCACGCCACTCTCTATGCTGACCTGTGCATAGGCTTTGGTACCGCTCGCGGTATACATGCTTACCTCGTGTTATCAGGATTTATTCATCGCTGTAAATTGTTGGCCCAGATAGGTACTGGTGTTATTCAGCTTGCTCATCATGCTATCGAGCTGGGTAAACTGCGCCGTATATCGCGCAACCATGTCGTCAATACTAGCGCTGACTGACAGGTATTGTTTGGTCAGTTTTTTCAGCGTCGCATTAATGCTGTCTTGTGCACTGTCGATAATGCCGTCATCAGCCAAATAACTTTTTACTTCAGCGGCAATTTTGGTGGTGATCCCGGTTTCTTTGCCGTCGCCAGCCAACAACTCACGTACCGAAGCGGTGTTTTCGTCCAGCGCTTTTTTCAGTTTGGTGTCATCGATGGTCATCTTGCCGGTTTTGCCATCTTGCTTGATGCCAATTTCGTTCAGCGTCTTAAAGGCGCCTTCGCTGCCGGAGTTAGCAAACTGCGCACGGATACCAGTCTGGATCATACGTACTACGCTATCACCCACCAGGGCACCGTTGTCTTTGTCCTGTCCTTCAGCACCTTGATCAACGGCTTTATATTTGGTCAACGTATTAAAGGTATCGATCAGTGAGTTATAGGCATCCACCCAGCCTTTAATTGCTTCCGTAGCTTTCTCATTGCTTTTCGTGACGGTGACACGCGCGTCGGTGACCTTTTTGGTCAGTTCCAGCGTCACCCCCTGCGGGGCATCGGTGACTTTGTTACTCTGACGTTCAATAGGAATCCCGTTCATGGTTAATTTGGCGTTTTGCGCAACCACCAGCTCGTCCATTTTACCGGTGCCAGTGTCACTGTCGTAAGCCAGCAGGTCGTTAAGCTTGCTGTCGCCGTCAACAGAGATGGTCATTTTGCTGTCCAGACCTTCTGCTGCGGTCAGCACCAGTTTGAATTCGCCATCTTTCACCTTCACGATACTGGCGGAGATTCCGCTATCGGTATCGTTAATCGCCTTACTGATATCATCCAGCGTGGTTTTGTCTTGCGACAGTTTAATCTCCAGCGGCTCTTTACGACCCGGCTGCTCAATCTTAATTGTACGGGTAGCAGAACCATCACCCAGCGTCTCTTTGCTGGAAGCAACCGATGAGGTGCTCAGAGACTGCGCCTGCGCCAGCTGCGTGACGCTGATGGTATAAATTCCCGGTGCCGCGCCAGCTTCGGTGGTGACTTTCAGATCTTCAGTGCTGCTGGTCACGTTACTGCTTCTGAACAGCTCCGGTTTATTTAACGCGGTATTGGCCGTCTGGAATTTTTCCAGCGCACTCTTCAGCGTACCGTAAGCCGTCAGACGGGCGGTATTGTCGGTTTGTTGCTGAGTGATTGGATTTAAACGTTTTTTCTCAGCAATAGTCAGGTTGTTTAGCAACGTGTCCAGTGGTAAGCCTGAGCCTACGCCTAATGATGTAAATGAAGCCATGCCCGATTCCTTGTGATTGCAAACAATTGTTAAGCGGGTTATCGGCAATCTGCGCGCAAAGTTTAATGATAGTTTTGTCAAAATAATGCGCGGAATAGTGGTGCATAAAGAGGGTATTTCACGGGCTAAGAAAAAAGAGAGCGGAAAGAAAAAATTTTCTAAAGTTCGAATTTAAGGTGCCGATACATGGGTTACGGTGAGAAACCGTGGGCAACAGCCCAATAACATCGAGTTGTAATTGATAAGGAAAAGATCATGGCACAAGTCATCAATACAAACAGCCTGTCGCTGTTGACCCAAACAACCTGAACAAATCTCAGTCCTCTCTGAGCTCCGCTATCGAGCGTCTGTCCTCTGGTCTGCGTATCAACAGCGCCAAAGACGATGCTGCTGGTCAGGCGATTGCCAACCGTTTCACATCTAACATCAAAGGCCTGACTCAGGCGTCCCGTAACGCCAACGACGGTATTTCTATCGCACAGACCACTGAAGGTGCGCTGAACGAAATCAACAACAACCTGCAGCGTGTGCGTGAGCTGTCCGTGCAGGCGGCGAACGGAACGAACTCTGGTTCTGATTTAACCTCTATTCAAGATGAAATTAACCAACGCTTGTCTGAAATCAATCGCGTAGCTGAACAGACCGATTTCAATGGTACGAAAGTGTTGAGTAAAGATGGTAAGTTGACTATTCAGGTTGGCGCGAATGATAATGAAACAATTTCTATTGATCTGAAAAAAATCGACTCTTCAACGCTGGGGCTAGATAAGCTCGATGTTACCAAAATGGCAAACACCGTTTCAAATGGCACATCATTGAATGTAAACGCTACTTTTGATGAAAGCATGCTCAAAGATTTGGGGGGAGCAGCAGTAACCGGCGGCAAACTTATGACAGATGATGATGGTAAAACATATGTTACTATTAACGCTAAGAATTACGAAGCCAAGGTTGATAGCACAAAAGGCACGGTAACATACGATTCTACAGGAGCTGAATATACTCCGGCAGCAAATCCTGTAGAAGTTAAAACAGTAGGCAAGACAGTTAAAGTAGATGCTGAGACAGGTTTTGCGAAAAACCAAGATTTAGTAAAATACAAAACTGGAACTGGCGTTAATGCCAAAGATGCTTACGCTATTAGAACAACCGATGCAGTCACCGATCATGCTACCTATACATCCGCAACATTTGATGCTGATGGTAAAGTTACCGCTGGCACTGCTGTCACTCCTGATATTACGGTAAACCCCCTGGATAAAATTGATGCTGCGTTATCCGATGTAGATAAATTCCGTAGCCAGTTAGGTGCTGTTCAGAACCGTTTCGAATCAGCAATCACCAACCTCGGTAACACCGTGAACAACCTGTCTTCTGCCCGTGCCGTATTGAAGATTCCGACTACGCGACCGAAGTGTCTAACATGTCTCGTGCTCAGATCCTGCAACAGGCAGGTACTTCTGTTCTGGCACAGGCTAACCAGACCACGCAGAACGTTCTGTCTCTGCTGCGTTAATTTACGCTTATCGCGCAAACCCCGCTCCGGCGTAACACCGTTCACTTAAGATGTTTTGAGTGAACGGGATACTGGGTTTTTGAGATTCGAACGGTCCTTTTTTTGGGCCGTTTTCTCTTTTCTGGCAGGATAAATTGTTTCACA
>NZ_VDAY01000021.1:0-79605 GCF_019584005.1 Citrobacter sp. EC_71
AATTGTTAAAGAGCAGTGCCGCTTCGCTTTTTCTCAGCGGCGCGGGGTGTGCATATTACGCTATCCCGCTTCAGAGTCAAGCGTTTATTTACGCTTTTCTCCGCTGACCCGGCGGAGTGTAATCCGTTGTTCCGTGTCAGTGGAGGCGCATTATAGGGAGTTATTTCAGGCTGACAAGGGGAAATTTAAAATAACTTTCCGAGTGCGTATTTTTTCACCAAAAACACCATTAACATGCCATAAAATAAGCAATTTGCCGTTTTTGCAGCCGCAATCACACTTCCTGGTGGCATACTAATGAATAAGAAAAAGAGTAAGGAATAACATTCATGCCTTTAAATGCCCAACAGCTAGCCGCACAGAAGAATCTGTCCTACGTTCTGGCCGAAAAGCTAGCCCAGCGAATATTAAAAGGTGAATACGCACCGGGTGCTATCCTGCCCGGTGAAATAGAGCTGGGCGATCAGTTTGGCGTGAGTCGTACCGCAGTAAGAGAAGCGGTAAAAACGTTAACGGCAAAAGGTATGGTATTACCACGCCCGCGTATTGGCACTCGCGTCATGCCTCAGGCAAACTGGAACTTCCTCGACCAGGAGCTGCTTACCTGGTGGATGACGGAAGATAATTTCCCTCAGGTCATAAAACATTTTCTGGTGATGCGTATCAGTCTGGAGCCTCAGGCCTGTTTACTGGCGGCGACTATCGGGACGGCAGAACAGAAAGCGCATCTCAATACACTGATGGAAGAGATGGTCGAGCTGAAAAGAAATTTCCGGCGCGACCGTTGGATAGAAGTTGATATCGCCTGGCATGAGCACATCTATGAAATGAGTGCGAATCCGTTCCTTATCTCCTTTGCATCACTGTTCCATTCCGTCTACCAGACTTACTTTACCTCTATTACCTATAACGATGTGGTAAAGCTGGATTTGCACCAGGCTATTGTCGATGCGATAGAGGATAGCGATGGCGATCGCGCCTTCACCGCCTGTCAGGCATTGCTGATAGCACCGAACGTGCTACCGGATAAATAATATATGTCAGAAAAGAAATCTCGCAGTATGGCCGGGCTGCCGTGGATAGCAGCCATGGCCTTTTTTATGCAGGCATTAGACGCCACTATCCTCAATACCGCCTTACCCGCAATAGCGCACAGCCTTAACCGCTCTCCACTCGCCATGCAGTCGGCTATTATCAGTTATACCCTGACGGTCGCCATGCTGATCCCGGTGAGTGGATGGCTGGCAGACAGGTTCGGTACCCGACGCGTCTTTATGATTGCCGTGAGCCTGTTTACGCTGGGATCGCTGGCCTGCGCGCTATCCAGTTCCTTAAGTGAACTGGTAGTTTTCCGCGTCATCCAGGGCATCGGCGGCGCGATGATGATGCCTGTTGCCCGTCTGGCTTTATTGCGAGCTTACCCACGCAGCGAACTACTCCCAGTGCTTAACTTCGTGACCATGCCGGGTCTTGTGGGCCCAATTTTAGGTCCGGTATTGGGCGGTGTTCTGGTGACGTGGGCCAGTTGGCACTGGATCTTCCTGATTAATATTCCCATTGGCGTGGCGGGTATCTTCTATGCACGCAAATATATGCCGAACTTCACCACGCCGCGCCGCGGCTTTGATATGACAGGTTTCTTCCTCTTTGGCCTGAGTCTGGTGTTGTTTTCCAGTGGTGTTGAGCTGTTTGGTGAGAAGCTTGTCGCTACCTGGGTCGCACTCAGCATTATTGTGACCAGTATTCTGTTGCTGCTTGCCTACATTCGTCACGCGCGTCGTCACCCAACGCCGCTTATATCGCTTCCAATATTTAAGACCAGAACCTTTTCCGTCGGGATCGCTGGAAACCTTGCCACGCGTCTGGGCACCGGATGTGTGCCGTTCTTAATGCCGCTGATGCTGCAGGTAGGCTTTGGATATCCGGCGCTAATTGCGGGTTGCATGATGGCGCCAACGGCGCTGGGCTCAATACTGGCAAAATCGATGGTGACACAGGTACTACGCCGACTCGGCTACAGAACGACACTGGTGGGTGTTACGGTGTTTATCGGCCTGATGATTGCGCAATTCGCTTTGCAATCTCCTGCCATGCCGGTCTGGATGCTGATCCTACCGTTGTTTATTTTAGGTATGGCGATGTCCACCCAGTTTACCTCAATGAATACCATCACTCTGGCGGACCTGACCGATGAGAACGCCAGCAGCGGTAACAGCGTGCTGGCCGTTACGCAGCAACTGTCGATCAGTTTAGGGGTCGCTATCAGCGCCGCCGTCCTGCGGATCTATGAAGGCATGGAAGGTACCAATACGGTTGAACAGTTCCATTACACCTTCATAACCATGGGCGCGATCACTATTGTCTCTGCGCTGATGTTTATGCTGCTAAAAGCCAAAGATGGACGTAACCTGATCAAAGATCGGCACAAGCCTAAACCGACCCCCGCGCCATCAAAACAGGAGTAAGTTGCAGGCGTTGCTGTTGCAATGCGGGCTGCGCCATCCGGTGGATTAACACATCGATGGCCAGTTCGCCCAATTCATCTTTGGGTTGATGGATGGTCGTCAGCGGTGGCGTCATATAGCGTGCCAGTTCGATATCATCATAACCCACCACCGCCATATCCTGCGGAATGCGCAATCCTGACTGATACAATGCCTGATACGCGCCGACGGCCATTGCGTCGTTCCCGGTGAAAACGGCCTGCGGTCGCTGTTTATGTGATAACAACGTTTGCATAGCTTCAAAACCACCACCGAACTCAAAGTCACCAGTGATCTCGTAACCTTCCGGGACCGGCAAGCCCGCTCGCTTCATGGCCGCCCGATATCCTTCCAGACGTAAACGCGCCGGTGTTTTATCCAGCGGCCCGGTAATACAGGCAATGCGGGTAAAACCTTTATCGATAAGATGCTGAGTGGCTAAGTCCCCGCCTAACAGGGAGTTATCCTGAATCAAATCGCTTTCACCATCAAAGGGCGACCAGTCCATCATCACGGTAGGAATAGAAGGATAGCGTTGCATTATCTCTCTGGAAGGCTGATGTGTTTCCGTGCAGAGCAGCAGCAAGCCATCCACCCGTTTTTGCATCAACGTTTCCAGATTGCGGTTCATGCGCTGTTCATCGCCTTCGGTATTGCATAACACCAGGCTGTAGCCGCGTTCAAAACAGCTACGTTCAACGCCGCGAACCAGCTCGGAATAAAAAGGATTGGTACTGGCAGTGATTAACATACCGATGGTGCGGGTCTGGTTTAACTTGAGGCTACGCGCCAGCGCGGAAGGCGCGTAGTTAAGCTCTTTAATTGCCGCTTCAACTTTGTCAGTGACAGACTCACTGACAAAGCGATCTTTATTGATGACGTGAGAAACCGTCGACGTAGAAACACCCGCCAGGCGGGCGACGTCCTTCATTGTAGCCAAGCGTTACCTCTGTTGACTTAAAAACGCTTCTATTTCTTCGCGCCATGGAACGGAAGGCTGCGCACCTTTACGGGTGACCGCAATCGCCGCAGCTGCATGGGCAAAACGGATCGCTTCAGGCAGCGGTGTCTCTTCCAGTAACGCTGTAATTAATGCGCCGTTAAAGGTATCCCCGGCAGCGATGGTATCAACGGCGTCCACTTTAAAACCAGGCACTCGATGACCTTCACCATTCACGCTGGCCCACACTCCGCGACTACCTAAAGTAATCAGTACAGTATGGATCCCTTTCGCGTGTAATGCCTGCGCTGCTTTGGCCGCATCTTCATCGTTTTCTACCCGGATCCCCGTCAGCTTCTCAGCCTCGGTTTCATTCGGGGTAATAATATCCACCAGCGCCAACAGCTCGTCAGAAAGTTCACGCGCCGGAGCCGGGTTAAGGGCGACCGTGGTCTTATTTTGCTGGGCAATTTTTGCCGCAGCCAGCACGCTTTCGATCGGCGACTCTAACTGCATCAGTAAGGCGGAGGCCTGCGCAATGCGATCGCGCTGTGCTTCCACCAGCGCAGGAGAAAGGGCTGCGTTTGCACCGGCGTGAATGCCAATGACGTTCTCGCCATCACCATTAACAAAAATCAGTGCCACACCGGTCGATTCCCCCGAAATGACGCTGATCGGCGCAATATCGATATTATCTTTGGCCAACTGTTTACGCACACTTTCGCCAATATCGTCATCCCCCGTACAGGCAATGAACGCGATGTTCGCGCCACTACGACCCGCAGCAACAGCCTGATTAGCGCCTTTTCCGCCAAATGCGACCTGATAATGGCTACCGGTTACGGTTTCACCAGGCGTTGGGAAAGATTTAAGGTTGAGGATGTGATCGGCATTGATGCTGCCAAGAACGACGAGGTTGCCTGCGGTTTTCATGTTCGGAGTGTCCAGTAAAGTGCGCCACCGGGTTAGGGTGGCGCGTGCCCTGCTTTTCTTTTTACGCTTTCATCCTCAGAACCAGGTCCAGGGATGGCGTATTTATGTCTCCATCAGGCCGCGAGCGACCTGAATCGGTATTACTGCTTGATGACCAGCTTCAGATCAACCGGATATTTAGCCTGAACCTTCTCGCCTTTCAGAACCTTATCCGCAGTTTCCACGCCTTTCGCGCCGATCTGATCCGGTAACTGAGCAATGGTCGCAGCCAGTTTGCCATCATTTACTGCTTTTTCGCCATCTGGAGTGCCGTCAAATCCAACCACCATCACATCAGATTTACCCGCGGTTTGCAGTGCGCGCAGCGCACCCAGCGCCATTTCATCGTTCTGGGCAAATACGGCCTGCACGTCAGGATGTGCGGTCAGCAGGTTCTGCATGACGTTCAGACCTTTGGTGCGGTCGAAATCTGCCGGCTGGCTGGCCAGTACGTTAAATTTGTGTGCCGCAACAGCCTGCTGGAAACCTTCACCACGCTCACGCGCCGCTGAAGTACCGGCAATCCCCTGCAGTTCGATAACCTTCGCGCCTTCACCTGCTTTCTTCGCGATGTAATCACCCGCAATTTTACCGCCCAGCACGTTATCAGACGCAATGTGGCTCACCACATCACCTTTTGTAGCCTGACGATCCAGGGTAATAACCGGAATTTTCGCCTGGTTAGCCATCTTCACGGCGTTACCCACGGCATCAGAGTCAGTCGGGTTAATCAGCAGAATTTTAGTTCCACGAACCGTTAAGTCCTGAACGTTAGCCAGCTCTTTCGCCGGGTTGTTCTGTGAATCCAGAATCACCAGGTTATAGCCCAGTTTATCCGCCTCTTTTTGCGCGCCATCCTTCAGCGACACAAAGAACGGGTTATTGAGGGTGGAGACCACCAGCGCAATGGTATCTTTCGCCATCGCATTCGCGCTCACGGTGGCGCTCAGCGCAACAGCAGAAACCAGGGTAGCCAGTTTTTTCATGTTCATATTTAAGATGTCCTGTAATCGTTGTTACTGCTTTTTGTTGTCTACCAGTACCGCCAGCAAAATCACCACCGCTTTGACGATCATCTGGTAATAGGAGGATACACCTAACAAATTCAAACCATTATTGAGGAAACCAAGAATCAATGCGCCGATCAGCGTCCCAACAATACGTCCTTTACCGCCCGCCAGGCTGGTACCGCCTAACACCACCGCAGCGATAGCATCCAGCTCATAGCCAGTACCTGCCGTCGGCTGCGCTGAGGAGAGGCGAGCCACTTCAATGATACCCGCCAGCGATGCCAGCAGACCGCACAGGGAGTAAACGATAATTTTGATTTTACTCACGCTGATACCGGACAAACGCGTCGCCGCTTCGTTACCGCCCAACGCGTAGATATAACGACCCAGACGCGTGTGATGCAGCATGTACCACGCCGCCAGGAAGACAATCCCCATGATCCACACAGGCGTAGGGACGCCTAACGGACGACCAATACCAAACCAACCAAACAGATCGGCATTGTCAGTAAACCCGGTATTTACCGGACTGCCGTTGGTGTACACCATGGTCACACCACGCAGTAGCAGCATCATCACCAGCGTGGCGATAAACGCCTGCACGCGGCCTTTCGCGACAATGACCCCGGTTACTGCGCCAATGGCAGCGCCGAGCGCCAGAGCAGCGGCAACGGCTACCAGCGCATTGACTTCAATACCGACAATGGACGCTGCAACCGCACCGGTAAGCGCCAGCAAGGAACCGACGGACAGATCGATACCCGACGTCAGGATGACCAGCGTCATGCCGACGGCCATGATGGCGTTTACCGACGTTTGCTGGAGAATGTTGAACAGGTTATTAACGGTAAAAAAGTTGGGGCTCATGGTGGAAACAATCGCGATCAGCACTAACAGAGCGATGAGCGACTTTTGCTCCAGAAGCCATGCTTTAGTGAAATAACGGCGACCAGAAACAGCCTGGGTAGTCATCTTTTTTACTCCTGATTCACGCGATTAAGCTTGCCCACAGCGGCAGCCATTAATACTTCCTGAGTGGCCTGCTCGCGAGAGAATTCACCGCCGAGATGCCCTTCATGCATAACGATAATACGATCGCTCATGCCCAATACTTCTGGCATCTCAGAGGAGACCAGAATGATGCTCAGCCCATCGGCCTTAAACTGGTTGATAAGCTGATAAATTTCTTTCTTAGCTCCAACGTCGACGCCGCGCGTTGGCTCATCGAGGATCAGGACTTTTGGTCGGGTCATCAGACCGCGCGCAATGGCCACTTTCTGCTGATTACCGCCTGAGAGCAGGCCGATAGCCTGTTCCATCGATGGCGTTTTAACATTGAACAGACGAATAAAATCACCTACCGCCTGCTGCTCATCTTTATGCTTCAGGCTTCCACCGGCGCGGCTGAAATAGCGCAGCGCGGTCAGTGACATGTTCTCTTTCACCGACATGCCCAGCACTAAGCCATCACGTTTACGGTCTTCAGAAATATAGACGATGCCGTTTGCAAGGCCATCCTGTGGCGAACGGGTGACAACTTCATGCCCATCAAGCGTGACGTAGCCGCTGGTGCGCGGCAATGCGCCATACAACACTTTCATCAGCTCGGTACGTCCGGCGCCCATCAGCCCCGATACGCCAAGGATCTCGCCTTTACGCAGCGTGAACGAAACATCATTTACCCCAGGGCCGCACAGATTATCGACCTTCAGACGGATATCACCCGGCGCTTTTTCCAGACGCGGGTACTGATCTTCCAGCTTACGTCCCACCATCATTTCAATCAGCGAGTCTTCAGTCAGCGTTGCGACTTCACGCTCGGCAATAAACTGCCCGTCACGGAAGACGGTCACGTCATCACAGATTTCGAAGATCTCTTTCATACGGTGGGAGATATAGACAATGCCGCGCCCCTGCGATTTCAGCTCGCGGATAACTCGGAACAGAGATTCAGTTTCGGTATCGGTGAGCGCATCCGTCGGCTCATCCATAATGATGACCTTCGATTCAAAGCTCAGCACTTTAGCAATTTCGACCATTTGCTGATCGCCAATCGACAGCTCACCGACCAGCCTGTCGCTTTTAAAGCGTAGATTGAGTTTGGCGAGCAGCAGATCGGCTTCGGCGTACATCTTCTTCCAGTCAATTTTGCCAAAGCGATTCACAAACTCACGGCCAAGAAAAATGTTCTCAGCGATAGTGAGTTGCGGGATCAAGTTAAGTTCCTGGTGGATGATACCAATGCCGGCTTCCTGAGAGGATTTTGGACCGTTAAAGGTGGTCTCTTTCCCCAGCCACAATAAAGAGCCAGCATCACGGGTGTAGATCCCGGTCAGCACTTTCATCATGGTAGATTTGCCCGCGCCGTTTTCGCCCACCAGCGCCATTACGCGGCCTGGATAGACATTCAGCGCAGCGCCGGATAGCGCTTTTACGCCCGGGAACGCTTTATCGATCCCTTTGAGTTGCAGTAATGCGTTCATGATGGCCTCAGAACGTGACGCCAGCACAGAGAATAATATTCGCATACGGAGAACACTCTCCGCTGCGAATTACCGCCTGACTGTCTGCGGTTTGTTTTTTGAATTGTTCATGCGTGGTGTAACGAATTTCTATGGTGTTTCCCTGGTGTTGTTGCAGTTGCTCAATGTGGCTGAGCAACGTTTCGTGGAGTTGCGGATTATGTTGTTTAATTTCCGTCGCGAGAATGGCCGCCTCGACCTGCATTTCACGTGTAACCACATCCAGTACCTGCATAAAAGAAGGTACGCCCTGGGTTAATGCCATATCAATACGCGTTGTGCTGCTCGGGATGGGTAAACCTGCATCACACACCACCAGCGTATCGGTATGCCCCAGACGGGAGATCACCGTTGAAATTTCAGAGTTGAGTACCGTGCCTTTCTTCATTTTCTTTCCCCACTAGCGAAACGTTTCGCTGAGGATAAGTGTAGTGCGAAGAGTGGACAGAAAACCACCGCGACGTTACGAAAATGTGATCGCCATCGAAACGTTTCGCAAGGATTATCATTCGATGAAATGAAAACTGGGAGGGACAAAACAAAACGCCCCCTTTCGTGATGAAAGAGGGCGTCGATTACCTTAAATCTCTACCTGAGTACCAAGCTCAATAACCCGGTTCGGTGGGATTTCAAATTGGTCTGGCGCACGTAGCGCATTGCGCTGGAGCAGCAGATATAGCTTGCCGCGCAGACGCAGATACCATGGTCGTTTGCCGACAATCAGCGACTCGTGCGACATAAAGAAAGAGGTTTCCATCATTCGACAGCTTAAGCCTTCCAGACCGCAGCGATGGAACACTTCCTCAACGTTCGGCGTTTCACGCCAGCCGTAGCTGGCCACTACGCGCCAGAAGGTGGGCGATAACTGCTCAATCTGCACCCTACGCACGTTGTGCACGTATGGCGCATCTTCCGTACGCAGCGTCAGCAGAATCACACGTTCATGCAGCACCTTGTTATGCTTGAGGTTATGCAGAAGCGCAAACGGGATGACGTTCAGCGCACGCGACATATATACCGCCGTTCCCGGCACGCGTACCGGTGGGGATTTCTCCAGAGAAGCAATCATCGCCTCCAGAGAGTTACCGTGCTCATGCATGCGACGTAGCAGACGGAAGCGTTCGCTTTTCCAGGTGGTCATGATGGTGAACATCACCAGACCCAGCGTCAGAGGCAGCCAACCGCCAGAAATAAGCTTATCGAGGTTCGCGGAGAACAGCGGAACATCGACGCACAAGAACGCCACCAGGATCAGGAAGACGAAGTATTTATTCCAGTGCCAGTTTTTGCGCGCCACGGTGGTAGACAGAATAGATGTCAGTACCATTGTCCCCGTTACCGCAATCCCGTACGCCGCGGCCAGATTACTGGAGTGTTCAAAGCTCACAATCACGATAACTACCGCAAAATAGAGCATCCAGTTAACGAAAGGAATGTAAATCTGGCCCGATTCCATTTCCGAGGTATGGATGATACGCATCGGCGATAAATACCCCAGACGTACGGCCTGACGCGTCAGCGAGAAGACGCCGGAGATAACCGCCTGAGAGGCGATGACCGTTGCCAGCGCGGCGAGGATCAACAATGGAATTAATGCCCAGTCCGGCGCCAGCAGGAAAAACGGGTTTTTGATCGCTTCAGGATGCTTTAACAGCAACGCGCCCTGCCCAAAATAGTTCAGCACCAGTGAAGGCAATACCACGGAGAACCATGCCAGACGAATCGGCAATTTACCGAAGTGGCCCATATCCGCATACAGCGCTTCAACACCGGTAATCGACAGCACCACCGCACCCAGCGCGATAAAGGACAGCGTTTTGAATTCGAGGAAGAAATGCACCGCCCAATACGGATTGAGCGCCTGCAGCACTTCCGGATTGCCAATAATACTGCGCACACCTAATACCGCGAGCGTCAGGAACCATAGCAGCATAATCGGCGCAAACAGCTTACCGACCATGCCGGTACCGTGTTTTTGAATCAAAAACAGCAGGGTCAGCACAATTATTGAGAGCGGAACAATCCAGGTATCCAGTTGCGGGGCAACTATCTCCAGACCTTCAATTGCAGACATCACCGAAATGGCTGGCGTAATCACCACTTCACCATAGAAGAAGCTGCCGCCTATCAATCCCATAATGACCAGCATGGAGGTTGTTCGCGCCGAGGTATTACGCCCGGCCAATGACATCAGCGTCAGGATCCCGCCTTCTCCGGCGTTATCTGCGCGCATGACAAACGTCAGGTATTTAATGGAGACAACAAAGATCAGCAGCCAGAAAATCAGCGAGAGAAAACCAAATACGGCATCACGTTCAACGCCAAAACCAAACTGGCCGGACAAACATTCACGAAGCGTATAAAGTGGGCTGGTACCAATATCACCGTAGACAACCCCAATGGCCGCAAGGGTAATCGCAGACAATGATTGTTTATTATCAGTGCTCATAGACTCGTCTTTCGTTTATACACATCATCTTTCAAGCCACTCCGTGTGGGCTGCATTCGTTATTCCCCCCATCCCAGAAGAAAACTCCATTGCCGCCTTGGTGCAGCTTGATTGATTTGGTGTATATATAAGAAATGTGTGCGTCGTCCCTTGGCCCACAAAAAGGCGCACAGTATGCACGATTAATCACAAAATCGTACCCCTAAATGAGACCAGATTAATCTGGCTCAAAGAAAAATAAGCGCACCTTCAGTCTATTACTGCAATGGTGTGAAGCATCTATACTCGCAGTTTATGCAGTACATTTGGCGAAAGGACGCCACTTCATTATGGCTCACCCACATTTATTAGCGGAAAGAATTTCCCGTCTGAGCAATGCGCTGGAAAAGGGACTTTATGAACGTAGCCACGCCATTCGTCTGTGTCTGCTGGCAGCACTCAGCGGCGAGAGCGTTTTCTTATTAGGCCCCCCGGGGATCGCAAAAAGCTTAATTGCCCGCCGACTGAAGTTTGCCTTCCAAAACGCACGCGCTTTTGAATACCTGATGACGCGCTTCTCTACGCCCGAAGAGGTGTTTGGTCCGCTGTCCATTCAGGCGTTAAAAGACGAAGGTCGCTATGAACGCTTAACGGCAGGCTATCTTCCTGAAGCTGAAATCGTTTTTCTCGATGAAATCTGGAAAGCAGGCCCGGCAATCCTTAACACCCTGTTGACCGCCATTAACGAACGTCACTTCCGTAACGGCGCGTATGAAGAAAAAATTCCGATGCGTCTGCTGGTGGCGGCTTCCAACGAACTGCCTGAAGCCGACAGCAGCCTGGAAGCGCTGTACGACCGTATGCTGATTCGTCTGTGGCTGGATAAAGTTCAGGACAAGGCTAATTTCCGCTCCATGCTGTTAAGTCAGCAGGATGAAAGCGACAATCCGGTCCCGGCATCATTGCAGGTGACGGATGAAGAGTATCACCAGTGGCAAAAAGACATTGGTGCGATCAAGCTTCCCGATCGCGTGTTTGAGCTCATTTTCACGCTGCGCCAGCAATTGGACGTGTTACCGAATGCACCTTATGTGTCCGATCGTCGCTGGAAAAAAGCGATCCGCTTACTCCAGGCCAGTGCTTTCTTTAGCGGACGCGATGCGGTAGTACCTATCGACCTGATCCTGCTGAAAGATTGCCTGTGGTACGACGCACAAAGCCTGAATCTGATGCAACAACAGCTTGAAATATTGATGACCGGACACTCCTGGCAACAGCAAGCCATGCTGACGCGCCTGGGCAGCATTGTGCAGCGTCGCATTCAGCTCCAGCAGCAGCAAAGCGACAAAACGGCGTTCACGGTGATCCGCCAGGGCGGAATGTTCAGCCGTCGTCCTCATTATGATTTACCGCCAGAAGCTTCGTCTTCTGTCGTGACATTACTGCTGCAAAAGCCTTTAAAACTGCATGATATGGAGGTTATCCATATAGCTTTCGAACGTGGCGCGCTGGAACTGTGGCTAACAAAAGGCGGGGAGATCCGCGGAAAACTAAACGGGATCGGCTTTGCCCAAACGCTGAATATGGAAGTCGATAGCGCACAGCATCTGGTTGTACGCGATGTCAGTTTACAAGGTTCTCGCCTGGCGCTGCCGGGTGCTTCGCAAGAGAGTATGCCCGCAGAGATAAAACAGGAGCTTGAAGCGCTCGATAATGAGTGGCATCAGCAACACAGCGCATTCAGCGAACAGCAAAAATGCCTGTTTATTCATAGCGACTGGTTAGGCCGCATTGAGGCCAGCCTGCAGGATGTCGGGGCGCAAATCCGCCAGGCGCAACAATGCTGACCCTTGATACGCTCAACATCATGCTGGCAGTCAGCGAAGAGGCGATGATCGAAGAGATGATCGTCGCCCTACTGGCTTCCCCAAAGATGGTGGTATTTTTTAAAAAATTTCCTCGCCTTAAAAAAGCGATCACTGACGACATTCCCCGCTGGCGTGAATCATTGCGTAGCCGCCTCAAAGATACCCATGTACCGCCGGAGCTGATGGAGGAGGTTATGTGCTATCAACAAAGCCAGCTCCTCTCTCATGCGCAGTTTATCGTTCAGCTACCGCAAATATTATCGCTATTGCACCGCCTCCATTCGCCGTGGGCCGGGCAAGCGCAGCAACTGGTCAATGACAACAGCACCTTTACGCCTGCCCTACATACGCTTTTTCTCCAGCGCTGGCGCCTGAGCCTGGTGGTGCAAACCACAACGCTGAATCAGCAACTACTGGAAGAAGAGCGCGAGCATTTGCTCAGTGAAGTACAGGAACGTATGACCCTTAGCGGACAACTGGAACCTGTACTGGCAGAAAATGACAACGCAGCAGGCCGGTTGTGGGACATGAGCGCGGGCCAAATCAAGCGCGGTGATTATCAGTTGATGGTGAAATACGGCGAATTTCTGACGCAACAACCCGAACTCCAGCGCCTGGCCGAGCAGTTAGGTCGTTCCAGAGAGGCGAAATCCGTGCCGCGTAAAGATGCGCCAATGGAAACCTTCCGTACGCTGGTGCGCGAACCGGCAACTGTCCCGGAGCAGGTGGATGGCATCCAGCAAAGTGACGATATCCTGCGCCTGCTACCGCCAGAGCTGGCCACGCTGGGCATTACCGAACTGGAATACGAGTTCTACCGACGGCTGGTGGAAAAGCAACTGCTCACCTACCGCCTGCACGGCGAAGCATGGCGTGAGAAAGTAACGGAACGTCCGGTGGTGCATCAGGATTTTGACGAGCAGCCGCGCGGGCCTTTTATCGTCTGCGTTGATACCTCGGGATCGATGGGCGGGTTTAATGAGCAGTGTGCGAAAGCCTTTTGCCTGGCGCTAATGCGCGTTGCCCTTGCCGATAACCGGCGCTGTTTCATTATGCTGTTTTCAACAGAAGTGGTGCGCTATGAGCTTTCCGGTCCGGAGGGCATCGAACAGGCGATCCGCTTTTTAAGTCAGCGCTTTCGTGGCGGCACTGATATTGCCAGCTGTTTTCGCGCCATAATTGAGCGCATGCAGGGTCGGGAATGGTTTGATGCAGATGCGGTGGTGATCTCAGATTTTATCGCTCAGCGATTGCCCGATGAGGTCGTCAATAAAGTGGGCGAATTACAGCGGGTACACCAGCACCGTTTTCATGCGGTAGCGATGTCAGCACATGGCAAACCCGGCATCATGCGCATTTTCGATCATATCTGGCGCTTTGATACCGGGATGCGAAGCCGCCTGCTCAGACGCTGGCGGCGTTAATTGTTACAGCAGAGATGCGACGCTTTCACGTACCTGGGCCGGCCATACGCCACACTGAACCTGACCAATGTGAGGTAATTGCAGCAACAGCATGGTCAGACGCGACTGCCCAATGCCGCCACCAATTGTCTGAGGCATTTCACCGCGCAGCAGCGCCTGGTGCCACTCCAGACTCAGGCGATCTTCATCACCGGTCAGAGACAGCTGGTGTTTCAGGGCGTCAGCATCCACACGGATCCCCATAGAAGACAGCTCAAACGCATCTTCCAGAACCGGGTTCCAGACCAGAATATCACCGTTCAGACCGGCATGACCCAGCTCGGACGCTGAACTCCAGTCATCATAATCTGGCGCACGTACGTCATGACGGTGACCGTCACTGAGCTTACCGCCGATCCCCACCAGGAATACCGCACCCAGCTCTTTAGCGATCGCACGTTCACGACCTTTTGCATCAAGATCCGGATAACGAGATAACAGCTCCTGGCTATGAACAAAGTGGATCTGCTCTGGCAGGAACGGTGCCAGACCAAACTCTTTGCTAACCGCAGCTTCGGTGGCCTTAATTCCCGCCCAGATAGCCTCTACCGTGCTTTTCAGAGTGGAGAATTGACGCTCACCGTCACCCATCACGCGCTCCCAGTCCCACTGGTCAACGTACACTGAGTGCAGCGGGGAGAGGCGATCTTCATCGGGACGCAGGGCTTTCATGTGCGTGTACAGCCCCTCGCCTGCGCTAAAGTCGTGTTGTCCTAACGTTTGACGCTTCCACTTCGCCAGTGAATGAACCACTTCGAATTGAGCGTCTGGCAATGCTTTAACCTTCACCTGCACCGCTTTTTCACAGCCCGACAAGTTATCCTGCGTGCCATCTCCAACGCGGCTGAGGATCGGCGCCTGAACTTCGATCAGGCCTAAACGCTCTTCCAGCTGGCGAGAAAAATGAGATTTTACGAAGCTAATTTGACGTTGTTTGGCAATGTAAGCGGTTTTCATTATGTGTACTCCTGTGTCCTGTTGCCTATGATTAAGCAACAGAATGGAGGTAATATTCAATAATCAACAAACAAAAAGCCGACTTCGATTTTGATTCGTTAAAAATTACGTCTAAAATAGAGTGAATCATTAATCTACATAAGAAAAACCTATGGAAAATTATCAGATCGACAATCTGGACCGCGGCATTCTTGACGCCTTAATGGAAAATGCTCGTACCGCCTACGCAGAATTAGCCAAACAGTTCGGCGTCAGCCCAGGAACAATTCACGTTCGCGTAGAAAAGATGAAGCAGGCGGGGATTATTACCGGCGCGCGGATTGATGTTAGTCCCAAACAATTGGGTTATGACGTCGGCTGCTTTATCGGCATCATCCTGAAAAGTGCGAAAGACTATCCGTCAGCGCTGGCCAGACTGGAAAGCCTCGATGAAGTGACCGAAGCGTATTACACCACCGGGCACTACAGCATCTTTATTAAGGTGATGTGCAAGTCGATCGACGCATTGCAGCAGGTACTTATCAACAAGATCCAAACAATTGACGAAATTCAGTCCACGGAAACGCTGATCGTCCTGCAAAACCCGATCATGCGTACCATCAAGCCGTGATCGCTTTTTTTAATACCCTGGTTTTCCACAGGTAGATCCCAGCTCGCTCACAGCGTACAATACGCCCTCTTTATAAAGGTGGGCGATCATGGCAGACATCACTCTTATCAGCGGTAGTACGCTTGGCAGTGCGGAATATGTAGCAGAGCATCTGGCTGAAAAGCTGGACGACGCCGGTTTTTCCAGCGAAATACTGCATGGGCCAATGCTTGAAGAGGTTCCGACTGACGGGATCTGGCTGATTATCAGCTCCACGCACGGTGCGGGAGATATTCCTGACAACCTGCAGCCTTTATATGATGCGTTACGCGAGCAAAAGCCGGACCTGTCACAAGTGCGCTTTGGTGCAATCGGGATCGGCAGTCGTGAATATGACACCTTTTGCGGCGCAATCGACAAGCTGGAAGCCGAATTGAAGGCCTGTGGGGCAAAACAGATCGGCGAAACACTCAGGATCAACGTGCTGGAACATGAAATTCCGGAAGATCCGGCAGAAATTTGGCTGGGATCGTGGCATCCGTTGCTCAGAGATTTGTAAAGATCGTACTTTTTTATGTGGATAACTCTGGTTAAAAGCTTGGATCAACCGGTAGTTATCCCAAGAACAACCGTTGTTCAGTTTTTGAGTTGTGTATAACCCTTCATTCTGATCCCAGCTTATACGGACCAGGATCACCGATCATTCACAGCTAATGATCCTCAGCAACCTGTTGATCTTACTTAAAGGATCGTCCTTATCCACAGAAAGGTGCGATCCTAATAAGAGATCACAATAAAACAGATCTCTAAATAAAAAGATCTTCTTTTTAATACCCAGGATCCCAGGTCTTTCTCGATCGACTAAAGTTGAGTAGAATCCACGGCCCGGGCTTCAATCCATTTTCACACCGCGTTATGCGAGGCAATCACCATGTTTTATCAGGATCCTTTTGACGTCATCATCATTGGCGGGGGTCATGCAGGCACCGAGGCCGCAATGGCCGCGGCGCGAATGGGTCAACAGACTCTGCTTTTGACACACAATATCGACACTCTGGGGCAGATGAGCTGCAACCCGGCGATCGGCGGTATTGGGAAGGGACACCTGGTAAAAGAAGTGGATGCGCTTGGTGGGTTGATGGCAAAAGCGATCGACCACGCGGGTATCCAGTTTAGGATACTAAACGCAAGCAAAGGGCCAGCCGTTCGCGCTACCCGAGCTCAGGCCGATCGTGTGCTCTATCGCCAGGCGGTACGCACTGCACTGGAGAATCAACCCAACCTGATGATCTTCCAACAGGCGGTTGAAGATCTGATTGTCGAAAACGATCGCGTTGTGGGTGCAGTAACCCAAATGGGACTGAAGTTCCGTGCCAAAGCGGTCGTATTAACCGTGGGGACTTTCCTCGACGGCAAAATTCATATTGGCCTGGATAACTACAGCGGTGGCCGCGCTGGCGATCCGCCGTCCATCCCGCTGTCACGCCGTCTGCGTGAACTGCCGCTGCGCGTCAGCCGCCTGAAAACCGGTACACCGCCGCGTATCGATGCGCGCACGATTGATTACAGCGTGCTCGGCCAGCAAAACAGCGATAACCCGATGCCGGTCTTCTCATTCCTGGGCGATGCTTCTCAGCATCCGCGCCAGATGCCGTGTTACATCACGCATACCAATGAGAAAACCCATGACGTGATCCGCAACAACCTAGATCGTAGCCCAATGTACGCTGGCGTGATCGAAGGTATCGGCCCACGCTACTGCCCGTCGATCGAAGACAAAGTGATGCGCTTTGCCGATCGTAACCAGCATCAGATCTTCCTCGAACCGGAAGGACTGACCTCTAACGAAATTTACCCGAATGGCATCTCCACCAGCCTGCCGTTCGATGTGCAGATGCAAATTGTCCGTTCCATGCAGGGGATGGAAAATGCCAGAATCGTCCGCCCAGGCTACGCGATTGAGTATGATTTCTTCGATCCGCGTGACCTGAAACCTACTCTGGAAAGCAAATTCATCCAGGGTCTGTTCTTTGCGGGCCAGATTAACGGTACAACCGGTTATGAAGAAGCCGCTGCACAAGGCATGTTGGCAGGTCTGAACGCCGCACGCTTGTCTGCCGAAAAAGAGGGTTGGGCACCGCGTCGCGATCAGGCTTATCTTGGCGTGCTGGTGGACGACCTGTGTACGCTGGGTACCAAAGAACCGTACCGTATGTTCACATCTCGCGCTGAATATCGTCTGATGCTGCGTGAAGATAACGCCGACCTGCGTCTGACCGAAATTGGTCGTGAACTGGGTCTGGTGGACGATGAGCGCTGGGCTCGCTTCAACGAGAAACTGGAGCGTATTGAACAGGAACGCCAACGTCTTAAATCAACCTGGGTGAATCCGTTAGCGGAGTCCGCAGCAGAAGTGAATGCTCACCTGGCTACACCTCTGTCACGTGAAGCGAGCGGTGAAGATCTGCTGCGTCGCCCGGATATGACCTATGCTCAGTTGACCTCTTTATCTGCGTTCGCACCCGCGCTTGATGATGCTCAGGCCGCGGAACAGGTTGAGATTCAGGTGAAATATGAAGGGTATATTGCCCGTCAGCTGGAAGAAATTGAAAGACAACAGCGCAATGAAAACACCCTGTTGCCTGCAACGCTGGATTATCGTCAGGTCTCTGGCTTGTCGAATGAAGTTATCGCTAAGCTGAACGATCACAAACCCGTCTCGATCGGTCAGGCATCGCGTATTTCCGGCATAACGCCTGCCGCCATCTCCATTCTGCTGGTATGGCTGAAAAAACAAGGTATGCTGCGCCGCAGCGCTTGATAACACTATTTTGGCGGGGGCGCTTCGCTTGCCCGCCGTACAAATTTGTAGGCCCGATAAGCGAAAGCGCATCGGGCATTTGATTATTAACAGGTAACGACCGTGCTCAACAAACTCTCTCGTCTGCTGGCTGATGCCGGTATTTCTCTTACCGATCACCAGAAAAATCAGCTGATTGCGTATGTCGATATGCTGCACAAATGGAACAAAGCCTACAACCTGACGTCGGTGCGGGATCCAAACGAAATGCTGGTGCGCCATATTCTGGACAGCATTGTCGTTGCACCGTATCTGAAGGGTGAGCGTTTTATCGATGTAGGTACGGGGCCGGGCCTGCCGGGAATTCCGCTCTCTATCGTGCGCCCTGAAGCGCATTTCACACTGCTCGATAGCCTGGGAAAACGCGTTCGTTTCTTGCGTCAGGTGCAGCATGAGCTTGCGCTTACTAACATCACTCCAGTGCAAAGCCGTGTTGAAGAATTTCCTTCAGAACCGCCGTTTGATGGGGTGATTAGCCGTGCTTTCGCTTCACTCAATGATATGGTGAGCTGGTGTCACCATTTGCCGGGCCAGAATGGGCGTTTTTATGCGCTAAAAGGGCAGTTGCCTGCAGATGAAATTGATTCGCTGCCTGCAGAATTCAGCGTTGAGTCCGTCGAAAAATTACGCGTTCCGCAGTTGGATGGTGAACGTCATTTGGTGGTTATTAAGCCAAACAAAATTTAATTTTTATCAAAAAAAATAGAGAAAAAACGGCTTTTCAGGTGTTAAAAGTCATAGGTAATAGTGTGGTTAAATGTCGTTACATTTCACTAGTGCCTTACGGTTTTGCATCATAACTATAACGTACCGTTTTTTGTTAAAAGCGAAACAAGTCAGCTGTGAAAATATCAGTCTGCTAAAAATAGAACGTAAGAATCACCGTTTGTGTTAATTTTTTATTATAAATGTCAATGAGCGGTTTTTTTGTTGTTAGGCGTTGTTTTTTAAATAGTGGCTATTTTTACGCTTAAATATCAAAAAGATGAAAAGGCATCAATTGCCACGTAAATAAATTATGCGAAGGTGAATATGTTCAATATGTGATCTGGTGCACGCTTTGACGCCAGTGTTTTCGCGGCATTTGCAGTTTTGCATGATCGTTCACAGTTTGCCTAAAAGTAATAAATGTGGGGCAGCGAAAAATATTTAAACATTTATTCACTTTTTAGCTACTTATTGTTTGAAATCACGAAGGCGCACCGTATAATTTGTCCGCTTTTTGATGCTTGACTCTAAGCCATAAAGAACGTTTTATACGACACGCGGCATACCTCGAAGGGAGCAGGAGTAAAAACGTGATGTCTATGTCGCTCTTGAGTCGAAACGTTGCTCGTAAGCTTTTGCTCACACAGCTTCTGGTTGTAATAGCAAGTGGATTGCTGTTTAGCCTCAAAGACCCTTTCTGGGGCATCTCCGCGTTGTGTGGAGGATTGGCAGTGTTACTGCCTAATGTGTTGTTTATGATATTTGCCTGGCGTCACCAGGTACATACACCAGCGAAGGGCCGAGTAGCCTGGTCGTTCGCTTTCGGCGAAGCCTTCAAGGTATTAGCTATGCTGGTGTTGTTGGTGGTGGCGTTGGCTGTTTTGAAAGCGGTATTCATGCCGCTGATCGTTACGTGGGTTTTGGTGCTGGTGGTTCAGATACTGGCGCCGGCTGTAATTAACAACAAAGGGTAAAGGCATCATGGCTTCAGAAAATATGACGCCGCAGGATTACATAGGACACCATCTGAATAACCTTCAGTTGGACCTACGTACATTCTCGCTGGTGGATCCGCACAACCCCCCAGCCACCTTCTGGACGCTCAATATTGACTCCATTTTCTTCTCGGTGGTTCTGGGTCTGTTGTTCCTGCTTATGTTCCGTAGCGTAGCCAAAAAGGCGACCAGCGGCGTACCAGGTAAATTTCAGACCGCGATTGAGCTGGTAATCGGCTTTGTGCATGGTAGCGTGAAAGACATGTACCATGGCAAAAGCAAGCTGATTGCTCCGCTGGCCCTGACGATTTTCGTCTGGGTATTCCTGATGAACTTGATGGATTTGCTGCCTATCGACCTGCTGCCGTATATCGGTGAGCATATCTTTGGCCTACCGGCTCTGCGTGTGGTTCCGTCTGCTGACGTGAACATCACCCTGTCGATGGCGCTGGGCGTATTTATCCTCATTCTGTTCTACAGCATCAAAATGAAAGGCATCGGTGGCTTCGCGAAAGAGTTGACGCTGCAGCCGTTCAATCACTGGGCGTTCATCCCTGTCAACTTAATCCTTGAAGGGGTAAGCCTGCTGTCCAAACCAATCTCTCTTGGTCTGCGACTGTTCGGCAACATGTATGCCGGTGAGCTGATTTTCATTCTGATTGCTGGTCTGTTGCCGTGGTGGTCACAGTGGATCCTGAATGTGCCTTGGGCCATTTTCCACATACTGATTATCACGCTGCAAGCCTTCATATTTATGGTTCTGACGATTGTCTATCTGTCGATGGCATCTGAAGAGCATTAATTTACCAACACTACTACGTTTTAACTGAAACAAACTGGAGACTGTCATGGAAAACCTGAATATGGATCTGCTGTACATTGCTGCCGCTGTGATGATGGGTCTGGCGGCAATCGGTGCTGCGATCGGTATCGGCATCCTCGGGGGTAAATTCCTGGAAGGCGCAGCGCGTCAACCGGATCTGATTCCTCTGCTGCGTACTCAGTTCTTTATCGTTATGGGTCTGGTGGATGCAATCCCAATGATCGCTGTAGGTCTGGGTCTGTACGTGATGTTTGCTGTCGCGTAGTAAGCGTTGCTTGAATTAAGAGCAATATCAGAACGTTAACTAGATAGAGGCATTGTGCTGTGAATCTTAACGCAACAATCCTCGGCCAGGCCATCGCGTTTGTCCTGTTCGTTCTGTTCTGCATGAAGTACGTATGGCCGCCATTAATGGCTGCCATCGAAAAACGTCAAAAAGAAATTGCTGACGGCCTTGCTTCTGCAGAACGAGCACATAAGGATCTTGACCTTGCAAAGGCCAGCGCGACCGACCAGCTGAAAAAAGCGAAGGCGGAAGCTCAGGTAATCATCGAGCAGGCGAACAAACGCCGTGCTCAGATCCTGGACGAAGCTAAAACTGAAGCAGAGCAGGAACGTACTAAAATCGTGGCACAGGCGCAGGCGGAAATTGACGCCGAGCGTAAACGTGCTCGCGAAGAGCTGCGTAAGCAAGTTGCTATCCTGGCTGTTGCTGGCGCCGAGAAGATCATCGAACGTTCCGTGGATGAAGCTGCTAATAGCGACATCGTGGACAAACTTGTCGCTGAACTGTAAGGAGGGAGGGGCTGATGTCTGAATTTATTACGGTAGCTCGCCCCTACGCCAAAGCAGCTTTTGACTTTGCCGTTGAGCACCAAAGCATTGACCGTTGGCAGGATATGTTGACGTTCGCCGCTGAGGTGACAAAAAACGAACAAATGGCAGAGCTTCTCTCTGGCGCGCTGGCGCCGGAAACGCTCGCTGAGTCGTTTATCGCCGTGTGCGGTGAGCAGCTGGACGAAAGCGGCCAAAACCTGATTAGGGTTATGGCTGAAAATAACCGTCTGAATGCGCTCCCGGATGTTCTTGAGCAGTTTATTCACCTGCGTGCAGCCAGTGAGGCTATCTCTGAGGTAGAAGTCACTTCTGCCAATGCACTGAGTGATGAACAGCTTACGAAGATTAGTGCTGCGATGGAAAAACGTCTGTCACGCAAAGTTAAGCTGAATTGCAAAATCGATAAGTCTGTAATGGCAGGCGTAATCATCCGAGCGGGTGATATGGTCATTGATGGCAGCGTACGCGGCCGTCTTGAGCGCCTTGCAGACGTCTTGCAGTCTTAAGGGGACTGGAGCATGCAACTGAATTCCACCGAAATCAGCGAACTGATCAAGCAGCGCATTGCTCAGTTCAGTGTTGTGAGCGAAGCTCATAACGAAGGTACTATTGTTTCTGTAAGTGACGGTGTTATCCGCATTCACGGCCTGGCCGATTGTATGCAGGGTGAGATGATTTCCCTGCCGGGTAACCGTTACGCTATCGCACTGAACCTGGAGCGCGACTCCGTAGGTGCAGTTGTGATGGGTCCATACGCTGACCTCGCCGAAGGCATGAAGGTTAAGTGTACGGGTCGTATTCTGGAAGTTCCGGTTGGCCGTGGCCTGCTGGGTCGTGTGGTGAACACTCTGGGTTCCCCGATTGACGGTAAAGGTCCGGTTGATAACGATGGCTTCTCGCCAATCGAAGTTATCGCACCAGGCGTAATCGAACGTCAGTCCGTCGACCAGCCAGTACAGACCGGTTATAAATCTGTTGATGCCATGATCCCAATCGGTCGTGGCCAGCGTGAGCTGATCATCGGTGACCGTCAGACAGGTAAAACTGCGATGGCAATCGATGCCATCATCAACCAGCGTGATTCCGGCATCAAATGTGTGTACGTGGCTATCGGCCAGAAAGCGTCCACCATTTCCAACGTGGTTCGTAAACTGGAAGAACACGGCGCACTGTCCAACACCATCGTTGTTGTGGCGACCGCGTCTGAATCTGCTGCACTGCAATACCTGGCACCATATGCCGGTTGCGCAATGGGCGAATACTTCCGTGACCGCGGTGAAGATGCACTGATCGTTTACGATGACCTGTCTAAACAGGCTGTTGCTTACCGTCAGGTTTCCCTGCTGCTGCGTCGTCCGCCAGGACGTGAAGCATTCCCGGGCGACGTATTTTACCTCCACTCCCGTCTGCTGGAACGCGCATCCCGCGTAAACGCGGAATACGTTGAGAAGTTCACCAATGGTGAAGTTAAAGGTAAAACCGGCTCCCTGACCGCTCTGCCGATTATCGAAACCCAGGCGGGTGACGTTTCTGCGTTCGTTCCGACCAACGTAATTTCCATTACCGATGGTCAGATCTTCCTGGAAACCAACCTGTTTAACTCCGGTATTCGTCCGGCAGTTAACCCGGGTATCTCCGTATCTCGTGTTGGTGGTGCAGCGCAGACCAAGATCATCAAGAAACTGTCCGGTGGTATTCGTACCGCTCTGGCACAGTATCGTGAACTGGCAGCGTTTTCTCAGTTCGCTTCCGACCTGGATGAAGCTACTCGTAAGCAGCTGAGCCACGGTCAGAAAGTAACTGAACTGCTGAAGCAGAAACAGTATGCGCCAATGTCTGTTGCACAGCAGGGTGTGGTGCTGTTTGCGGCTGAACGCGGTTACCTCGAAGATGTGGAACTGGCGAAAATCGGTAGCTTCGAAGCGGCTCTGCTGGCTTACGTTGACCGTGACCACGCTCCGCTGATGCAAGAGATCAACCAGTCCGGTGGCTATAACGATGAAATCGAAGGCAAGCTGAAAGCTATCCTCGATTCCTTCAAGGCAACCCAGTCCTGGTAACGTCTGGCGGTCTGCTTTAGGGCGGACCGCAAGGCATTGAGGAGAAGCTCATGGCCGGCGCAAAAGAGATACGTAGTAAGATCGCAAGCGTCCAGAACACGCAGAAGATCACTAAAGCGATGGAGATGGTCGCCGCTTCCAAAATGCGTAAATCGCAGGATCGCATGGCGGCCAGCCGTCCTTATGCAGAGACCATGCGCAAAGTGATTGGTCACCTTGCGAATGGTAATCTGGAATATAAGCACCCTTACCTGGAAGAACGCGACGTTAAACGCGTGGGCTACCTGGTGGTGTCGACCGACCGTGGTCTGTGCGGTGGCTTGAACATTAACCTGTTCAAAAAGCTGCTGGCGGATATGAAAACATGGTCCGATAAAGGCGTTCAGTGCGATATCGCAATGATCGGCTCTAAGGGCGTGTCTTTCTTTAACTCCGTTGGCGGAAACGTGATCGCTCAGGTAACCGGCATGGGGGATAACCCTTCCCTGTCCGAACTGATCGGTCCGGTTAAAGTGATGCTGCAGGCCTACGACGAAGGTCGTCTGGACAAACTGTACGTTGTCAGCAACAAATTTATTAACACCATGTCTCAGACGCCAACCATCACTCAATTGCTGCCTCTGCCGGCATCAGATGATGATGAATTGAAGCGTAAATCCTGGGATTACCTGTATGAGCCAGACCCGAAAGCGCTGCTGGATACCTTGCTGCGTCGTTATGTCGAGTCTCAGGTTTATCAGGGCGTGGTAGAAAACCTGGCCAGCGAGCAGGCCGCACGTATGGTGGCGATGAAAGCCGCGACCGACAATGGCGGCAGCCTGATTAAAGAGCTGCAGTTGGTATACAACAAAGCTCGTCAGGCCAGCATTACTCAGGAACTCACCGAAATCGTCGGTGGTGCATCCGCGGTATAACCAGGTTAATTCGTAGAGGATTCAAGATGGCTACTGGAAAAATTGTCCAGGTAATCGGCGCCGTGGTTGACGTCGAATTCCCTCAGGATGCCGTACCGCGCGTGTACGATGCTCTTGAGGTTATGAATGGTAAAGAGAGCCTGGTGCTGGAAGTTCAGCAGCAGCTCGGCGGCGGTATCGTACGTACCATCGCCATGGGTTCTTCCGACGGTCTGCGTCGTGGTCTGGAAGTTAAAGACCTCGAACACCCGATCGAAGTCCCGGTAGGTAAAGCAACCCTGGGTCGTATCATGAACGTCCTGGGTCACCCGATCGACATGAAAGGCGATATCGGTGAAGAAGAGCGTTGGGCTATCCACCGCGCAGCACCTTCCTACGAAGAGCTGTCCAGCTCTCAGGAACTGCTGGAAACCGGCATCAAAGTTATCGACCTGATGTGTCCGTTCGCTAAGGGCGGTAAAGTCGGTCTGTTCGGTGGTGCGGGTGTAGGTAAAACCGTAAACATGATGGAGCTGATCCGTAACATCGCGATCGAACACTCCGGTTACTCCGTGTTTGCGGGCGTAGGTGAACGTACTCGTGAGGGTAACGACTTCTACCACGAAATGACCGACTCCAACGTACTGGACAAAGTGTCCCTGGTATATGGCCAGATGAACGAGCCGCCGGGAAACCGTCTGCGCGTTGCACTGACCGGTCTGACCATGGCTGAGAAGTTCCGTGACGAAGGTCGTGACGTTCTGCTGTTCGTTGATAACATCTACCGTTACACCCTGGCCGGTACAGAAGTATCTGCACTGCTGGGTCGTATGCCATCAGCGGTAGGCTACCAGCCGACCCTGGCGGAAGAGATGGGTGTTCTTCAGGAACGTATCACCTCTACCAAAACCGGTTCTATCACCTCCGTTCAGGCGGTATACGTACCTGCGGATGACTTGACTGACCCATCCCCAGCAACCACCTTTGCTCACCTGGATGCAACCGTGGTACTGAGCCGTCAGATCGCTTCTCTGGGTATCTACCCGGCAGTTGACCCGCTGGACTCTACCAGCCGTCAGTTGGATCCGCTGGTTGTTGGTCAGGAACACTACGACACCGCGCGTGGCGTACAGTCCCTGCTGCAGCGTTATCAGGAACTGAAAGACATCATCGCCATCCTGGGTATGGATGAACTGTCTGAAGAAGATAAACTGGTGGTAGCACGTGCGCGTAAGATCCAGCGCTTCCTGTCCCAGCCGTTCTTCGTTGCGGAAGTATTCACCGGTTCTCCGGGTAAATACGTTTCCCTGAAAGACACCATCCGTGGCTTTAAAGGCATCATGGAAGGCGAATACGACCACCTGCCAGAGCAGGCGTTCTACATGGTTGGTTCTATCGACGAAGCCGTGGAAAAAGCCAAAAAACTTTAACGCCTTAATCGGAGGGTGATATGGCAATGACTTACCACCTGGACGTCGTCAGCGCAGAGCAACAAATGTTCTCTGGTCTGGTCGAGAAAATCCAGGTAACGGGTAGTGAAGGTGAACTGGGTATTTTCCCGGGTCACGCACCGCTGCTCACCGCCATTAAGCCTGGTATGATCCGCATCGTTAAACAGTTCGGTCATGAAGAGTTTATCTATCTGTCCGGCGGCATTCTTGAAGTGCAGCCTGGCAGCGTGACCGTACTGGCTGATACCGCGATTCGCGGACAGGATCTCGATGAAGCGAGAGCCCTGGAAGCGAAGCGTAAGGCTGAAGAGCATATCAAGAGCTCTCATGGTGACGTGGATTACGCTCAGGCATCTGCGGAACTGGCCAAAGCGATCGCGAAACTGCGCGTTATCGAGTTGACCAAAAAAGCGATGTAACACCGGCTTGAAAAGCACAAAGGCCAGTCTGGTTTCCAGGCTGGCTTTTTTTATGGCTTGGTTACAGGAAATATGTAAATAAAAATCAGTTTTATTATTTCGTGATTTAGATCATAAAAATATTGATTGGTTAAAAAATGAGGCGTAGACTCTTTTTTATGTGATGTATGTCACATAATGAACTCAGATAAAAAAAGAGATACCAACATGAAATTGATCAACAAAATCATCGCCCTGTTCAGCAATATGAGTTTTTAGTCTTTCCCCGCCTGCTCTGTGGCGCGAAGCTTAATGCGGTTTATCAGCTAGCGTCATCGTCATTAAATCCCCCCTCCTTCGCTGTATCATTTGTTCTCTATCATTCCTCCCCTCAATTTTCCCAACCCGTTTTTCTGCTTCTCACTGAATCACATAAATAAAATCGTACTATGCTGATGTAATGCTTTATTCATGCGGTAAAAAAATAGCAAAAACATTAACCTAAGGCTTTAATAAGAGCAGTCTCCTGGTTTTTGGGAGACAAAAGACGCAGATATAGACGAAAATAGTGAGTTATCAGATGGGGAATCCCCCCTGTTGAACGTTTTATCTTCGGTCCATTTCACGCTGAAAAAAATGTAGTATTTTCAATGTGAAACGGTATAAATTCGTTCTCAAATTACAGTCAGGACGTGTATGTTGAATAATGCTATGAGCGTTGTGATCCTTGCCGCAGGCAAAGGCACGCGTATGTATTCCGATCTTCCTAAAGTGCTGCACACCCTCGCAGGAAAGCCGATGGTTCAGCATGTCATTGATGCAGCTAATGAATTAGGTGCGACTCATGTACACCTTGTCTACGGACACGGTGGCGATCTGCTTAAGCAAACGCTGAAAGATGGCAATCTGAATTGGGTTCTGCAGGCTGAGCAGTTGGGTACCGGCCATGCAATGCAGCAGGCGGCGCCATTCTTTAGTGATGACGAAGACATTTTAATGCTCTATGGAGATGTGCCGCTGATCTCTACCGATACCTTACGTCGCCTGCGTGAAGCCAAACCGCAGGGTGGTATCGGTTTGTTAACGGTAAAACTGGACGACCCATCCGGCTATGGGCGTATTACCCGTGATAACGGCAAAGTTACTGGCATTGTTGAGCATAAAGATGCAACCGACGAGCAGCGTCAAATCCAGGAAATCAACACTGGCATTCTGATTGCCAACGGCGCTGACATGAAGCGTTGGCTGTCTAAACTGACCAACAACAACGTGCAGGGTGAATACTACATCACCGATATCATCGCGATGGCGTATCAGGAAGGACGTGAAATTGCGGCAGTACATCCGGCACGAATCAGTGAAACGGAAGGGGTAAATAACCGCCTTCAGTTATCCCGTCTGGAACGTGTGTATCAGTCCGAGCAGGCAGAAAAACTGCTGCTGGCGGGCGTGATGCTGCGCGATCCTGCACGTTTTGATCTTCGCGGTACGCTGATTCACGGGCGCGATGTTGAAATTGATACTAACGTTATCATTGAAGGTAACGTAACCGTTGGGGATCGCGTCAAGATTGGAGCTGGCTGCATCATCAAAAACAGCGTGATTGGTGAGGGTTGTGAGCTTAGCCCGTACAGTGTGGTGGAAGATGCCCATCTGGAAGCCGCTTGCACCATCGGTCCATTCGCGCGTCTGCGCCCGGGTGCTGAGCTGCAGGAAGGCGCACACGTGGGTAACTTCGTCGAAATGAAAAAAACGCGTCTGGGTAAAGGCTCTAAAGCTGGTCATTTGACCTATCTGGGCGATGCGGAAATTGGCGATAACGTGAATATCGGCGCGGGTACGATCACCTGCAACTACGATGGTGCCAATAAGTTTAAAACCATTATTGGTGATGATGTGTTTGTGGGTTCTGATACTCAGCTGGTGGCACCTGTCACCGTGGGTAAAGGTGCGACGATTGCCGCAGGAACCACCGTAACGCGTAATGTCGCCGATAACGAATTGGTATTAAGCCGTGTACCTCAGGTCCATAAACAGGGCTGGCAGCGTCCGGTGAAGAAGAAGTAATTTATTTTTGCCGGATGGCGGCTTTGCCTTATCCGGCCTACGTGCGGTGACGTTCTGTAGGCCTGATAAGCGTGAGCGCCATCAGGCAGACAAGAGATGAGGGGATAATATAATCCTCCGCTCAACAAGCAGTACCTATAAAAATAACCCCACTCTCTACAAGGCTCGGGGCGCCCGTAAATACGGGTTTTATCCAAAGATTTCGCGTTGTGGTAAGGCGGCAAGCGCGTGAGACCATGGGAGCTTACAATCAGTAAGTGACCATGGCGAAAGCGTGCAGCCAACGCAGCCACAGCGTGAAAGATGAAGGATAAATACAGGTTGACCGACAACGACAGGCTAATGCCTAAATTCGGAATCAAAAAATATGTGTGGAATTGTTGGCGCTATCGCGCAGCGTGATGTAGCTGAAATCCTTCTCGAAGGTTTACGTCGTCTGGAATATCGTGGTTATGACTCTGCTGGTCTGGCCGTTGTCGATGCTGAAGGCAACATGACCCGTCTGCGTCGTCTGGGTAAAGTGCAGATGCTGACTGCTGCTGCGGAAGAACATCCGCTGCATGGTGGTACTGGTATTGCTCACACCCGCTGGGCGACACACGGTGAACCTTCAGAAGCGAACGCGCATCCCCATGTTTCTGAACACATTGTTGTGGTGCATAACGGCATCATTGAAAACCATGAACCACTGCGTGAGCTGTTGAAAACGCGTGGCTACACCTTTGTTTCTGAAACCGACACCGAAGTGATTGCTCACCTGGTGCACTGGGAGCTGGAACAGGGTGGTACGCTGCGTGAAGCCGTGCTGCGTACTATTCCGCAGCTGCGCGGTGCCTACGGCACGGTGATCATGGATACCCGTAACCCGGAAACCCTGCTGGCGGCCCGTTCTGGCAGCCCGCTGGTGATTGGTCTGGGTATGGGTGAGAACTTTATCGCTTCCGATCAGCTGGCACTGCTGCCGGTAACCCGTCGCTTCATCTTCCTGGAAGAGGGCGACATCGCGGAAGTAACCCGTCGTTCGGTCTCTATTTTCGACAAGTCTGGCGCGGAAGTTAAACGTCAGGATATCGAATCTAATCTGCAATACGATGCGGGCGAAAAAGGTATTTATCGCCACTACATGCAGAAAGAGATCTACGAACAGCCGAACGCAATTAAAAACACGCTGACCGGCCGTATCAGCCACGGTGAAGTGGATTTAAGCGAGCTGGGTTCGCATGCCAACGAGCTGCTGTCTCAGGTTGAGCATATCCAGATTATCGCCTGCGGTACGTCGTACAACTCCGGTATGGTGTCCCGCTACTGGTTTGAATCGCTGGCTGGCATTCCTTGTGATGTCGAAATTGCTTCCGAATTCCGCTATCGCAAATCCGCCGTGCGTCGTAACAGCCTGATGATCACCCTTTCCCAGTCTGGTGAAACGGCAGATACCCTGGCGGGTCTGCGCTTATCCAAAGAGTTGGGCTATCTGGGTTCGCTGGCTATTTGTAACGTACCGGGCTCTTCTCTGGTGCGCGAATCCGACCTGGCGATGATGACCAATGCCGGTACCGAAATCGGCGTGGCCTCCACGAAAGCATTTACCACTCAGCTGACCGTTCTGCTGATGCTGGTGGCGAAACTGTCTCGTCTGAAAGGCCTGGATGTGGCTATTGAGCAGGAAATCGTTCACGGTTTGCAGGCGCTGCCGAGCCGTATTGAGCAGATGCTGTCTCAGGACAAACGCATTGCCGCTCTGGCTGAAGGTTTCTCTGATAAACACCATGCGCTGTTCCTGGGCCGTGGCGATCAGTACCCGATTGCGCTGGAAGGCGCGCTGAAGCTGAAAGAGATCTCGTATATTCACGCTGAAGCATATGCCGCAGGCGAACTGAAACACGGTCCGCTGGCGCTGATTGATGCCGATATGCCGGTTATCGTGGTTGCGCCGAACAACGAACTGCTGGAAAAACTGAAGTCCAACATTGAAGAAGTTCGCGCCCGTGGTGGTCAACTGTACGTCTTTGCTGACCAGGATGCTGGCTTTACCAGCAGCGAAAATATGCACATCATTGAAATGCCGCATGTGGAAGAGGTGATTGCACCGATCTTCTATACCGTTCCGCTGCAGCTGCTGGCGTATCATGTGGCGCTGATTAAAGGCACCGACGTGGATCAGCCGCGTAACCTGGCGAAGTCGGTTACCGTAGAGTAATCCGTACCTAACTGAACTGAAAATGCCCTGCTATGAGCGGGGCATTTTTTTAAACTTGTTCTGTTTTTAATCAATTATCCCGCCTGTTTTATGTGACAAACCGTCATCTTCAGCTACTGTTTGCAGTGTCATAAAAAGAAAATTTTAGCGAAATGTTATTGTCATGGTAATGGTTAACGTTTTGTTTTAAATGTATTTTTAGACAAATAACTTCCCGTGTTTTTCATTGTCATAAAACTGTCATATTTCGTACATTTAACTGTCACCTGTTTGTCCTATTTTGCTCACAGTAGCAACTCAAACAACGATTTACGAAAACCGTGCAGGAGACATTATGAAAGTTATGCGTACCACTGTCGCAACTGTTGTCGCCGCGACCTTATCCATGAGCGCGTTCTCTGCGTTTGCAGCAGCGAGCCTGACAGGTGCAGGTGCAACCTTCCCTGCGCCAGTGTATGCCAAATGGGCAGATACCTATCAGAAAGAGACCGGTAGCAAAGTAAACTACCAGGGTATCGGCTCCTCCGGTGGTGTAAAACAAATTACGGCCAATACCGTTGATTTCGGCGCTTCTGATGCCCCGCTGTCTGACGAGAAACTGGCACAAGAAGGCCTGTTCCAGTTCCCGACCGTTATCGGCGGTGTGGTGCTGGCGGTGAATATCCCTGGACTGAAATCCGGCGAGCTGGTGCTTGACGGTAAAACGCTGGGCGACATCTACCTCGGTAAAATTAAGAAGTGGGATGACGAAGCCATCACCAAACTGAACCCAGGTCTGAAGCTGCCTTCGCAAAATATCGCCGTTGTGCGCCGTGCTGATGGTTCTGGTACTTCCTTCGTCTTCACTAGCTACCTGGCGAAAGTGAACGAAGAGTGGAAATCTAAAATTGGTTCCGGCTCTACCGTTAACTGGCCGACCGGTCTGGGCGGTAAAGGTAACGACGGTATCGCCGCGTTCGTACAGCGTCTGCCGGGTTCTATCGGTTACGTTGAGTACGCTTACGCTAAGCAGAACAACCTGGCGTACACCAAGCTGGTCTCTGCTGATGGTAAACCGGTAAGTCCGACCGAAGAAAACTTTGCCAACGCCGCTAAAGGCGCTGACTGGAGCAAAACTTTCGCTCAGGATCTGACTAACCAGAAAGGTGACGATGCGTGGCCAATCACTTCCACCACCTTCATCCTGGTCCATAAAGAGCAGAAGAAGCCTGAGCAGGGCGTTGAAGTGCTGAAATTCTTCGACTGGGCATACAAAAATGGTGGCAAACAGGCTAATGACCTGGATTACGCCAGCCTGCCGGACAGCGTGGTTGAGCAGATTCGTGCTGCATGGAAGACCAACGTGAAAGACAGCAGCGGTAAAGCGCTGTACTAATAGAATATCTTTAACGAGTTGGCGGATGGCGCTACGCTTATCCGCCCTACAGTTCCGACTGTAGGCCCAATTTGTAGGCCGGATAAGCGTAGCGCCATCCGGCAGGGCAATTTCGTAAACGCGTTTAACTTAAAGAGTGATTTATGGCTGCAACCAAGCCTGCTTTTAACCCACCGGGTAAAAAGGGTGACATGATATTCAGCGCGCTGGTAAAACTGGCTGCGCTGATTGTGCTATTGATGTTGGGTGGCATTATTGTCTCTCTGGTTATCTCCTCCTGGCCAAGCATTCAGAAATTTGGTTTCTCCTTTTTGTGGACCAAAGACTGGGATGCGCCGAACGATATCTACGGCGCGCTGGTACCGATTTACGGTACGCTGGTCACCTCGTTTATTGCATTGCTGATTGCCGTTCCGGTGAGTTTCGGCATTGCGCTGTTCCTGACTGAACTTGCACCCGGTTGGCTGCGTCGTCCGCTGGGTATCGCTATTGAACTGCTGGCAGCAATTCCGAGTATCGTATACGGCATGTGGGGCCTGTTTATCTTTGCCCCGCTGTTTGCGACGTACTTCCAGGAGCCGGTCGGAAACATCCTTTCCAACATTCCGTTTGTTGGCGCGCTGTTTGCTGGCCCGGCGTTTGGTATCGGTATTCTGGCGGCTGGTGTGATCCTCGCTATCATGATCATTCCGTACATTGCTGCGGTTATGCGTGATGTGTTCGAACAAACGCCGGTGCTTATGAAAGAGTCAGCCTACGGCATCGGCTGTACCACCTGGGAAGTTATCTGGCGTATCGTCCTGCCGTTCACCAAAAATGGTGTGATCGGTGGTGTGATGCTGGGTCTGGGCCGCGCGCTGGGTGAAACCATGGCGGTGACCTTTATCATTGGTAACACCTACCAGCTCGATAGCGCCTCGCTGTACATGCCGGGCAACAGTATTACCTCTGCGCTGGCGAATGAATTTGCCGAAGCGGAATCGGGACTGCACGTTGCTGCGTTGATGGAACTGGGTCTGATTCTGTTTGTGATCACCTTCATCGTACTGGCGGCGTCTAAGTTCATGATCATGCGCCTTGCGAAGAACGAGGGGGCACGCTAATGGCTACGCTTGAAATGCAAAACACCACTGCGCTGGCGGAGTCCCGCCGTAAAATGCAGGCACGTCGCCGTCTGAAGAACCGCATCGCGCTGACGCTCTCTATGGCGACCATGGCGTTCGGTCTGTTCTGGCTCATTTGGATCCTGATGTCCACGATCACCCGTGGTATTGACGGTATGTCGCTGGCGCTGTTCACCGAAATGACGCCTCCGCCGAATACAGCGGGTGGTGGTCTGGCGAACGCCCTGGCCGGTAGCGGACTGTTAATTCTGTGGGCGACCGTGTTTGGTACACCGCTTGGCATTATGGCGGGTATCTACCTGGCAGAGTACGGACGTAAGTCCTGGCTGGCTGAGGTTATCCGCTTTATCAATGACATTCTGCTGTCTGCGCCATCAATCGTAGTCGGTCTGTTCGTTTACACCATTGTGGTCGCAAAAATGGAACACTTCTCTGGCTGGGCGGGCGTTATCGCGCTGGCGCTGCTGCAGGTGCCCATTGTTATTCGTACCACGGAGAACATGCTCAAGCTGGTGCCGGATAGCCTGCGTGAAGCTGCCTATGCACTGGGTACGCCGAAATGGAAGATGATTTCTGCAATCACCCTGAAGGCGTCTGTCTCGGGGATCATTACAGGCGTTCTGTTAGCGATTGCTCGTATCGCAGGTGAAACGGCTCCGCTGCTGTTTACGTCGCTCTCCAATCAGTTCTGGAGCACCGACATGATGCAGCCTATCGCCAACCTGCCGGTCACTATCTTTAAGTTTGCTATGAGCCCGTTTGCTGAGTGGCAGCAACTGGCCTGGGCCGGGGTACTGATTATTACCTTGTGCGTACTGCTGCTGAACATTCTGGCGCGCGTCATTTTCGCGAAGAAGAAACACGGTTAATTTTTACGGCGTGGCTGATGCGGCGCCGGATGAGGAAGAGATTGAAATGAGTATGGTTGATACTGCCCCAGGTAAGATTCAGGTTCGTGATTTGAACTTCTACTATGGCAAATTCCATGCCCTGAAGAACATCAACCTGGATATTGCTAAAAACCAGGTAACGGCGTTTATCGGGCCGTCAGGCTGTGGTAAATCAACGCTGCTGCGTACGTTCAACAAAATGTTTGAACTGTACCCGGAGCAGCGTGCGGAAGGTGAAATCCTGCTGGATGGCGACAATATTCTCACCAATACCCAGGATATCGCTCTGCTGCGTGCCAAAGTGGGCATGGTATTCCAGAAGCCGACGCCGTTCCCGATGTCCATCTACGACAACATTGCTTTTGGCGTACGTCTGTTTGAGAAACTCTCGCGTGCGGATATGGACGAGCGTGTGCAGTGGGCATTGACCAAGGCCGCATTGTGGAACGAAACCAAAGATAAATTACACCAGAGCGGGTACTCTCTCTCGGGTGGTCAGCAGCAGCGTCTGTGTATTGCGCGTGGTATCGCCATTCGCCCGGAAGTGCTTCTGCTTGATGAGCCATGTTCAGCGCTCGACCCTATTTCTACCGGGCGTATCGAAGAGCTGATCACTGAGCTGAAAGAGGATTACACCGTCGTTATCGTTACCCACAACATGCAGCAGGCTGCGCGTTGTTCCGATCACACGGCATTTATGTACCTGGGCGAGTTGATTGAGTTCAGCAACACGGACGATCTGTTCACCAAGCCCGCGAAGAAACAAACTGAAGATTACATCACCGGTCGTTACGGCTGATTCAGGAGCTTGTTGTGGATAACCTTAACCTTAATAAACATATTTCCGGCCAGTTCAATGCAGAGCTGGAAAGCATCCGTACCCAGGTGATGACCATGGGCGGCATGGTCGAGCAGCAGCTTTCTGATGCAATCACGGCGATGCACAACCAGGACAGCGAGCTGGCAAAACGCGTCATTGAAGGCGATAAGAACGTCAACATGATGGAAGTGGCGATCGACGAAGCCTGCGTGCGTATCATCGCCAAGCGTCAACCGACAGCGAGCGACCTGCGTCTGGTGATGGCGATTATCAAAACCATCGCTGAGCTGGAACGTATTGGCGACGTGGCGGACAAAATTTGCCGTACCGCGCTGGAGAAGTTCTCGCAACAGCACCAGCCGCTGCTGGTAAGCCTGGAATCACTGGGCCGCCACACCGTACAAATGCTGCATGACGTGCTGGATGCGTTTGCGCGTATGGATCTGGACGAAGCAGTGCGTATTTATCGCGAAGATAAGAAAGTTGACCAGGAATATGAAGGCATCGTGCGTCAGCTGATGACTTATATGATGGAAGACCCACGTACCATTCCAAGCGTGCTGACCGCGCTGTTCTGCGCACGTTCCATCGAACGTATCGGTGACCGCTGCCAGAATATCTGCGAATACATCTTCTACTTCGTGAAGGGACAAGACTTCCGTCACGTGGGCGGGGATGAGCTGGATAAGCTGCTGGCGGGCAAAGATCCGAAGGAATAAGCAGTTTGTTGCGTTCGCCGGGATCCCCCGGCGTCGCTATTGTAGGCCGGATAAGGTGTTACGCCGCATCCGGCATTCTGCGCCATTCGCCTGATGGCGCTTTGCTTATCGGGCCTACTGTTTATTCGACGATATTCCAACCCCGCGCTTTCCACAATTCCGGCAACTGTGCCAGATCGGTAAACGTCGTCACTTTTGGATGATCGATCGGTTTGTTATGCGGATCGGCGCAGAAGTAGAACACTTCCATCCCGGCGGCAATCCCCGCCTGCGCACCTGCGCTGGAATCATCAACCAGAATGCAGTTCTCAACGTTAACGTCCATCGCTTTCGCCGCATGGAACATCAGGGCCGGATCGGGCTTCCAACGCTGAATATCGTAGCCGCTGAACAGTAAATCAGGGAAATGGTGCAACATGCCCAGCTTACCCAGCGAATGCTGCATTTTGCTGACTGGACCGTTAGAGACCACACACATTGGTACGGCCATGCTGTCCAGTAGCGCATTGGCACCGGCAATTACCTCCAGTTCCGTATCGAACAGACGTGCGACCTCAGCGCGGTAAACCGGTTCTAAATCGGCTTTTGCCAGTTCGACACCGTGCTCTTCGTTGATAATGTCGATGATCTCGTACAGCTTTACCCCCTTGAAGCGTTTGAAAATTTCTTCAAGATCGAGCGTAATGCCAAACGCCTGGAACATGCTGACATACGCGCGAGAACAAATCACTTCACTGTCGACAAGGGTACCGTCACAGTCAAAAAATACGGCTTCTATCTGGGACATGTCATTTCCGTTTTAACAAGTTTAACGTTTTCGTAATGCATTATTGGGCGACGCAATCGTTGCCGTATAAGCAAAATCAATGAAAAAAGTTGCTCATAACCCAACCCTATTGTCGCATTTTGGTATAGGATAGCGACGAATTTTCCCTCCTTGTTCGGAAATTGATAATGAGTCAACAACACACAACCCAGGCTTCTGGCCAGGGGATGCTGGAACGCGTGTTCAAACTGCGCGAACATGGCACGACGGCACGGACCGAAGTGATCGCCGGTTTAACGACCTTCCTGACGATGGTGTATATCGTTTTTGTTAACCCGCAAATTCTTGGCGTGGCTGGCATGGATACCAGCGCTGTCTTTGTTACCACCTGCCTTATTGCTGCATTTGGTAGCATCCTGATGGGCCTGTTTGCCAACCTGCCGGTCGCACTTGCGCCTGCTATGGGCCTGAACGCATTCTTCGCTTTCGTGGTCGTTGGCGCGATGGGACTGTCATGGCAGATTGGTATGGGCGCTATCTTCTGGGGCGCTGTTGGTCTGCTGCTGCTGACGATTTTCCGCGTTCGTTACTGGATGATTGCCAATATCCCGGTTAGCCTGCGTGTGGGGATCACCAGCGGTATTGGTCTGTTCATCGGCATGATGGGGCTGAAAAACGCCGGTGTTATCGTCGCCAACAAAGACACGCTGGTGTCCATCGGCAACCTGACCTCCCACAGCGTACTGCTCGGCATTCTGGGCTTCTTTATCATCGCTATTCTGGCGTCACGTAATATTCATGCGGCGGTGCTGATCTCTATCATCGTGACCACGCTGCTGGGCTGGATGCTGGGCGATGTTCATTACAACGGTATCGTTTCTGCGCCACCGAGCGTGATGTCCGTTATCGGACATGTCGACCTGGCCGGTTCGTTTAACATTGGCCTGGCGGGTGTGATTTTCTCGTTCATGCTGGTTAACCTGTTCGACTCCTCCGGTACGCTGATTGGCGTTACGGATAAAGCCGGTCTGGCGGATGCGAAGGGCAAGTTCCCGCGCATGAAGCAAGCGCTGTATGTGGATAGCGTGTCGTCGGTTACCGGGGCGTTTATCGGGACTTCTTCCGTTACTGCGTATATCGAATCTTCTTCCGGGGTTTCGGTCGGTGGACGTACCGGTCTGACCGCCGTGGTCGTTGGCCTGCTGTTCCTGCTGGTTATCTTCCTGTCGCCGCTGGCGGGGATGGTACCGGGCTATGCAGCAGCAGGTGCGCTGATTTACGTTGGCGTCCTGATGACATCAAGCCTGTCGCGCGTGAAGTGGGATGACCTTACAGAAGCGGTTCCGGCGTTTATTACTGCCGTGATGATGCCATTTAGCTTCTCAATTACCGAAGGTATTGCGCTGGGCTTTATTTCTTACTGCGTGATGAAGATTGGTACCGGACGTTTGCGCGATCTCAGCCCGTGCGTCATCATTGTCGCGCTGCTGTTTGTGCTGAAGATTGTGTTTATCGACGCGCACTGATGTAAAGCATGCTTCAGTCTTTTGATTTAAGGCTGAAGCATATCTCTTCTGATTTTTTACTCTTCCCCACTAGCAAGTCTGAAATTATCTTGCCTTCAAAAAATCCTAAGTGATTTATTCACGATTCTTAAATCTGATTAGTTTATCGTACGCTGTAATTTGAACTGGTGAATTATCTGTTAATAAATTGAAATGTTTTCATTTTGATTTTTTTTGAAATATCAAAAATAGCCTTAATAAATGCAGGGGCTATTTCAACTTTTGCACAGGCTTTTTTCGTTACTGTTTCTTATCTCTATTAAAAGGAGTTAAGAAATGAAGAAGACGGTCATTGCGACGTTCTGCGTATCTCTGTTGTGTCCACTATTCGCTAACGCGGCCACCAGCGTAACACTGGATGGTCATTCATTGACGCTGGATGATGCATGGGCTATTGCCCAAGGGGAAAAACAGGTCGACATTGCTTCAACAGCGATGGAACGCGTCGATAAAGCAAACAAACTCTTGATGATTGCTGCAGGAAAAGGCGTTCCGGTTTACGGGCTGACGGTGGGGGTAGGTCTCAATAAAGATAAATCATTGTTCGATGCGCATGGAAAACTGACTCCAGAAGTTCTTCAGGCTTCTCATGAGTTTAATATCAATGCGTTGCATGCTCATGCGGCGGGTGTTGGGCCTGATATGCCGGATGAACTTGTGCGTCTGGCAATGGTTATTCGCCTTAATACGATGCTAACGGGAAATACTGGTGCTCAACCGCAGGTTGCCAAAATGTATCAGCAGTTTCTCAATAAGCATATTACCCCTGTTGTCCCCTCACGCGGTTCCGTTGGTGAAGCGGATATCACTCTTGCGTCTCATATTGGCGATGTGATGATTGGTGAATGGCGCGTTCGCGTGAAAGGTGTCGAGATGGATTCGGCAAAAGCGCTGAAACAGGCGGGTATTAAGAAGCTGGAACCCTTGGGAAAAGATGCGCTTTCAATTCTTTCTTCTAATGCAATATCAACAGCCTACTCTGCTTGGGCCTTACTGGAATCCAGACAGATTATTAACGTTACGCCAGCGATCTTTGGGTTATCTTTGGAAGCCCTGAATGGCAACGTTGCTCCATTCTTGTACCAAAGTTTAAATGTGCGGCCTTTCCCCGGAATTCAGGATACTGGCGGAACTATTCGTAATGCGTTAAACGGCTCTTATCTCTGGCAGCATCAGGATGGACGTCCTTTACAGGACCCGCTCTCTTTCCGTACGACGGTATTTGTTCTTAATGAAGCGCGTCGTGAATGGAATGAAGCGTATCAAATGCTGGAAATCCAGATGAATAGCTCGGATGACAACCCGGCGGTGATTGTAAATGCCGATCGTTCGTTGGCTGAAAATAGCCAGGTTGAGCAGTACTTCGTTAGTGCTAAAGAAACCAACGGCGAAACCATCAGCGGCGCGATTTTCCCGACATCTAATTTTGAACCGCTGCCACTGGCGCTGGCGATTCAGAATCTGTCTTTAGCGATGGGACATCTGGCGCATAACAGCGTTCAGCGTACTTTGCATTTATCTGACGATCATTTCACCGGACTGAGTAGATTCCTCGCCTCTGACACCAATCAACAAGGGCATGCTTTCGGTGCTATCCAGAAGCCACAGGTTGCGCTACTGGCGGATATTCGCGATCTGGTTAATCCCGTATCCCTTGATGGACAACCGATGGCGGGCACGATTGAAGATACATATACCAACAATCTCCGGGCGTCCAAACGGTTGAGTCAGATCGCTGATGATATGCGCAGCATTTATGGTCTGGAACTGTTGCATGCCAGTCAGGCTGTTGATCTACGCAAGCAAAAAAATCCTGACCTGAAACTGGGAGAACTGACCGGCAAACTCTTCGCCGCTTATCGCGAAAAAGTACCGTTTGTTTCGCAGGATCGGATTTTCAGCGACAACATTGCGGATTCATCTGCGTTAGTCGCATCGTTTCCCGCTGGATCTTTGGTGAGCGCGCAAACAGGGAGCAAATGACGACAATGAAAAAAACCGTTAATGCGTCGCGGCGAGCCTTTTTAACGAAAAGCACTCTTCTGGCGACAGGCGGCGCGCTTACGGCGCTGACGGGAAAAGCGCGGGCGCAGGATAGCTGCGCCCCAGCTTCGGCGGTTCGTTACCATAAGGTCTACGATGTGATTGTCGTTGGAAGTGGTTTCGCCGGGTTAGCCGCTGCGCTTGAAGCCGCACAGGCCGGGCGCAGTGTACTGGTGATTGATAAAATGCCTGTTTTTGGCGGTAACTCAGCGATTAACGGTGGCGCTGTTGCTGTTGCGGGTTCTCCCCTACAGGAAAAAGAGGGAATCGTCGATTCTCCTGAGCTGATGTTTAAGGACATGCTGAAAGCCGGACGCGGGCTTAATGATAAAGATCAGTTGAAAATTCTGGTCAGTAATACCATGGCGGCCTATGAGTTTACTCTCCGACATGGTGTGAAATATAAACCGTTTGTGCAGCATTTTGGCGGCCACTCAGTACCCCGAACGCTGCAAACGGTCGAGAGCTCAGGGGCGGGGATCACCCGACCACTGAAAGAATCTGCTGCAAAAATGGGCGTCGTTTTTCGTTCTCGCTGCAAACTGGAATCTTTCCTACAAAATGCCCAAGGGCGTGTAACTGGCCTGACAGTTCGCGATGGTTATCGTTTCCCTGACGAAATGAGCGGTCAGATCAGACATTACGGCGCCCGCTACGGCGTGGTGATGTGCTCAGGCGGTTTTTCCAATGATTTGCGTTTTCGTAAAATGCAAAATCCTATGCTGGATGAACGTGTTGATTCCACTAATCATCCAGGCGCCACGTCGGAATGTCTGGTGCAAATGCTGCGTATTGGCGCAACGCCGGTACAGCTTGATCTTATCCAGTTAGGTCCATGGTCTTCGCCGGACGAACGAGGATTTGGCTACGTCTCGCAGTTCAATACTATCTCAGGTTTTCCTAACGGAATCATGGTTAACCCGCGCTCTGGTCATCGTTTCACAAACGAACTTGCCGATCGTAAAGAGCGTGAAGAGGGGATTTTGGCGCAAGTCGATGAAAAGGGGAATCCGCTCTATCCCATCTGTTTCACCACGCTTGAAGGCGCAAAACTGGCACAAAGCCTGGGGCATGCTCTGCACTATGGCGTGGCCTGGCAGTTTGACTCACTGGAGCAGTTGGCTACGCATTTCGGTATACCTTACGACGTACTGGCAGAAGAAGTGGATGCCTACAATGCCGCCGTAGCGCGTAAAGGGGGCGATCGCATGAAGAAAGATGTGAGTCGTGCGGTTTTGCTGGATAAAGGGCCATTTGTCGCCGTACGTGTATGGCCCAAAGTGCACTACGTAATGGGCGGTGTGCAGATAAGTATGCGAACAGAGGTACTTAATGCTGCAGATAGTAAACCGATCCCGGGTCTGTATGCAGCCGGAGAGGCTACCGCGGGTTCACATGGTGGAAGCCGCCTTGGTAGTTGTGCTGTGGCTGATTGTCTGGTGTTTGGCCGAATTGCGGGTGCCAGCGTTGCCGCCGCGAGCGCAGCAGATGATGTCTTTGATGTTGAGGGAATTTAACATGGCAAAGTTATGGATAGCCCTGTTGCTACTGTTTATTGGTGGTTTTTCTCAGATGATCGCTGCGGCAGACGATGAAGCTGCTTTTCATCAGCAACTGAATACAATGAACGTTAAGCCTTATCATCATTCACTGGAAGCAACCGGACGCGATACATCATGTCAGTTGTGCCATGGCGCCAGTACGCCAGTTGCTGCACCCAGTGATAAGTCTTGCCTTAATTGTCACGGTTCTCGCGATCAGATTGCCGAATTAACGCAACCCAATCCACATGATAAGAATGCTGAGCCTAACCCGCATGATTCAATGCATTACGGTAAAGACGTTCCTTGTACTGCTTGTCATAACGAGCATAAACCCTCGGTGATTTATTGTAATAATTGCCATCTCTTTAAATATCCGGATATGAAGCCATGAGGGAAATCATGCGCGGATTGTTAACAAGGAGCTTCTTTTTCCTACTGGTAGGGGCGATGCCGCTGGCGGGATTTTCTGCGCCAATTCCGACAGAACAACTCAATCAACCTTGTCTGGCATGCCATGCAGACGAAGATATTGAGGGAATCTCGACGGATAAAGTGCAAAATAACTTATTTGTTTCCCCGGATAAGTATCACGACAGTGTGCATGGTGAGGTGCCGTGTATCGCTTGCCATCAGAGTAAACCTGGTAGTGAGGGATTTTCTGTTACTCCTCATGTTCTAAATGCAGGAGGAGATAAGAACTGTGAAAGCTGTCATGGTGTGGTAATGCGCGATACCGTACATGCCATACAGCAGAGCGTACACAATGAAAAGATCGCCAAAGGACAGTTCTCCTGTACCTCGTGTCATAACGCACACACCATGACTGCGGGAGAAATCAATCATCCGGGTAAACAACGGATTGCCGACGATAATTTGATGTGTACGAATTGTCATTCGCGGGCGGGGGTCTTTACGCAGCTGTCAGGGGGAAAAGCCTCAACGTCTCAGGATATGGCGCATTCAGTGCTCCCTTATGCAACTGAACATCTCAAGAGCTTACGCTGTATTGATTGCCATGCTGATATAGCTGATACCACCTTGCATCGTATTCAGCCTGCCTCGCAAACGATCGGTTGTGAACAATGTCATGGAGATAGCGCGTTGTTGGCTACCCGACTAAAAACGTTTGCGCCGGATGAAGATGCGCTGGTTGGAAGTCTGCTTGGAAAAGGGTTATTTGATGATACGTCTCTCAGAGAAAAACTGGCGACGGTGGCGCCTCGTGTTCCTATGGTTCGTCAGATCGATGGCGTGTTGTTTACCGATACCTATATGATTGGTAATAATGGAAGCGGGCAGGCAGATCGCCTCATAGCCTGGGGGTTAGGCGGTTTCGTTGTCTTGTTACTCTGTCATGGTTTCGGTCGGCTTATCATGTCACGCCGTACCGCTGATATGCCGATGGAGAAAAGTTATCTCTATACACTTCCTGTTCGTTGCTGGCACTGGCTGAATGCGCTGTGTTTCGCTGCGCTAATCATAAGCGGTTGCGCATTACACTGGGTAAGCGCGCGATTCTCACTTTGGGTCGATGTGCATAATATTGCTGGTGTAGCGTTATGCGTTATTTGGCTGGGGTTTATCCTGGTGGCGATATTTGGTAACGGACATCACTATCGCGTGCGCTGGCAAGGTTTTGTTGGGCGGTTTATCCGTCAGACACGCTATTATCTATATGGCATTTTCCGTGGTGAATATCATCCAGAGCATGCATCGTCAGAGGCCAAATTCAATATCCTCCAGCAACTGGGATATATCTGCGTGATGTTTTTATTATTGCCAATGTTGATCGTGACTGGGTTATTGATGATGTTTCCTGCTCTTACTCCCGAAACGTTATTGGCGTTGCCGGGTAGGCAGGTTGTGGCCTGGCTTCATTACGGTCTGGCAGTGGTGATGGTAGTCTTTATTATCGTACATCTTTATTTATGCAGTACAGGTGATACGCCAGGCGCACTCATTAAAGGTATGCTTGACGGTTTCCATCGTTCCAGAAAGAAAAAATAATGGGTGTCTCCCCTTTCCCGGATGTGGGAAAGGGGGGAAGATCATTTATCTTTAACGACTATACCCAGTTTTTTTATTTTACTGTACAGCGTGTTACTGTTGATACCAAGTAACGCTGCGGCGCCATCTTTGCCAGATATCTTTCCCCGAGTTTGTTGTAATGCTTTTTGAATGTGTTGGCGTATAGCCTCATCCAGTGTGCTAATTAATAAGGTATCCCTCTCTCGCGGTAAAACAATATTCAATTCGTTGGTTGTGCAACGGAAAAAAGCATTTTCTAATAGACCAATCAATTCCGAAATGTTACCAGGCCAGTTGTACTTTAACAATGAACGGAGAGAATCATCGCCTAATACGGGTAAAGATGTATGCTTATGCTGGCTTGATAACCTCCTCAAATAGTGTGTTAATAGCAGAGGAATATCATCATGACGATATCGTAGCGGGGGTAGTGTAATTACCTGACAGAGAATATTTGCATACCGTTGGCTTGTCAGATAGTCATTAGATATATCGTTGTTTACGGGATTTTGTACCATTGAAAATGGTTGTGTTTGTATAGCAATGATCTGTAGTTGGCAATACTCGAGATAGTTTGAATGAAGCCCGAGCAGAAAGGTTTGCCAGCGTTCAGGGAAGGATTTTATTTCTTTGATGAGTAAAGAACCCTGATGTAAAATCAGAAATAAAGCAATGTTGGGTGGTTTACTTAAGTCGATGCTTATTGTCCTGTCCACAACACCGTTTCTCATAATGATCAACTGGCCCTGAGGCGTTATAAATCCATAATAATTACTGTGGTTTGGGTTGCGTTGTTGAATTTCTGAGGCAAACGTTTTTTTGCCGACACCATCCTCCCCAAGAAGTAGAATAGGTTGTTTGCTATTTGCCAGTTTACTCAAGGAGCGGTACAGCTGATACAGATGAGTATTAGTTTGACTGATAACAAATTTTTCACTTTCTTCTGCGACAGAAAACGCGGGCAAAGGAGGCGGAGTATTATTCAATAAAAGATTTTGCCGTGACAGGGCAATAAAAGCCAGTAAGGAGAGTTCACCTCTTACTGATTCAAATAATTCAGCATGTTGAGGTGTAAAGGCGTTAGCATGATGGCTAAATATACCCATTGCACCAAGGCGTAGGCCGTCCAGATGCATGCGCATCAGGATTAGCGATTTGATATTACGAAAACAGGTGCTAACGACGTATTCAGTCAACGGACATTGGCTCAGATTATCTATAACCTGAGTAGAAAAATTATCTGAATGATTGAATTGTCGGGCAATATTTTCGGGGATAGGAATAACGTCTCGTTTCAATCGTGCCGTTTTGTGCGTTGCTAACGCTAAAAACTGAATACAACGAATATCATTACGATAGTAGTTAAAGAAAATACCGTCACAAATTATTGAGTCTGGTATCGACTGTAGGCAGGCATACATGGATTTCTCCAGTTGTGTACTGCTACATAATGCGGTTCTCAGATGTGAAAATGTCCTGTCCATGGTATATCCATTATTCACGTTGGCTACATGTCGAAAAAACGTATCAAATATATTTGATGTTGCAACTGCAATATTAAGTATCACTATGCCACAATAACGAAGGAGAAAAAACAAAGAAAAGTGAGTGATGGGACAGGCTTAAGCAAAAAAATAATCCAGAAGCATAAACACTTACTGGATTATTTTAGAATAAAAAATGAATTTCGTTATCAGGCTTTCACGCGCTGAATATAATCGCCAAATGCGGTCAGTTGACCGGTCAGATGGTCCAGCGTGCTTTGGTCGATGACTTCACCCGTCTGCGGGTCCACCTTGTTCTGAATGACGCCGCCCATAAATTCCGGCTTGTTCATCACCATGGCGTCGAGGAACACCAGGATCTGACGCAGATGGTACTGACAGCGCGCGCCGCCAATAGCGCCCATTGAGCTGGTCTGAATCAGTACCGGCTTGCCAGATAATGGCTGATCGGGCAGGCGGGACAGCCAGTCGATGGCGTTTTTCAGTCCGCCAGGAACAGAATAGTTATATTCCGGTGTCACGATAACAACACCATCAGCTTTCCTGATTTGCTCTGCCAGCGCTTCTACGCTGGCCGGGAAACCTTCTTCCTGCTGGAGGTCGGCATCGTACAGCGGGATATCACCAATCGACGGTAACGCGCTCACTTCCATTCCTGCGGGCGCAATTTTAGGCAGTGTGCGGGCAACCATGCCGTTAAACGAACCTTTGCGCAGACTTCCCAGTAACGTAACAACATTCAATGTTTCAGACATGGTGACTCCTGTTTCATCATGAAGGTTAAATCAGTTAAGCGTATGGCTTTTCGCTGCGCATAATTGAGAGAACCGGATCAGACGACCCGTTGGCTCATTGGCGCGAGTCTGGATATCAGGCAAACTTTTCCAGTCCTGTTTACCATCAAACTCCCAAACCTTGAGTTTTTCAATGGTTGGCGTAACCGCAACCGACCACACCAGCACATCTTCCGCATCGCAAATGGCTTCAACCTGCGCAACATGGGCACATTTCAGACGCCCTGCGCCGGGTAAAAGCTGGAGTTCGCGCGGATCGTCATTACACACATCGCCGGTGAGTTTGAGAACGCTCTGGCGCAACGTAATGAGTTGCGCACGCGCTTCGTTAGGGTCGTTTTGGTTATTGATCCACAGATTTTCGTTACTGGAGAAGCGCCAGGTTTGTGTTGAATTCGGATTGTGAAAACCGCGTGTCGCTCGCTGAAGCTCCATATCCAGGCCGCAAACACCTTCTGTTGTCAGTGCAACGCCAACAATATTTCCGGCATAAGAAATCGAAAATCCCGGCAGGTTTTTATCGCGAAAAACGGGCTTACCTTTCGCCTCAGTAACAATCTCAGGCAACGTGCTGGTGCCGTAAAGCATGAACATCAGTTCTGCGAGAAGACTTCGGGAGGCCAGGAAGCGTGTTCGACGGTGAGCGGGTAGATTACTTGCTTCAATGTGATATGGAGTAGGGAGACGAACTGAAACCAAGTGTCCCTCCGTAAGAATCCCTCTGGCAAAATGTGTCGCCATTTTTCGCTCCGTGATTAATGGTCCGTGATTATAACCAGAGTAACATTTACACGGCGTTCAGGCAGGTTTTACGGGTTAAAAAATAAACGGAAACGGGATACATTACGCGACATTTACATTTCTGTTGCAAGAATGGTCATTTAAGCAACACTGTGGCGGCGGATCGTCAGGACATATCGCGATACAGCGCCTTGATCGTTTCTTTCAGCCAGACGATCTTCGGATTATGGCTGTTACGTTTATGCCAAAGGAGGGTGAACGGTACGCGCATTTTCTCTAACTGCGCAGCATCAAATGGCATAGGACGCGCCACCAGCGGAAGCTGGTGGAGTTGGTTATAACGCTGACAATAGACCGGCGCTGTGGCTATCAGCGCATGATCCGGCTGGGCGGCCATAAACAGCGACTGCTCAAAACCTGGCAGGCATAACGCGATATTGCGTGTGCGCCCCATCTCCTGAAGCACATCGTCCAGCGCCCAGGTATCGCTTTGCTCCCAGCTAATACTGATGTGGGGATAGCGCAGAAATGTATCCAGACTCCACTCTTCCTGCAATGCCGGATGATCTTCACGTAGCCAGACGCAAGGGAGATCGGAAAACAACACTTCATGGTCGATCGACAACGGCAGTAGGCTCAGCAGTTCTCGCGAACGCGGATGGCTTTCGCGGCCGGTGAAGCCGATATCCACCTCGCCGCGAATAATCGCATCCAGCGAATCATAGTCCCAGTTGCGTATTTTGATCGTCGCCTGGGGATAACGCTGATAGATTTGCCGGGAGAGGGCGTTAAACATGATCATGACCAACGGCGTTTCGGCCACCAGATCAAACTTCAACCCGCGCGGAGCCTCATGGTGCGGCTTATCCAGCAATTGATTGCTCATCTGCATCCACTCTGCCAGATTCTGCTCCATGCTGACCATTAACGGCGTCGGCGTAAGTCCCAGCGGGGTGTTTACAAACAACGGGTCGTCAAACCAGGTCCGCAGTTTCGACAGCGACTTACTGACCGCCGACGGCGTGACGTTCATCCGTTTGGCGGTTTTGGTCACGCTGCGTTCCTGCATCAATAACTGCAGGCAGAGCAACAAATTAAGATCGAGACTGCTGAGGGATTTCTTCATGAGTTGGCGCGGACCGGTTGGGGGCAACAGTGATAATCAGCATGATACTCACTATGCTACAGCCAATCAGAATCCCGATCAGCATATTCAGCGCATCAAGGCCGAGGACCGCTGCCAGCCAAATCCATAGTGATGAACCGCAAACCTGTGCAATACCTAACGCCGAGCTGGCAACTCCTGCACGCAGCGAGAACGGTCCCAGCGCCTGACTCATGGCGACACCAAAACCAACCGAGAACCCGGCGCAGATTAAAGTCAGCCCAAACAGCGTTACTGCGTGTGAGGCGGCAAGGGTTAACACTACGCCCGCTGCCAGAAATAACGCCTGTGAAGTCAGCATCAGAACGCGAGGCTTGAATACACTGAGGGCGAACGGCGTCGAGAAAGAGACCGCCATACTGATGCCTGCGGTCATAGCCATCGTCGTGGCGTATTCACCACGGTCGAAGCCCATCACTTCCATCAGCAGCACCGGAGAGGTATTCACGAAGGTCAGGATCACCGACACACTGAGGGTGGTTATGGCCAGGCGGCTTAAGAAAAAACGGTTCACCAAAGACTCGTTGGTGTGGTTCTTTGGTGTAGACGTCGTGAGGGTCGCTGGGCGCGATTCTCGCAGGATAAATACCGACAGCAGGCATACGACTACACCCATACCCATCATCGTGTAGAACAGGCTTTGCCACGGATACTTGAGCATAATCAGATGCCCCATGACCGGAGCCAGCACCGGTACGATACAGGTGATTCCGTTCAACAGCGACAGCACTTTTGCGCGGCGGCGATCGTCGAGCGTATCGCGCAGAATAGCGAAAGCCACCACATAGCAGCCGCCAGCGCCCACTCCCTGAATAAAGCGGCCTACCAGGAACGGCGTACCGCTCTCGGCGAAAGAACATAGCGCAGAGGCGAAAATAAAGATGAGTGCGCCGACTATGGCGACCGGTTTGCGGCCTGACTGGTCGGCAATTTTACCGGCGAAAAGCATCGCCGTCGCCATTCCCGCCAGATAAACCGAAAACGCAATATGCAGTTGCGCCTCGCTGGCCTGTAGATCGGCCGCAATGCGGGGCAGCCCCACCAGATACATATCAATACCGGCAGGATAAAGAAGAACCAGGGCGAAACTGCAGATTAGAAAGCGTGTCATAGCGACCTCATGAGGAATGTGGCGCTAAGCATACGGGCAGAGAGTCAACTGCACGAGTTGCCATTTGGACAACAGTGATTTCCACATGGGAAATCATTGTTGTTGCCGGGTGGCGGCGTAAACGCCTTCTCCGGCCTACGGGGCCTGTAGGCCCGGTTAGCATCGCGCTACCGGGCAACACAAGGTTACTTACCGATACAGAAGCTGGAGAAAATCCGTCCCAGCAGATCGTCGGAGGTAAATTCACCGGTGATCTCACTGAGGTTTTGCTGCGCCAGACGTAGCTCCTCTGCCAGTAGTTCCCCGGCCCATGCTCCGAGCAGTTGAGCTTTGCCCTGCTCGAGATGCTCCGCCGCTTCTGCCAGCGCCTGTAGGTGACGACGACGCGCCAGGAAGCCGCCTTCCATATTGGTTTCAAAGCCCATGCTCTGCTTGAGATGGTTGCGCAGCACATCAACACCTTCCCCGGTACGTGCGGAGAGACGAACCAGTGAGTGGCCATTTACTTCGCTAAGACCCAGCGTTTCACCGGTAATATCCGCTTTGTTACGCACCACGGTAATAGGTAGTTTGGCTGGCAGACGGGCAATAAAGTCCGGCCAGATCTCCGCCGGGTCGGTAGCGTCAGTGGTGGTGCCATCAACCATAAACAGCACGCGGTCGGCCTGCTCAATTTCCTGCCACGCGCGCTCGATCCCAATGCGTTCCACTTCATCGTTAGCGTCGCGCAGACCGGCGGTGTCGATGATGTGCAGCGGCATGCCGTCGATATGGATATGCTCGCGCAGGACGTCGCGGGTGGTACCGGCGATGTCGGTGACAATAGCCGCTTCGCGGCCTGCCAGCGCGTTTAGCAGGCTTGATTTCCCGGCGTTCGGGCGACCAGCAATCACCACCTTCATCCCTTCGCGCAGCAGGCTGCCCTGACGCGCTTCGGCACGTACAGCATCAAGGTTGCTGATAACGCTATTGAGCTGCGCTTCAATCTTGCCGTCAGACAGGAAGTCGATTTCTTCATCCGGGAAATCAATCGCCGCTTCCACGTAGATGCGCAAGTGAGTGAGCGCTTCCACAAGATGATCTACCCGTGCGGAAAATGCGCCCTGCAACGAGTTCAGCGCTGAGCGAGCCGCTTGCTCCGAGCTGGCATCGATCAGGTCGGCAATCGCCTCGGCCTGGGCTAAATCGAGCTTATCATTGAGAAACGCTCGCTCGGAGAACTCGCCCGGTCGGGCAATGCGCACGCCTGGAAGCGTCAGGATACGTTTTAACAGCAGGTCCAGGATCACCGGACCGCCGTGCCCTTGTAGCTCCAGCACATCTTCACCGGTGAAGGAGTTCGGGCCGGGGAACCACAGCGCAATACCCTGATCCAGCGCGCTGCCGTCAACGTCTTTAAACGGCAGGTAGTCGGCATAGCGCGGCTTTGGCAGCTTGCCCAGCACCTCTTGCGCAATGTCACGCGCTTTCAGACCAGAGATACGCAGGATACCCACGCCACCGCGTCCCGGAGGGGTGGCCTGAGCGACGATGGTGTCGTTATGGCTCATGATATGTCTCTTTGTGATGCAATAAAAAAGGCGGTCTAATGACCGCCCTTTACGTTATGTTCCGTTTGCCGGATGGCGGCTTCGCCTAATCCGGCCTACACCGAATCAGGAGTTTTTCTTCTCGCGGCTATGCAGCCCACGCTTCTCCAGACCACGGTAAATCAGCTGCTGCTGAATAATGGTTACCAGGTTGCTGACGATATAGTACAGCACCAGACCTGACGGGAACCACAGGAAGAACACGGTGAAGATGACCGGCATAAAGGTCATGATCTTCTGCTGCATCGGGTCGGTCACGGTGGTAGGAGACATCTTCTGAATGAAGAACATCGTCACGCCCATCAGGATCGGCAGAATGTAGTACGGGTCCTGTGCAGACAGGTCATGGATCCACAGCGCGAACGGCGCATGGCGCAGTTCAATGGAGCCCATCAGCATGTAGTACAACGCCAGGAAGATTGGCATCTGGATGATCAGCGGGAAGCAGCCGCCCAGCGGGTTAACCTTCTCAGCTTTGTACAGGGCCATCATTTCCTGGCTCTGACGCTGTTTGTCATCGCCCAGACGCTCACGCATAGCCTGAATCTTCGGCTGCAGCATACGCATCTTCGCCATGGAGGTGTACTGCGCTTTGGTCAGCGGGTACATGATGCCACGAACGATAAAGGTGATAACGATGATGGAGAAGCCCCAGTTACCCAGGAAGCTATGGATCCATTTCAGCAGTTTAAACAGCGGCTGAGAGATGAACCACAACCAGCCGTAATCCACGGTCAGATCCAGGTGCGGTGCAACGGCCGCCATTTTATCCTGAATTTCCGGGCCGACCCACAGGGTGCTGGTCATCGCACCAGTCTGGCCTGGCTGTACCAGTACCGGCTGTGATTTATAGCCGATAGCGGCAATGCCGTTACCCAGGTTAGCGGTATAGAAGTTGTTGGTACCGTCGTTACGCGGAACCCATGCCGTTGCGAAATACTGTTGCAGCATTGCGACCCAACCGTCTTTAGCGTTGACGTTCAGGTTTTCGTTTTCAGCAATGGTGTCGAATTTGTATTTCTCATACTTCTCATCCGGCGTGGAGTAGGCCGCGCCACGGAAGGTGTGCAGCGCAAAGTTGCTGCTACCGGTGTCGCGATGAGATGGCAGATTGATGGATTGCTTCAGCTGACCAAAGGTGGAGATTTCCAGCGGTTTCTCGCCGGCGTTCTGCACGCTGTAGTTAACGTTGACAGCATATTCACCACGCTTGAGGACAAACGTTTTAGTGAACGTGTTACCCGCTGCGTCAGTATAGGTCATCGGGATCTGCAGTTCGTTCTGACCGTCTGCCAGTACAAATGCGTCTTTTTCGACGTTGTACAGCGGACGTGGGCCGTTAGCCGGGTTATCCGGGCCGTCACGACCGGTCAGGCCACTCTGTGCCTGGTAGATGAACTGTGGCGTAGTTTCCAGTAACTGGAACGGTTCGGTAGAACCAAGTTCTTTCGGGTAAGCTGGCAGCGAAGCCTGTTCCACATCACCACCACGGGTGTTGATGGTCAGATCAAGCACGTCAGTCTTAACCGTAATCAGTTTCCCCTGGCCACTGGCCGGTACGCCCTGGTCTGCGGCGCTACCCGCTGCGGTGGTCGTTGTCTGCGTGGTCTGTTGGGCCTGAGGTTGCGGGTTTTTATCCTGCTCCCAGGCTTGCCAGATCATGAAAGACACGAACAGCAAAGCGATGACTAAAAGATTGCGTTGCGAATCCATCGTTAGTGTTCTCTGGTATCAAATGGTCCGGGCGGGACGGGATCGTCACCACCAGGGTGTAAAGGGTGGCATTTTAATACGCGTTTCACCGTCAACCAACTGCCTTTTATCACTCCAAACCTGCGCAATGCCTCAATTCCGTAGCTCGAACAGGTTGGAGTGAAACGGCAATGCGGCCCAAGCAGCGGACTGATCAGGCGTTGATAGACCCGAATGAGGGCTATCAGGACCCGCGAGCCAGGCGACAATGGCGACGCCATAATTTTTCCAACGCTTCCGAGAGAGCACGGTTATCGAGGTCAGCAACCCCTTTTTTCGCCACCACCACGAAATCCATTGCGGGAAGTTCGTGCTGACGTAAACGGAAGCTTTCACGCGTCAGACGTTTAATCCGATTGCGTTCATGCGCACGTTTAACATTTTTCTTGGCGACGGTAAGACCGATACGGGGATGCCCCAGCGAATTCAGGCGGCCGAGGATGGTGATTTGCGGCGTGCCAGCCCGTTGTGGCTGCTGGAAGACGAATGTGAAATGAGTGGGAGTTAACAAACGTAACTCCCTGGGAAATGCGAGCTTAACCACTCAGGGGCTAGCTTTTATTACTTAGAAACGGTCAGACGAGAACGGCCTTTAGCACGACGACGTGCCAGAACCTGACGACCATTTTTATTAGCCATACGAGCACGGAAGCCGTGAGAACGGTTGCGCTTCAGTACAGACGGTTGAAAAGTGCGTTTCATGGCGATTTCTACCTAAACTTGAATAAATTCACTGACTTTTGCGTATACCCGAACGAGTTTCGAACGACTTACGCCACAGTGTGGGTGATTAAAGAGGCCGGATTGTAATAATTGTACACTCCGGAGTCAATTCTCTTTCCTTATTTCCCGCTTTTTTCCACAAGGTTTTGTGTGAAAAACAGGCAGCGTTGACGCCGTAAGGCGACCGTTACTCGCTGGGGGTAAGAATTATACGGGCTGGTGGATAAAGCGCAAGGATCGCACGGGATCTTTATTAGATCGTTTAAGCAGTAAAGCATCTTTACTCATTAATTTTTTCAATATGCGCGCTAAAACCTGCAGCACTTCTCCAGGATCGTTTACACTTAGCCGATTCTGGATCATCCTGTGGATAAATCGGGAAGAATCTGTGAGAAACAGAAGATCTCTTTCTCAGTTTACGCTATGATCTGCGGTCCCGATCGTTTCAATGGATCCTGATCGGGGAAAAATTGCAGATAGCAATTCGCACGTCACCCTTTGCATAGGGTCTTGTCGGTGTGCGTCAACAATCATGAATGTTTCAGCCTTTGTCATTTATCGACTTTTGTTCGAGTGGAGTCCGCCGTGTCACTTTCGCTTTGGCAGCAGTGTCTTGCCCGATTGCAGGATGAGTTACCAGCCACAGAATTCAGTATGTGGATACGCCCGTTGCAGGCGGAACTGAGCGATAACACGCTGGCTTTGTATGCGCCAAACCGTTTTGTGCTCGATTGGGTAAGGGACAAATACCTTAATAATATTAATGGATTACTAAATAACTTCTGTGGAGCGGATGCCCCACAGCTGCGTTTTGAGGTCGGAACTAAACCCGTCACGCAAACGCTGAAGACGCCGGTAAATAACGTTGTCGCGCCTGCCCATGTGGCGCAACAGGTACAACCGCAACGTGCTGCTCCTGCGGCGCGCCCTGGTTGGGACAACGTCCCGGCTCCGGCAGAACCTACCTATCGCTCTAACGTCAACGTTAAACATACGTTTGATAACTTCGTTGAAGGTAAATCTAACCAACTGGCGCGCGCGGCGGCACGTCAGGTGGCGGACAACCCTGGCGGCGCCTACAATCCGTTATTCCTTTATGGTGGTACGGGTCTGGGTAAAACCCACCTGTTGCATGCTGTCGGTAACGGCATTATGGCGCGTAAACCGAACGCGAAAGTGGTGTATATGCACTCCGAGCGTTTTGTGCAGGACATGGTTAAAGCTCTGCAAAACAATGCGATCGAAGAGTTTAAACGCTACTACCGCTCCGTCGACGCGCTGCTGATCGATGACATCCAGTTCTTTGCCAACAAAGAGCGCTCGCAGGAAGAATTCTTCCACACCTTCAACGCCCTGCTGGAAGGTAATCAGCAGATCATCCTGACGTCGGATCGTTATCCGAAGGAGATCAATGGTGTTGAAGATCGACTGAAATCCCGCTTCGGCTGGGGGCTGACTGTTGCGATCGAACCGCCAGAGCTGGAAACACGCGTGGCGATCCTGATGAAAAAAGCCGACGAAAACGACATTCGTCTGCCGGGGGAAGTGGCGTTCTTTATTGCCAAGCGTCTACGCTCTAACGTGCGTGAACTGGAAGGCGCACTGAACCGCGTGATCGCCAACGCCAATTTTACCGGCCGGGCGATTACCATCGATTTCGTGCGCGAAGCGCTGCGCGATCTGTTGGCTTTGCAGGAAAAGCTGGTCACCATCGACAATATTCAGAAGACGGTGGCGGAGTATTACAAAATCAAAATTGCGGATCTGCTTTCTAAGCGTCGATCTCGCTCGGTAGCTCGTCCGCGCCAGATGGCGATGGCGCTGGCAAAAGAGCTCACCAACCACAGTCTGCCGGAAATTGGCGACGCGTTTGGTGGGCGTGACCATACTACCGTGCTTCATGCCTGCCGCAAGATTGAGCAGTTGCGTGAAGAAAGCCATGATATTAAAGAAGATTTCTCCAATTTAATCAGAACATTATCTTCGTGACGCTATGAAATTTACCGTTGAACGTGAACATTTATTAAAACCGCTTCAGCAGGTCAGCGGCCCGCTGGGTGGACGTCCTACACTGCCGATCCTCGGAAACCTGCTGCTGCAGGTCGCTGACGGTGCGCTTTCTCTGACCGGTACCGATCTCGAAATGGAGATGGTGGCGCGCGTGGCGTTGATCCAGCCCCATGAACCTGGTGCGACCACCGTTCCGGCACGTAAATTCTTCGACATTTGCCGCGGGTTGCCGGAAGGCGCGGAAATAGCCGTTCAACTGGAAGGCGACCGCATGCTGGTACGCTCTGGTCGCAGCCGTTTCTCGCTGTCCACGCTTCCTGCTGCCGACTTCCCTAATCTGGATGACTGGCAGAGCGAAGTCGAATTCACTCTGCCACAGGCCACAATGAAGCGCCTGATTGAAGCCACGCAGTTTTCGATGGCGCATCAGGATGTGCGTTACTACTTAAACGGCATGCTGTTTGAAACCGAAGGGGAAGAGCTGCGTACTGTGGCGACCGACGGTCACCGTCTGGCGGTTTGTTCAATGCCTGTCGGTCAGCCGTTGCCCAGTCATTCGGTGATCGTACCGCGTAAAGGTGTGATTGAACTGATGCGTATGCTCGACGGCGGTGACAACCCGCTGCGCGTGCAGATTGGCAGCAACAATATTCGTGCGCACGTGGGGGATTTCATCTTTACCTCCAAGCTGGTAGACGGCCGTTTCCCGGATTATCGCCGCGTATTGCCGAAAAATCCGGACAAACATCTGGAAGCCGGTTGCGATATCCTCAAGCAGGCGTTTGCCCGTGCGGCGATCCTCTCGAACGAGAAATTCCGCGGCGTGCGTCTGTATGTCAGCGAAAATCAGCTTAAAATCACCGCCAACAACCCGGAGCAGGAAGAAGCAGAAGAAATTCTGGATGTCTCCTATCCTGGTACGGAACTGGAAATCGGTTTTAACGTTAGCTACGTGCTGGACGTTCTGAACGCGCTGAAGTGCGAGAACGTGCGTATTCTGCTGACTGATTCCGTATCGAGCGTACAGATTGAAGATGCCGCATCACAGTCGGCTGCCTATGTTGTTATGCCAATGAGACTGTAATGTCGCTCACCCGCCTGTTGATCCGCGATTTTCGCAATATCGAAAGCGCGGATCTCGCTTTATCCCCTGGCTTTAACTTCCTGGTTGGCGCGAACGGCAGCGGCAAAACCAGTGTGCTGGAAGCCATCTATACGCTCGGCCATGGCCGGGCGTTTCGCAGTTTGCAGATTGGCCGCGTGATTCGCCACGAGCAGGAGTCGTTTGTTTTACACGGACGTTTGCAGGGAGAAGAGCGTGAGACGTCGATTGGTCTGACGAAAGACAAACTGGGCGACAGCAAAGTGCGCATTGATGGCACCGACGGGCACAAGGTCGCTGAACTGGCGCACCTGATGCCGATGCAGCTGATCACGCCAGAGGGGTTTACTTTACTCAACGGCGGCCCCAAATACAGAAGAGCATTTCTTGACTGGGGATGCTTTCACAATGAAGCCGGATTTTTCACCGCCTGGAGCAACCTGAAGCGACTGCTCAAGCAGCGCAATGCGGCACTGCGTCAGGTGAGTCGTTATGAGCAACTGCGCCCGTGGGATAGAGAACTTATCCCGCTGGCGGAACAAATCAGCACCTGGCGCGCGGAGTACAGCGCGGGTATCGCGCAGGATATGGCGGATACCTGCCAGCAGTTTCTTCCCGAGTTTTCTCTCTCGTTCTCTTTCCAGCGTGGTTGGGAGAAGGAGACAGATTATGCCGAGGTGCTGGAACGCAGTTTTGAACGCGATCGCATGTTGACCTACACCGCACACGGCCCGCATAAGGCGGATTTCCGCATTCGTGCCGACGGTGCGCCGGTAGAAGACACGTTGTCGCGTGGGCAGCTAAAACTGCTAATGTGCGCCTTACGTCTGGCGCAAGGGGAGTTCCTGACCCGTGAAAGCGGACGGCGCTGCCTGTACCTGATAGATGATTTTGCCTCTGAACTGGATGATGCGCGTCGCGGGCTGCTGGCCAGCCGCTTAAAAGCCACGCAATCACAGGTCTTTGTCAGCGCAATCAGCGCTGAACACGTTATAGACATGTCCGATGAAAATTCGAAGATGTTTACCGTGGAAAAGGGTAAAATAACGGATTAACCCAAGATAAAATGAGCGAGAAACGTTGATGTCGAATTCTTATGACTCCTCCAGTATCAAAGTCCTGAAAGGGCTGGATGCGGTGCGTAAGCGCCCGGGTATGTATATCGGCGACACGGATGACGGCACCGGTCTGCACCACATGGTATTCGAGGTGGTAGATAACGCTATCGACGAAGCGCTCGCGGGTCACTGTAAAGATATCGTGGTAACGATTCACGCTGATAACTCCGTGTCTGTTACTGACGATGGCCGTGGTATCCCAACCGGTATTCATCCGGAAGAGGGCGTTTCGGCGGCGGAAGTTATCATGACCGTTCTGCACGCAGGCGGTAAATTCGATGATAACTCCTATAAAGTTTCCGGTGGTTTGCACGGCGTAGGTGTCTCCGTCGTTAACGCCCTGTCGCAGAAACTGGAGCTGGTGATTCGTCGTGAAGGCAAAGTGCATCAGCAAACTTATGTGCACGGTGTGCCGCAGGCGCCGCTGGCGGTAACGGGCGAAACCGAAGTGACGGGGACCCAGGTGCGTTTCTGGCCAAGCCATGAAACCTTCACTAACGTGACCGAGTTCGAATACGACATCCTGGCGAAGCGCCTGCGCGAACTGTCGTTCCTGAACTCCGGTGTCTCTATTCGTCTGCGCGACAAGCGTGACGGCAAAGAAGATCATTTCCATTACGAAGGCGGCATCAAGGCGTTTGTTGAATATCTCAACAAAAACAAAACGCCGATCCACCCGAATATCTTCTACTTCTCCACCGAAAAAGACGGTATCGGCGTTGAAGTGGCTCTGCAGTGGAACGACGGTTTCCAGGAAAACATCTACTGCTTCACCAACAACATTCCGCAGCGTGACGGCGGTACTCACCTTGCCGGCTTCCGCGCGGCGATGACCCGTACCCTGAACGCCTACATGGACAAAGAAGGCTACAGCAAAAAAGCCAAAGTCAGCGCCACCGGCGACGATGCCCGTGAAGGCCTGATTGCGGTGGTTTCCGTGAAAGTGCCGGACCCGAAATTCTCCTCCCAGACTAAAGACAAACTGGTCTCCTCTGAGGTGAAATCGGCGGTTGAACAGCAGATGAACGAACTGCTGAGCGAATACCTGCTGGAAAATCCGTCTGACGCTAAAATCGTCGTCGGCAAGATTATCGATGCGGCCCGTGCCCGTGAAGCAGCACGTCGCGCGCGTGAAATGACCCGTCGTAAAGGCGCGCTGGACTTAGCCGGTCTGCCGGGTAAGCTGGCAGACTGTCAGGAACGTGACCCGGCGCTGTCTGAACTGTACCTGGTGGAAGGGGACTCCGCGGGCGGCTCTGCGAAGCAGGGGCGTAACCGTAAGAACCAGGCGATTCTGCCGCTGAAGGGTAAAATCCTTAACGTCGAGAAAGCGCGTTTCGACAAAATGCTCTCCTCTCAGGAAGTGGCAACGCTGATCACCGCGCTGGGCTGTGGTATCGGTCGTGACGAGTACAACCCGGACAAACTGCGCTATCACAGCATCATCATCATGACCGATGCTGACGTCGACGGCTCGCACATCCGTACGCTGCTGTTGACCTTCTTCTATCGTCAGATGCCGGAAATTGTTGAACGTGGCCATGTATACATTGCGCAGCCGCCGCTGTACAAAGTGAAGAAAGGCAAGCAGGAACAGTACATCAAAGACGATGAAGCGATGGATCAATACCAGATCTCTATCGCTCTGGATGGCGCCACGCTGCACACCAATGCCAGCGCACCAGCCCTGGCGGGTGAAGCGTTAGAAAAACTGGTTTCTGAATACAACGCGACGCAGAAAATGATTGGCCGTATGGAACGTCGTTTCCCGAAAGCGCTGCTGAAAGAGCTGGTTTATCAACCGACGCTGCCGGAAGCTGATTTGGCTGATGAAGCGAAAGTTACGGCCTGGGTTTCCCAGTTGGTGAACGTGCTCAATGAAAATGAAATGCACGGCAGCACCTGGAATAGCTTCGTGCGTAAAGACGCTGAACTGAACCTGTTCGAACCGGTGATCCGGGTGCGTACCCACGGTGTCGATACTGACTATCCATTGGAGCATGAGTTTGTGACCGGTGGCGAGTACCATCGTATTTGTTCGCTCGGTGAGAAGCTGCGCGGGCTGATCGAAGACGATGCGTTTATCGAACGTGGCGAGCGCCGCCAACCGGTGGCCAGCTTTGAGCAGGCGCTGGAATGGCTGCAGAAAGAGTCTCGTCGCGGTCTCGCTATCCAGCGTTATAAAGGTCTGGGCGAGATGAACCCGGAACAGCTGTGGGAAACCACCATGGATCCGGAAAGCCGTCGCATGTTGCGCGTTACTGTGAAGGATGCGATTGCCGCCGACCAGCTGTTCACCACCCTGATGGGCGATGCCGTCGAACCACGCCGCGCGTTTATCGAAGAAAACGCCCTGAAAGCGGCGAACATCGACATTTAACCTACACCAAGGCCTGCTTCTGTAGGCCTTTCCGGCCTACAACCGAACCACAAAAGGGGAATCTTGATTCCCCTTTCTATCCCCCTTTTCGTAGCTGTTTTTTGAGCGGAATCGCGTTAGCATGAGGACGGACTTATTTCATCCGGGGAACTCATGGCTATCAAACTTATTGCTATCGACATGGATGGCACACTTCTGCTGCCCGATCACACCATTTCACCTGCGGTCAAAACGGCAATTGCTGCGGCACGCGCGCGTGGCGTGAACGTAGTGCTGACCACGGGACGCCCGTATGCCGGCGTTCACAGCTATCTGAAAGAACTGCATATGGAACAACCCGGTGACTACTGCATTACCTACAACGGTGCGCTGGTGCAGAAAGCAGGCGATGGCAGTACCGTTGCGCAAACCGCGCTGAGCTATGATGATTATCGCTACCTGGAGCAGCTCTCCCGGGAAGTTGGCTCGCATTTCCACGCGCTCGATCGCAACACGCTGTATACCGCGAACCGTGATATCAGTTATTACACGGTGCATGAATCGTTTGTCGCGACGATTCCGCTGGTGTTCTGTGAAGCCGAAAAAATGGATCCTGCGACCCAGTTCCTGAAAGTGATGATGATTGATGAGCCGGAGATCCTCGACAAGGCCATCTCGCGCATTCCGGCGGAAGTGAAAGAAAAATACACCGTGCTGAAAAGTGCGCCGTACTTCCTCGAAATCCTCGATAAACGCGTCAACAAAGGGACTGGCGTAAAATCGCTGGCCGAGGCGTTGGGAATTAAAGCCGAGGAGGTCATGGCGATTGGCGATCAGGAAAACGACATCGCGATGATTGAATACGCCGGCGTGGGCGTTGCGATGGATAACGCCATTCCAACGGTGAAAGAGATCGCCAACTTCGTGACGAAATCTAATCTGGAAGACGGTGTTGCCTGGGCCATTGAGAAGTACGTCCTCTCCTGATGTGCGTTATGCCTGGCTTCGGCCAGGCATAAAACATTAAGAATGTTATAAAAATCATGTTTGTATTATCAGATGTGAAACAGCACATTAATCCCCCCATTTAGTACACAACTTCTATACTCTCCCACCTTCTTTTATATTCAGGCGGTTCCTGCCTGCAACTATGTTTTCTTATGACTAACACAAGCATTCGCCTGGTGTTGATGACGTCTTCCTGTTTGATTTTTCAAGCCTGGGCTGCGACGGATTCTGGCTCAACGTTAACACCGCTGTATGATTATCAGGACGATGGTCAGGCTACTCCTGTGCCGGTAAAACCGGCGGCTAAACCTGCTGTAAGCCACTCTGTTTTGCCCTTTTTAGGTGACGAGGCGCGTAAACGTGGCTACGACCTGCCTGAGCCGTTTGGTGTGAATATTAACTACATGAATATCAGGCAGAATATTAATGTAGACAGTATTAACTTTAATGGTTTGTATTTAGGAAAAAGCTCTATTCCTTTAGATAACGCCTTTAAAATCAACGTTGGTAATACCCGCGAGAGAAGCAAAACAGAAACCCTAAAACTGGATGCCTGGTTGCTGCCGTTTATGAACGTCTATGGCCTGGTGGGCTATACCGACGGTCACTCCGTTTCTCAAATAGGCGTGGATGTGCTGGGCCCCAAAGGTAATCCAGTTAAGAAAATAAGCGACCAGTTGCAGAATCTGGCGTTTCAGCTCGACTTTAAAGGCACAACTTACGGTGTGGGGACGACTCTTGTTGGCGGTGTGGGTAACTGGTTTACGGCTTTTGATGCCAACTATACTCAGACGCGGTTCGATATTCTGGATGGCAGTATTAACGCCTATACTCTCTCTCCGCGCATAGGCTATCGCTTTATTACTCCCGGCGTGGAGACTCTGCACATGCCGTCCGGTAAGCTGAATCTGTGGGTTGGCAGTATGTATCAAGACGTGCAGCAGGAGTTCAAGGGGAGCCTTAGCGATCTGACTATGCCGTCCTCAACTCTGCAGAATATGGTGAACTGGGCAAACCAGAAACATGATGGCCGTTTCGACGTTAAACAGCATTTGCAATCCCCATGGAACGTCCTGGTCGGCGCGCAGTATGAGCTGACACGCAACTTTAATATCACCTCTGAAATTGGTTTTGCTGAGCGTAATAGCTTCTTTGTCGCCGGTGAGTATCGCTTTTGAATAGTTTGACTCGTCTGTTTTTGCTCTGTGCATTCAGCCTGTTGGGAACGGCGGCGCAGGCCGCGCTCCCCAGCCGTGAAGAAGTTGACGGCTGGCTGAATACACTGGGTGCCAGCGATAACTTTAACGCCAGCAAAGGTATCGATTGGGGGGTAATGCCGGGGCCTTTCTACACTCCCGAACTGGGACTGGGGATCGGCACGGCGGTGGTGGGGATGTATCGCCCGGATCCAAATGACACGGTGAGTCAGAATTCGACGCTGACCCTCAGCGGTTACTTTAGCTCAACGGGCGCTTTCGGCGTCACAATGCAAAATTACGCCTTTTTTGCCGACGATCGCTGGCGTTTTTTTTTCAATGGCGCATTAACCGATACCCCAACTTATTACTGGGGACAGGGTTTTAGCGCAGGAGATAAAGACAGCCAGAAACAGCAATATACGGCACAGGTGCTGGATGTACGCCCCACGTTGTATCGACGGGTAGCGCCTAATGTCTATCTGGGACTCGGCTGGTCGTTGAACGCACAGCATGCTGCGCAAATGGATGACAATGATCCCCCAAAAATTGAGAATACCGGGCAGGGTGCGTCGGTGTTGAGTTCCGGCAGCAGTGTAGAACTTAGCTGGGACGACCGTGACTTTGTTCCTAACCCGCGCCAGGGACAATATGCCGACGTACGCTATACCCGCTATACGCCCGATGTGGGGAGCGATACCCGATTTGATGAATACCAGTTGCACTACAGCCGCTACCACTCTCTGGACGAGAAGAATGTGCTTGCCTGGGAGATGGACGGTGCGTTTACTCAGGGTGATGTACCGTGGAGCATGATGCCGCTGCTCGGAAGCAATCAGCGGATGCGTGGCTATTACGAAGGACGCTATCGCGATAAAAACGCCGTCAGCGGGCAGGTAGAGTATCGCCGCAAACTTGACTGGCGGCATGGCGTGGTCGGCTGGCTGGGCGCAGGGACTATGGGGCCATCATTTAGCGCGCTGGATGATGGACGTTGGCTACCCTCGGCGGGGGTGGGGTATCGTTTTGAATTTAAGCCGCGGGTGAATGTGCGTCTGGATTATGGCATTGGCAAAGGGAGCAGCGGTTTTTATTTTCAGGTAGGAGAGGCGTTTTGATCAATAAAGTGCTGCTGATGACGACCTTGTTATTGGCAATGGTCGGGGTCCATGCTGCGATACCTGTACCTTTGCAGCTAACGGAAGATGATAAGGCTCAACGTACCGCCTGGCCGGTAGTTTCGCCGCTCCCCGCGCCTCAAGGGTTGCGTCCGTGCTGTGCTTTTGGTTACGACCTGCACGCGCAGGTGCTGGATATGCCGGTACCGTTTTATGAACTTGATAACGTCGTTGCGGCTGACGGTATTGGCGAGCATCGCTATAACGACAGCCTGCTGTTAGGGTTAGTGAATCTGGCCGGTATCGGGCATGAACACAATGGCATTGTGTATACTTCACGCGGCGGTTTTATCGATACCGCGCATGTAAGAGATACCGCAGATATGACGGTCTGGCTTTTTAGGAATCTACTTCCACGGTTAGGCCAGCCTTTTACGCTGCGTCTGGAAGATGAGCTCACGGAGCGGCATATTGTTTTTAATGCCTTTACGCCACCTGAAACGGCAGGCGATCGTTACGCATTAGCTGCCTGGCTGGCAGCGCATCTGGCCTTTCAGCTCGCGGCCTGGCATGAAATTGCACAATGGTACGGTTTTGAGTCAGTTCCTGGATTTTCTGAGGAAGTTTCCGCATTTTCACCGGAAGATCTCTACTCCAACCTGTTGGGGGCAAGAATTGCGGTGTCGCTGATCCTTGATGGGCAACTGGCAACATCAGAAATGTACGATGCAGCAATGAACAAGGCACTGTATCAGGCGTTGACACAGTTGGGAGCTAAGCCTGAAACAATAACCCGTTTTCAGTTTGATATGCTGGATGGCAAGTGGTGGAACAGCCAGCGTCGGGTGCCGGAGAAATATCTGGTGCTGCACAGAAACTACGATGTGAGTGATTCGCGTTTGCCAACGCCAGTGCCGGGCGAAAAAGCCGTGCCGCTACGCCTGTCGCTGCCGCATCACTGGCGAAATTACTCCCTTGATACGCTGGCACAACTTCAACTCCGACCCGGAAGTCACATGGCGCGGCTACCTTTACCACAATCCTGGTACAGCGAAGCTAATTTCCCTGCGCTGGCTACGCTTGCAGGTGATAGCGATAATCTGTCGAAAGTGAGTGAACATTCATTCCTTTATTAAAAATCTCCACCAGAACTTCATTGGCGGATGTTTTTCTGACCCTGTCAGGGGGATATGCGCAACGCCACTTTGCATTATCCATTTCCGGATATGCGCCGCTGTTAATATGCGGCTTTTAAGGATCTTGCCATATAGTTTAAGACGTAGCTTGCGAGTGGCATTCCTGTATGCGAGATTCATATCCTTTCTATCCCGTATTAATACTGATTTGAGGATTTCTGCACTATCAAGCGCGTAACTAATTCCTTCCAGCGAGCTGGCGCTGATAAAACCGGCCGCTTCGCCAATCAAAAACGCATTGTCCTTACCGCAGACGAAGTCTTTCCAGCGTGATGGGAACAGCACCGTACATTTTTCGCTTTTCACCGGTTTGCCGAACTGGAAATGGAACGCTTCCATCTTCTCTTTTAGTTCGTCAAAGCGTGCCTGGCCGTCCTTCATTGGGTAGGCGCCGCCAAAGATAAAATAACCATCCTTGCTGATACTCCATGAATAACAGTCGGTTGCGTCGTTATCAAAAATACAGGAATAGAACGGCACGGGATGTTTTTCCGCAAACCATTGTTGAATTGCCACATATTTACGGATTTGGTGCTGGGGATAGAGATGACGGCGTACCAGTGAATTCGCGCCGTCGGCGCCCACCAGATAACGCGCGGTGATCTTCTGCTCCCAACCGTCGGCGCGAAAGATAACATGCCATTTATCGCCTTCGCGCCAGATCTTGCGACACAGACTATCGTGGTACACCTGCACCTCTTCAGGAATGAGAGATTTCATCCATAAATCAAACGCATGGCGATTGATGTTAATGTAGCTGCGCTGGTAGTTACGGGTCAGAGAGGCTGCAACATCAACCGTTTTAACGCTAAAAATCTGTGGGTTGGCGATGATATCAACGGGCAAGGTTATCCCGTCGCGGATAAACGAACGCTGAGCATCCGTGGCCAGCAGCCCGCCGCAGGGTTTCGTGAATCCTTCGTTGCCGCACTGGCGCTTTTTATCCAATGCAATCACGTGCATTTTTCCGCTCAACTGTCGCGCCAGCGCTGCGCCTGCCGGGCCTAATCCGATAATCGCTACGTCAAAATGTTCCATCTTTCTGTCCGCAAAAAATGAAGATGGACATACGCTAAAGCCTGAAAGTGAAGTGCTTGTGAAGTATGATTGCTTAAATCGTCTTGTATCAGGGCATCCCATGAAGCAAATCACCTTTACGCCGCGTAATCATCAGCTTACCAATATCAATACCTGGGCCCCGGACAGTAACTGGCTGGTCTTCGACGTGCGTCCTTCCGGTGCCTCTTTTACGGGGGAAACGATTGAACGCGTCAATGTTCATACTGGCGAACTGGAGGTGATTTACCGGGCCACTCAAGGGGCACATGTTGGCGTGGTGACCGTTCATCCAAAGTCGGAAAAGTATGTTTTTATTCATGGACCAGAAAATCCTGATGAAACATGGGATTACGATTTTCATCATCGCCGTGGAGTAATTGTTTCGCAGGCTGAGGTGACTAACCTGGATGCAATGGATATCACCGCGCCGTACACGCCTGGTGCGTTACGTGGCGGCAGTCATGTGCATGTCTTTAGCCCGAGCGGTGAGTTTGTCAGTTTCACTTATAACGACCATGTGCTGCATGAACGCTCTCCGGCGCTGGATTTACGTAACGTCGGCGTGGCTGCGCCGTATGGTCCGGTGAGCGTATCCACGCAGCATCCGCGTGAATATAGCGGGAGCCGCTGGTGCGTGCTGGTGAGTCAAACGACGCCTGCGCCAAAACCGGGGAGCGATGAGATAAACCGAGCCTATGAAGAAGGTTGGGTGGGTGATAGCACACTGGCGTTTATCGGCGATACGTTGTCAGTTACCGGTGAGAAAGTGCCGGAGCTGTTTATCGTTGATTTGCCACAGAATGAAAGCGGCTGGAAACAGCCGGGTGACGCACCGCTGGAGGGCACAGAGGCGACAATGCCTGCGCCGCCATCCGGCATTCACCAACGCCGTCTGACGTTTACTCATGAGCGCGCCTTTCCGGGGCTGGTGAATCAGCCGCGCCACTGGGTGCGCAGTAATCCACAGGCGTCTGAAATTGCGTTTTTAATGCGCGACAACCATGGCGTTGTGCAGCTGTGGTTAATTCCACCACAGGGTGGTGAGCCGCGTCAGCTTACCCGCTGCGCCACGAGTATTCAGTCAGCATTCAACTGGCATCCGTCGGGGAAATGGCTGGGGTTTGTGCTGGAAAACAGAATCGCCTGTTGTGATGCTCAGACGGGAGAGATTGATTTTTTAACGGATCGTCACTGCAACCAGCCCTCGGCCGATGCGGTCGTCTTCTCTCCTGATGGGCGACGGGTTGCGTGGATGGAAGACGTCGAAGGTTTCCGCCAATTGTGGATGACTGAAACAGGGCGTTAATTAAGGAGCAGGCATTTTCGCCGGGGGGAGAACGGCGTTCGTGGCCTGGGTTCTCTCCTCGCTCTTTTCTACGCGGGATCTCACCGAGTTATCTTTACGAAAGAGATCCCATGGAAGCAATACGGTATCAAGCACCGCCGTAAAAGGCATATCCAGAATCGCCAGCGACTTCGTTCCCCAATTCGTATCACTTTCGCTTATCATAGTGGCGCTGGCGCGTGTGCCAGGATACGTCCCTTCCTTGCCTCCGGTATGTGACATTATGCTGGAACAGCCGCTCAAAAACGCCATCCCGCTGCACATTGTCAGTGTTACCAACATTTTTTTTATCATCATTTATTCATCTGTTTTCATCGTGTTTGCATGATGAGTTAAAGCGATCCGTTGCGAAAATAACATCACCATTTCGTCGCACTGTGGCGGCTATCGCGATTTATCGATAACAACTGCTCTCCCCAGTGTATGCAATAGACAACAAACTGCAAAAAAAGTCAGATGAATACGCTTGAAAAGTTTGTTTTAAGACCCATTTTTAGGATGTAGACAACAGAAGGGCATGCCTGATGGGTGTCCTGGCTACCTGACCTGTCCATGATGGAAGGTCTCACATTCTCGCTGATTTCAGGAGCTATTGATTATGCGTAACTTTGATTTATCCCCGCTGTACCGTTCTGCTATTGGTTTTGACCGTCTGTTTAATCTGCTGGAAAACAACCAGAGCCAGAGTAATGGCGGCTACCCTCCGTACAACGTTGAGCTGGTAGACGAAAACCATTACCGCATTGCGATTGCTGTTGCCGGTTTCGCTGAAAGCGAGCTGGAAATTACCGCTCAGGACAATCTGCTGGTGGTAAAAGGCGCTCATGCGGATGAGCAAAAAGAACGTACTTACCTGTATCAGGGTATTGCCGAGCGCAACTTCGAACGTAAGTTCCAGTTAGCGGAGAACATTCATGTTCGCGGCGCAAACCTGGTGAATGGTCTGCTGTACATCGATCTTGAGCGCGTTATTCCCGAAGCGAACAAACCGCGCCGCATCGAAATCAACTAATTCTGTGGGCCGCTTCAGGCGGCCCTGCTAAGCAATCGGCTTGCCGTCAGGGAGCCGAAAGGTACCTACTCGCTTCTTAGAAGGAGATTATTATGCGTAACTACGATTTATCCCCACTGCTGCGTCAATGGATCGGTTTTGACAAACTGGCCAATGCCTTACAAAACGCCGGTGAAAGCCAGAGCTTCCCACCCTATAACATCGAAAAGAGCGATGATAACCACTACCGCATTACCCTTGCGTTAGCCGGTTTCCGCCAGGAAGATCTGGATATTCAACTGGAGGGCACACGCCTGACCGTGAAAGGTACACCGCAGCAGCCGGAAAAAGAGACAAAATGGTTGCACCAGGGGCTGGTTACTCAGCCGTTCAGTCTGAGCTTTACGCTGGCTGAAAATATGGAGGTCTCAGGCGCAAGCTTTACTAACGGCTTGCTGCATATCGATTTGACCCGTAATGAACCTGAAACCATTGCTCCACAACGTATCGCCATCAGCGAACGTCCCGCATTAAATAGCTAAATAGCTCCATGCCTTTGCCCCGCCAGAAATGACGGGGCTTTTTTGTGCGTCAGCACACATAAACTGTCTTGTTGTAACGAATGTGTCACTGTAAAAATATCCAGTACCAATACTCTTAACGAAGGAATGTTTTTATGAGTGAACATCAACCATTTGAAGCTATGAAACAGTTTGATGATGCTGGGATCGAATATTGGTCTGCCCGGGAATTAGCTAAGGTTCTTGAATATTCAGAGTACCGACATTTTCTACCTGTGATAAAGAAAGCTGCGGAGTCATGTGTAGCCAGTGGTCAATTAGAGAGTGACCATTTCGAGGAGATCCTCGCAATGGTACGAATTGGGTCAGGAGCTAGTCGGGAATTAAAAGACGTAAAACTCTCCCGCTACGCCTGTTATCTGGCCGTGCAAAATGGTGATCCCGCGAAACCTGTTATCGCGGCCGGGCAAACCTACTTTGCCATTCAAACCCGACGTCAGGAGTTGGCCGATGATGCTGCTTTTAAATCTCTGCGTGAGGATGAAAAGCGTTTGTTCTTACGCAATGAACTAAAAGAACACAATAAGCATCTGGTTGAAACCGCACAACTTGCTGGCGTAGAGACCGCTTTCGATTTTGCTATCTTTCAAAACCATGGTTACAAGGGGCTTTATGGTGGTTTAGATCAGCGAGCGATTCATGAACTGGGTGGCACGATGCCGGAAGCGCTGCCATTGCCAGAAAAAAGCATTCAGCAACTACAAATCGACGTGAAGAAAAACGCTAAATAACGCCCTTCTTAAGCGCTTATAGGCGCTCTGTAGCATGATAATGTGCGCCACTCTGCATTCATGCCTGAACGGTTCAGTCATAATCCTCGTTAAATGAAATGTTATTCACAGGGAACAGGATAATGAGTGATATAGCATTGACGGTCAGCGTTCTGGCGTTGGTGGCGGTTGTCGGATTATGGATCGGCAACATAAAAATACGTGGCGTTGGTTTTGGCATCGGAGGGGTGCTGTTCGGCGGTATTATCGTCGGACATTTTGTCGATCAGGCAGGGATGACCCTGAGCGGCGACATGCTGCATTTTATTCAGGAATTTGGCCTGATTCTTTTCGTTTACACCATCGGTATTCAGGTGGGGCCGGGCTTTTTTGCGTCACTGCGCGTTTCCGGGCTGCGGCTGAATCTGTTCGCCGTACTGATTGTCATCATGGGGGGGCTGGTCACCGCGATCCTGCATAAGATTTTTGCCATTCCCCTTCCGGTGGTGCTGGGGATCTTCTCCGGCGCGGTCACCAATACGCCGGCGCTGGGGGCGGGGCAGCAAATTCTGCGCGATCTGGGGACGCCAGCAGATATTGTAGACCAGATGGGGATGAGCTATGCCATGGCTTATCCTTTTGGTATCTGCGGTATTTTGCTCACGATGTGGCTGATGCGCCTTATTTTCCGCGTTAACGTCGATGCTGAAGCTCAGCAGCATGAATCCACGTTGACCAACGGACACGCGCTGATTCAGACGATGAATATCCGCGTGGAAAATCCGAACCTCAACAATATGGCGATTCAGGATGTCCCAATTCTGAACAGCGATAAAATCATCTGCTCGCGTCTGAAGCGTGAAGAGACATTAATGGTGCCGTCGCCAGGGACGATTATCCAGATGGGCGACCTGCTACACCTGGTCGGCCAGCCCGGTGACCTGCATAACGCGCAGGTGGTGATTGGGCAGGAGGTGGACACATCGCTGTCGACGCGAGGTACTGATTTACGCGTTGAACGCGTGGTGGTGACCAACGAACAGGTGCTGGGTAAACGTATCCGCGACCTGCATTTTAAAGAACGTTACGACGTGGTTATCTCCCGTCTGAACCGTGCGGGCGTTGAGCTGGTGGCCAGCAGCGATGCCAGCCTGCAATTCGGGGATATCCTCAATCTGGTGGGGCGTCCCGCGTCCATTGATGCCGTTGCCAATGTTGTCGGCAACGCGCAGCAAAAACTGCAACAGGTGCAGATGCTGCCGGTATTTATCGGTATTGGACTGGGTGTCCTATTGGGTTCCATCCCGCTTTTCATCCCGGGTTTCCCGGTAGCGTTAAAATTGGGTTTGGCCGGTGGACCACTGATCATGGCCTTAATTCTTGGGCGTATCGGCAGCATTGGTAAGCTGTACTGGTTTATGCCTCCCAGCGCTAACCTGGCGTTGCGAGAATTGGGTATTGTGCTGTTTCTGGCGGTAGTTGGTCTGAAGTCAGGCGGTGATTTTGTCGATACCCTGACGCAGGGCGATGGCCTGAGCTGGGTGGGCTACGGTATTTTTATTACCGCCATTCCGCTGATTACCGTGGGACTGCTGGCGCGTATCTTCGCCAAAATGAACTATCTGACGCTGTGCGGTATGCTGGCGGGTTCGATGACCGATCCCCCCGCGCTGGCGTTTGCTAACAACCTGCATGCCACCAGCGGAGCGGCGGCGCTCTCCTATGCTACAGTTTACCCGCTGGTGATGTTCCTGAGGATTATCACCCCACAGCTGCTGGCGGTGCTCTTCTGGGGGCTGGGTTAAAGAACGCGTGTCCGGCCTGCATCTTCTGTAGGTCGGATACGATGCAAGTCGCTATTCGCCACATCTCTCTTTTCCATTGTCTCATTACATTACGTTCCCTCTCCTGAACTGTTCCGGTATAACAACCAGACAACAACATTGAAGGAGCCGTCATGAAGATTTCCCGCCTTGGGGAAGCGCCGGATTACCGCTTCTCGCTGGCAAATGAACGCACATTTCTGGCATGGATCCGTACCGCGTTAGGGTTTCTGGCCGCTGGCGTTGGTTTGGATCAACTGGCTCCGGATTTCGCCACGCCGGTTATTCGCGAAGTATTGGCCCTGTTGCTGTGTCTGTTTGCCGGCGGTCTGGCTATTTATGGTTATTTGCGCTGGTTGCGTAATGAAAAGGCGATGCGCCTGAAAGAGGATTTGCCTTACACCCACAGTCTGCTCATTATCAGTGCAATGCTGACGATTGTAGCGGTGATAGTTATGGCGCTGGTGCTGTATGCCGGATAGCCGTAAATCGCGACGTATCGCCGATCCGGGGCTACAACCGGAGCGCACATCGTTGGCCTGGTTTCGTACGTTGTTGGGTTATGGCGCGTTAATGGCGTTGGCGATTAAGCACAACTGGCATCAGGCTGGAGCGCTGTTCTGGATATCGATCGTCATACTGACGTTGGTGGCGATTATTCTCTGGCGTTACACCCGCAGTCGTAATCTCATGGATGTGAATGATAGTGATTTTTCTGAATCTCGCGCGGTGCGTGACAAATTTATGATCTCCCTCGCGGTGTTATCCCTCGCAATACTGTTTGCTGTAACGCATGTTCGCCAACTTATCGTATTTATCGAGAATTTTGCATGACAGGATGTGAGAACATGGATGTTAGTGATGACGTTTTAGAAATGGTGATTGACCACCAGAAAAGTTTACAACCGGTTGAATTGTACCGTGGTTTGCAACAAGGAAAAGTTCGCCTCGTACAGTTTACGCCTTTGATTAAGCGCGATGGTTCAGGTTACCTGACTGAAGATTCAGTGACACCGGAGGAGTGGGGACGATTTTTAATTGCGATATTTGATATTTGGGTACGTGAAGATATTAATCAAATATCTATTCAGCTTTTCGATAATACGCTACGCCAGTGGTGTGGTCGGACGGCACTGTTTGAATGCCAGACGATGACACTGCAGAATACGCGCTGTCAGGCATGCTCTTTGTTTCAGTACTACCATGGCGATTGTCCTGCGTATCGCGAGGAGAATGGAAAGGGCGTGCTGTGTACAGGATATCAGGCTTTCTTCAACCACACCGCCCCGCATATGCGCGTGATGCGCGATCTGCTTAAGCAGCATCGCTCACCGATGGAGCTGATGGCGATGCTGCGTTAAGCTCAGCGGCGTTAGCGCCCTTTGGCTAAATACTGCGCCATTTCGGCTTCCGGCACCATGCCGCCGCCGGTCGCCCACACCAGATGCGTGGCGTTATTGAGCTGGTCGGCGCTGAAGCCGTGCATCTGCTGATAGTCAGCAGAGGCGCAAACGTGCTGCGGACCGGCCATCCCCGCCAGCGCCGAAGGCTCAAGGCGAATCCCTTCTTCCTGCGCCAGCCAGCCCAGCATGTCGTACATCGTCTGATCGTCCAGGGTGTACAGACCGTCGAGCAGACGTTCCATCGCCCGGCCAACAAATCCGGACGCGCGCCCCACCGCCAGCCCATCCGCTGCCGTCAGGTTGTCGATGCCAATATCCTGCACGGAAATCGTATCGTGCAGCCCGGTATAAATCCCCAGCAGCATGCAGGGGGAATGGGTTGGCTCGGCGAAGAAGCAGTGCACGTTATCGCCAAATGCCAGCTTCAGACCAAACGCTACCCCGCCAGGGCCGCCGCCGACGCCGCACGGCAGGTACACAAACAGTGGATGATTTGCATCCACCACGCGACCCTGCTGCGCGAACTGCGCCTTCAGACGCTGACCAGCCACCGCGTAACCTAAAAACAGCGTGCGAGAGTTTTCATCATCGATAAAGAAGCAGTTCGGATCGGACTCTGCCGCTTTGCGGCCCTGTTCAACCGCCACCCCGTAATCTTCTTCGTATTCGACGACCGTCACGCCGTGGCTGCGCAGTTTGGCTTTTTTCCATGCGCGCGCGTCGGCAGACATATGCACCGTCACCTTAAAGCCGATGCGGGCGCTCATGATGCCGATAGACATCCCGAGGTTGCCGGTGGAGCCTACCGCGATGCTGTACTGGCTGAAAAACTGTTTAAATTCAGGTGAAAGCAGAATGCTGTAATCATCTTCTGTCGTCAGTAGTCCGGCTTCCAGCGCCAGTTTTTCCGCGTGGGTCAGGACTTCATAAATGCCGCCACGCGCTTTAATTGAGCCGGAAATCGGCAGGTGGCTGTCTTTTTTCAGCAGAATTTCGCCGCGGATAGGCAGCCCGAACTCTTTTTCCAGCCGTTTTTGCATCGCCGGGATTGCGACCAGCTCAGACTCAATAATGCCGCCGGTAGCTGCGGTTTCCGGGAATGCCTGCGCCAGATACGGCGCGAAGCGTGTGAGCCGGGCATGGGCATCCTGCACATCGTGCTCGGTCAGGCCAACATAGGGTAAACCTTCCGCTAGAGAGGTGGTGCCAGGGTTAAACCAGGCCGTCTCTTTGAGAGCCACCAGATCTTCCACTAAAGGATGCCGGGCGATAAGTGTTTGAATGTTTTCCATAGTTAGTCTCTTCGCGCTTAAATAATAAAGGAAAGCAGGAATGTGCAAGCCAGTGCAATAACGGACGCGATAAATGTCGCGGTCGTATAGTATTTGAACGTCTCATTCAGGGTGGCGCCGCAGTACTGCTTGACCAGCCAGAAGAGGGAATCTGTGACGATCGTGCAGCCAATGGCGCCGGAACCAATCGCAATGGCGATGATCTCCGGGCTAACGTCAGGGTAGAGCGGCAGCATCGGCGCTACGATTGCCGTGGCGCCCATCATCGCGACCGTGGCGGAACCCACTGCAGCATGCAGAATTAATGCCACCAGCCACGCCAGCAGAATCGGGTGCATATGCATGTTTGAAAGGATTAGCGCGAGGGTATCCGCCAGCCCGCTGCTCTTGAGGATAGCGTTGAATGCGCCGCCTGCGCCGATAATCAGCAGAATGTTGGCAATCGAACCAAACCCGTTTTCGGTGTGGGTCAGCAGCGTGCCCATGCCGATGTGCTGACGCAGACCGAGAATGTAGTAGGCCACGAAGACGGCAATAAACATCGCGGTGATCGGGTTACCAATAAACTCCAGCAGCGTATACAGCGTGCTGCCTTTCGCCATGTTCAACTCAGCAACGGTTTTGACCAGCATCAGGCCAATCGGCAACAGGACGGTAAACAGCGTTGCGCCCAGCGACGGCAGCGTACTTTCGTCGCGCACTTTCAGGTCGGAAAATTCAGCCGGCACCGGTTTAAACGGCAGACGGTTACCGAGGAATTTCAGGTACAGCGGCCCGCCGACAAGCGAGGCCATTAAGCCCACCAGTAAACCGTAAACAATTACGCTGCCAATATCTGCGCCCAGCTTATTCGCCACGAACAGGGCGGCCGGATGCGGCGGCACCACACAGTGCACCGCCATCAGCGCCGTACACAGTGGGATTGCCAGCTTCAGCAGTGAAGTATTGGTCTTTTTGGCAATCGAAAAAGCCAGCGGAATCAACAGTACCACGCCGACTTCAACAAACAGCGTGATCCCGCAAATCAGCCCGACCAGCACCATAATGACATCAGCGGAAAGCCAGCGGCAGCGCTGTAGCGTCAGGCCAATGCGTTCTGCCGCGCCGGACACTTCCATCATTTTGCCCAGAATGGTCCCGAGGCCGATAACCGCAGCGAGGAAGCCCAGCGTGCCGCCGATGCCGCTCTCAATGGCATTGACCATATCCAGCGGCCCCATACCCATCATCGTACCCACGAAGAAGCTGGCTAACAGCAGCGCCAGAAACGGGTGGAATTTGAACTTCACGATGGTCAAAACGATTAACACGATGCTTATCAGCAGCGTGCTCACAACCCAGATTTGAGAGTGCATAACTCACCTTGCCCTGTGATTAACCTGGGGTTATTGGACAAAAATAGGGCAGGGTCTGACAAACGATATAAATCCCCACTCACATGAGCCAGATTGCATCAAATGAGTGATTTATGTCTAATTACTCTGCATTTATGCGACATGATTCACTCTGCTTCACCTATGTGCTGATTTTTAGCGCTGGTTTTTTTACACTCTGGCGAAGAGAAATCAGGATGAAAGAGGTGATTATGGATCCCCAGCGCGAGGTCAGAAACCGGTTGCTCAACGGCTGGCAGCTATCGAAGCTATATACCTTTGAAGTGGCGGCCCGGCATCAGTCGTTTGCGCTGGCGGCGGACGAGCTGTCATTAAGCCCCAGCGCTGTCAGCCATCGCATTAATCAGTTGGAAGATGAACTGGGTATTCAGCTGTTTGTCCGTTCTCACCGCAAAGTGGAACTGACCCACGAGGGTAAACGGGTGTTCTGGGCACTGAAATCGTCGCTGGACACACTCAACCAGGAAATCCTTGATATCAAAAATCAGGAGCTGTCGGGAACGCTCACCGTGTACTCACGGCCCTCCATCGCCCAGTGCTGGCTGGTTCCGGCGCTCGGCGACTTCACCCGTCGCTATCCGTCGATTTCGCTGACCATGCTGACCGGGAATGACAACGTCAACCTGCAGCGTGCCGGAATCGATCTGGCGATCTATTTTGACGATGCGCCCTCCGCCCAGCTCACACACCATTTTCTGATGGATGAAGAGATCCTGCCGGTATGCAGCCCGGACTATGCCTCTCGTTATGGTCTCACTGGCTCGTTGGTGAATTTGCCGCACTGTACGTTGCTGCATGACAGACAGGCATGGAGCAACGATTCCGGGACCGATGAATGGCACAGCTGGGCGCAGCATTTTGCGGTAAATTTGCCAACATCGTCGGGCATTGGTTTCGATCGTTCTGATTTAGCGGTGATTGCGGCAATGAATCACATCGGCGTAGCGATGGGCCGTAAAAGGCTGGTGCAAAAACGCCTCGATAGCGGAGAGCTGGTCGCGCCTTTTGGCGATATGGCGCTGAAATGCCATCAGCATTACTACATCACCACGCTGCCCGGCAGGCAGTGGCCGAAAATCGAGGCATTTATTGGCTGGCTACAGGAGCAGGTTAAATAAGCGGGCCATGCATATTTTTTACGCTTTCTCTCTACACGGAAAGTGAAAAAGCATGCTAAATACGTGATATCACTCCTGATGATTTGCGTAAGGACGAGCGTGTTAAAGTCGATTGTTTCCCTGTTGCTCTTCGCCAGCGCCACCGTGTGTGCAGCAGCACCAGCGCTGACGGCGGCGTCGTATGCGCAGCAGCTTGGGGTCGGGATGGACGTAGATTGGGCGCGAACCGAGCGTGGCATCCGTGAGTTCGATCCGCTGGTGGTGCGGGATTTCAGGGCGAAAGGCATTTCTCATGTGCGTATCCGCGTGGCGGGAGAACCGACAGAAGCCAGACTAATTCATCTGCGCAAGCTGGTCGAAGCCTGCGAGCAGTATGGCGTAATCCCGATTATTGCTTACCAGGCGGATGAATATAAACAAGACCCCAGCGCCGGTAATGAAAAAGAGGTGGTTAACTGGTGGGTGGCGGTGGCGCATTACTTTGGTCAACGTTCGCCGCTACTGGGTTTTGACCTGATTTATGAACCTGCGGATAAGCTCAACCATAATCAGGCATCGCTCAACCGGGTGTATGACAAAACGATTCGCACCATCCACACTATTGACCCGCAACGGATGATCTTCATCGCGCCGCGACTGCGTGCCGCGCCGGAAGAGCTGCCGAACCTGAAGTTGCCGCCGCAAAGCCAGAATACCGTGCTGGCCGAATGGCACATCTTCCCGTGGGGGCCGCTGAAAAATAACGGCAAATACCCATGGACGTCAGGGACTGCAGCGGAAAAGACGGCTATTCGCGCCCGTATCAATACCGCCATTCGCTGGCAGCAGAAAACCGGTCACGTGAGTTGGGTAGGCGGCTGGTCGCCGGGAGAAACCATTAAAAATGGGCCATCTGCTGCGCAAATGGCCTTCGCCCGTTTTATGGCGTGTGAGCTGAAGAAAGCGAAGATTCCCTATGCTATCAATGCGGATACGCAGTTCTATGATGGCGAGGAGGGAGCCTGGCGTCCGGCACTTGAGCCGTTGCTGACGACGATGATTGCGCCTGAATGTGACAAGCCCGGCGATAAACCGGGCCATCATGCGCTTAAACCGCCTGCCCCTGATGCGACACGCGTGACGCCAGCGGAAGCCAGCACACAAAAATCAGCAGCCCCATAAGGGTCATCAACAGGCCCAGACTGGCTTGTCCGGTCTGCGGCAGCATCGCAGAGAACCATGCCAGCACGCCGGAACCAATGTTTTGTAATCCTCCGACCAGCGCGCCGGCAGTGCCCGCCAGGAACGGGAAAGGCTCCATTGCGCCGCTGGTTGCCAGCGGAAACAACATCCCGGCGCCGAAGAAAAACAGCGCGGCGGGAACCAGCAGCGTCCAGACGTTCATCACGTCGAACAGGCCAGGGAGCCACATCATCAAACCGGCGACCAGACAGCAGATAACCGACTGCCACATCAGCGTTGAGAAACGCTTGTTCGGGCGACCGGCGAACCAGGCGCCGAAAAATGCCGCCGGAATAGGCAGAATAAACAGGATACTGACCACCATGCTGCTTAAACTCAGCCTTGCGCCCAATAATACCCCGGAGCAGGCTTCGAAGACTGCAACGCCCGCCAGGCCGCCGATCAGCATGAGCACGTAACAGGTGAAAGAGCTGTTGCCAAACAGTGTTTTGTAACTGGCGATCAGCCGTGGACGCGGCGCGCCTGCCGGGCGCGTTTCCGGCATCCAGCGCGCCATGCTAAACGTGACGCCCGCGCACAGGACCAGCAGAAAAATATAACAAGCGCGCCAGTTCCACACGGTATCCAGCATACCGCCAATCAGCGGTGCCAGCAGCGGACTGACCAGGATCCCCATATTCAGCAAACTGTTGGCGTGACGAAGCTGCGTACCTTCATACAGGTCTCGCGGCAAGGTTCGCGCCATCACACCGCCGACACCCGTTCCCATCCCCTGGATTGCACTGGCGATAATCAGTACCGTCAGGCTATGGGTGGTAATGGCAACCAACGTGGCCAGCATAAAAATAGACATCCCGGCGAGGATCACCGGACGGCGGCCAACGCGATCGGAAAGTGGGCCGTAAAACAGTTGTGACAGGCCGTAGGTCAGCAGATAGGCGGCCATCACGCTCTGCACCGCCCCTTCGCGAACGTTCAGTTCACGCGCCATATCAGCAATCGCGGGGATATAAATGGTTTGCGCCATCTGTCCAACCGCCACCAGTAATACCAACATCAACAACAAATTGACGCTTCTATGCCTTTTCATTTCGCTGATAACTTTTAAAAAAGTGAAAAAATAAGAATAAGGTGCTGCACTTTCCCGTAAATGCGCGTGGAATCTACCACAACAGAAAAAGAAGGCCAGATAGTAGGCTGGAATGTTTAAGCGAGGAACGGCAGGAAATGTAAACAAAAAACGGCAACAAATGTTGCCGGATTGCATCAGGTAGACAAAGAGATCACGACAAGCGTAGCAAAACCGCGCCTATGGCAATACCTGCGGCCGCGACAAGACGCACTCCGGCAACCTTTTCTTTCAGCAACAGCCAGGCGAGCAGCGCGCCAAACAGGATGGAAGTTTCACGCAGCGCAGCGACCACCGCCAACGGTGCCTGGGTCATGGCCCACAGCGCCAGTCCGTAAGAACCCATCGTGCCAATCCCGCCAAGAATCCCTTTCTTCCACTGCTGTACCAGATAGCGTGACGCTTCCCGGCGTCTGGCGATCATTGCCCAGGTGAGCAGGCAAGAACCGTTCAGAAAGAAGGTCCACAGCGTATAACCCAGCGCGGTTTCTGATAAGCGTACGCCGGTGCCGTCGACCAGCGTGTAACCGGCAATAAAGCAGGCGTTAATGAGTGCCAGTACGATCCCGCGTTGCGAGCTGCTGCGCCCGTTAAATGCCATGCCGAGAATAGCCAGGCAGATGGTGGCAATCCCCACCCAGGCAAGCGTAGAGAGACTATCGCCAAGGAACAGGACGCTGATAATCGCAACCAGCAATGGTGCGGTGCCGCGCATCAAAGGGTAGGTCTGACTCATATCCGAAACCTGATAGGTTTTGGCGACAAGAACCGTGTACACCACTTGTAAGGCCGTTGAGACAGCCAAAAACGGCAGGCTGGCGGCAGAAGGCTGAGGCGCAAAGGGTAAGCAGATTAAAGCCATAATCGCAGCTGAGCCGCTGACGCCGATCGCCGAGTACAGTTTATCGTTTCCAGCCTTAACAATGGCATTCCAGCTGGCATGCAGCAGCGCGGCGAACAGCAAAATGCAGAAAACAGAAAGCGTCATGGCGGAATTCTTCCCTGATAATGTCATAAAAACGTAACATATTGACGCGTGACAAGCACCTGGGAAAAGGTGAAAGGGGAGCGGAGTGTTACCCGCTCCCCTTAGGTGCGACTTGAATCTGAATTACTTAACGTATTTCAGAACGGCATCAAGTAGTTGCAGTGCTGCAACAATGAGTTTGAGGATAAGAATAGCGATATCCACGAGGCTCATACGCTCTCCTTTTGGTACAAGGAGCACGGTGCTGGCGTACCTCGCCGCTGCCTGTTGCCAGCACCTTTGTTGACATAACACAGTGTGCTCGCACGGGGGTTAAGGCGCTGACGGCACCACCCGTTTCAGCCAGGACTTTGATGCGCCGGTTTACGATGCGGCCCCCGCATAACACATTGCGTACGGGAATATTATAGATAAACACTGTATAAATTAACAGTATTTTGTGGACGTAACGTCAACATTAGGCCATACTCAATATCATCAAAATTCGTGCCGAAATTGCGTGTTCTTCGCGGAGCGCGTATACTTTTCTCGTTGACATAACACAGTGTGCTCGGCGGCTACCAACCGCACAACGCTGAAAAGAACCTCGCTCCGGCGCAATACCGATCAGTTAAGGATCGGTTGACCGATCCTTAAACTGCGGCACTATAACGGCTTCCACTACAGGGAGCCGTTTTCTTATGCCACTTCTCAATGACCTGCTCGATT
>NZ_VDAY01000022.1:0-74733 GCF_019584005.1 Citrobacter sp. EC_71
TCAATGTGGCAGTTACTGAAAAAGGTCCGCCATTTTATGGAAACCGCCAGCCCATTCCCCGGAGGAAAACATGGCCAGGCAAAAGTGTAGCGGTATTAGGCGCAGCTATTTAATCGCGCCGACCAGTTTGGCTGCAGGGGTCAATTCATCAACATATTCACAGGCCAGTTGCTTGTTGGGCATTGAAACCCCGGTGCCGCGCATTTTTAAGGCTTTTAAGCCGGCAATCGCGTTAGCAAACGTTGAGTTATCGACTTCAAATGCCATGTAGGTAAAAGGTAGTCCCGCTTTTTCTAATGCCTTGTTTTGCATTTCTGGTGACAGACTATGTCTGATAGGGTAGGCCATTAAACCAATCAGTTCATATTTAGCAGTTACGTCCATTTGATACTCCTTCTAAACAATTTATTGAAAATAACGCTCGCCCAACCGCACATCATTTTTGGGGATAGCAAATACGCGGTAGTAACGAATAAAGACGATGATGGCGGTGATGAAGGCCAGCAGAGCAAATGCAAAGTCCAGCAAAATGATGTACTGCAGGCCAATGTTAGAAAGGTATCCGGTGATTAGTGGGATAATAAAATTGGCTACGCCACCCATCATCATATAAACGCTGGTGACTTTGGCTTTACTCCTGGGGAAAAACTCTGACATCACTGAGACGCCAAGCTGTAAAATACCGCCAGCGGCAGAGAACCCAATCAGAAATGAACCGGCGTTACACACCAGCGGAGAGGGATATAAATAGATGACCGCTGCGGTGATGGTTGCCAGCCCGGCGTTAAACACATTTGCCCATATCGGTCGAACCATTTTCTTCAGCAGGGCGGCAAAAATAAATACGCAGACCAACGAACCCATACTGTAGTAAGAGATGGTTTTCAGGGCGTCGGCTTCCGCCATGCCGGCAAATGCCATTGCGTATTTCGGCATCCAGACCACGATGACGTAAAAGGTTGAAAACGCCGCGACACCAAACATCACCGAAGCGACACCTTCCAGCCAAACCAATGGTTTGCTGTGCATCTGTGGCAGCTCTTTGGCGATACCGGCATCCACCATCTGGCTGGGAAAGCGGCTTTTTAACAGCATCAGGGTGATAACGACGAACAGTACGCCTGGAATAACGACCGCATAGCCGTACCAGATATGGTTGAGCAGCATGGTGCTGACGACAATGGGGTAGATCATCTGTCCGAACGAGACCATCGCTTTAACCAGGATAACCGCCGATCCTGATGCTTTGGGGAAGCATTCCATTAACGCCGGATAGCCGCCGGTATCCAGCGCCGAGTTAGCCACACCAACGCAAACTGCCAGAATAAAGGCAATCATCAGATTAGGACTAGCGGGAATGCCGAAGAAGAACAGCATATACAGAATAGCGCCTAGCAGGATAATCGCCTTGCGACCAAACTTATCTGAGAGCACCCCAAAGAATAAAATGCTCACCAGTCGTCCCAGACCAATGCCAGAAATTAAATAGGCAATCCCGGCATTGTCTGTGGAGAATTTTTCTGCGAGAGACGTCATATTTTGCGCCAGCGTAATGACGCTAATGCCGTGTAGGAAATAACTTAAATAAATACAGGTTATCGCCAGAAGAAATGGCGTGTTAAAGGTCTTATTTTGAGACATTTTCACAACTCCTTGCGGATTTTAAAATTGTTCCGTACTTGTCGATATTTTTAAATTTCGGCGACCTTGTGATTAATATACCGTTCAGTAGTCATAGAACCTACATAGCATGGCGTTTAACTTACCAGGTATTTTGCATCGTAAACTGTGAATTTAATTCTTCCTGATGAATTTTTGCTGATATTTTAATAGTGCAGTCAATTATGTTGCAGAGGAGAGGAACAATATTGCATCCCCATTATTTTGCGACCGTCGCCATTTTTAGTTGATGCTTTAAGGCGCTGCGGCTGCGATAACCAATAAACAGTGCCAACAGAAAACCGACAGCGGCTATACCAGTATCAAACCACATGATATGAGCAATGCTGGTCTCTGAGATCCTGGCTGTAATCAGCGGAATGGTGAAAGTCGCAATGCTGCCTGCGCTGTAGTAAATGCCGGTCGCTTTACCCTTCGCATGTGGAAAGCGTGCCGCCATCAGCGTTAAACCGATTTGCACCACGCCTCCGGCTGAAGAAAACCCAATGACAAACGCAAACGCGATAACCACGTAGGGTGTCGGATGCAGGCAAACTATCAGCAGCGCAATAAATGAAATAAATGTGTACAGCATCAACAACGATGTCGCGCGTTCCGCTTTGCGCGCCAGTGGCGCAGTAATCAATACACACAACAAAGAGCCGCAGGTGTAAATGCTTAACAATTTGATAGATAACGTATAGGACATGCCAGCGACAAACTGTCCGTACTGCGCCAGCCACTGGCTTACCAGATAAAATGTCGCCATGGCGATGTAGCCATACAGGGTGTAACTGGCAAGATCGAGAATCGAGCAACGATGTTCAGATTGGTGGATTTCCCGTTGAGCAGGTAATGCCCTGGTGGAGGTTTGACGCCCTGGATGCGTCGGGAAACGACAGCGAAACAAAAACACGCCGTTGAGTATCATAATGGCTGCCGCCAGCAGAAAGGACCAGCCAAACCAAAGCTCGGCCCACACCAACAAACTGATAATCATGGGAAGCAGAAACTGGCCGCTGGAGACGAAGGCTTTTATTAATATATTGGCTGTACTGGGTGAGCGGGGAAACGCCTCCATCAGGCTGGGATAGGTTCCGGCATCGAGAAAACTATTGGCCATTCCCGCCAGAAAGCCAAAAGCATAGGCGATAAAAATGCTATGAGTATTGATGATGCCAACAAAGAAAATCAGGTAGCAGATCATGCCGAAAATAATAAACGGTCGGCGGCCATAGCGATCGGAGAGCATGCCTGCCATTAATAAGACACTTAAACGACCGATGCCCAGTGAGGAAATAACAATCGAGACACCCGCGGCATTGGTTTGCCACTGGTGTTCCAGTGAAGACATATTGAGGCTTATCAGGATGACCCCCATGCCGTGGACCAGGTAATTAAAGTACAGCCCTATCGCAGTGGAGAAATAGGTGTTTTTCATAATATGTTACTCAGCGAATAGGCTAAATCGGTATGGCGTTGTAACACTTAACACAAACGCTCAAGGTCGTGAGCATAGAGTTCAACAGCAGCCGATTGATAGATTTTCCAGTCGAGGAAATCGTTGTGATGATAAACCGCCTGAAATGAGTTCAGATCAGGAAAAAAACGCATGGTATTATTACCGATACGATTGTTTATTTTGTCGATAACTGCATTAATTCTTACCTTCCGCCTGGCTTTCATTTCTTCACAAATGTGTGCGATGTCCTCCGGGATTTTCTTTTCGCCATTTTCCCATTGTTGCCATACGGCAACATTATTATCACGCGAGATATACATAGCGCTTTCCTCCACCGTCATAGCAAAAATATGGCGGATAGCCTGCAGTTCCAATGCGTTCATTATTTGATCACCTCATAAAAGACGGTGGAATAGTAATAACATCGCTGTGGATATTTCGGCTTGAAGAGAGTCACAGTATTTTGTGCAATATTATTTGTTGGATAGCGGGGAAGAGGTGCTGAGTTTTACAACCAGCCGAGTGGAGAGGCGAGTGAAGGACAAAAAAAAGCCCATCGTGGGAGATGGGCAAAGACTACACACAGCAATTCGTTGTTTCACTCAGGGGAATTCCATGCTTATAAATCAATGTGTTGATCTACAGCCTTGAGCTAATAGTAGGCATACAGATTTTTCGCGTCGATCAGATTCATCTCAATAGTTTAAAAACTGTAAAGAATTTGCGACATAAATGAGTACGTCGGGGAGGGTGCCGTTCGGTTTAACTCAGTATCAGGGTGAAATAGATTAACGCCGCTAAACAATCAGGCGGCAATGCCGCCTGACGTTGGGTTACTTGTTGCTTTCTATTTCGGCGAGGAGTTCATCTGGATCGCTCCCCGGCGCAGGAGCTTCATTTACCCAGGCTGAGAACAGACGCCAGGACACGGCCAGGACTACCGGGCCGATAAACAGACCAATCATGCCGAATGCGATTAATCCGCCGATGACTCCGGAAAGGATAAGGATCAGCGGCAAATCGGCCCCCATACGAATCAGCATTGGCCGAATGACGTTATCCAGCGTTCCAACCACGCCGCTCCACACCAGCAGTACGGTGCCCCAGGTTGAATCCCCGGTCCAGTACAGCCAGATAATGGCCGGGACCAGCACCGGTAGCGGCCCCAGTTGTACCAGGCAGGAGAGGATCATTAATACTGCCAGCAGCGTCGCATACGGCACGCCAGTTACCGCCAGACCAATGCCGCCGAGGACCGCCTGCACCAGAGCCGTAACCACAACACCTAACGCAACAGCACGAATGGCCTGCGCCGCCAGCAGAATGGCGGCATCACCGCGTTTGGATGCCAGACGACACGCGAAATGACGGATCCCTAACGCCACCTGCTCACCACGCCAGTACAGCAGGGCGCTGAACAGCAGCATCAGGCCACAATGCATCATAAAGCGGCCAATATGCGCAGCCTGACCGACAAACCAGGTGGTTGTGGCGCCAATATAAGGCCGAACTTTGGCCATAATGGCCGCGCCGCCCATATCCAGCAGGCTGTGCCATGCGCCATACATTTTGGCTCCCACCAACGGAATACTGTTCAACCACGCCAGATCCGGAAGCGCCATATCGCCAGCGGTGACGGCATGGATCAACGGTCCGCTGCCATCAACAATGCTATTAACCAGCAGCGCGATAGGAATGATGAACAACAGCACCAACAGCAGGGTCATTACCAGCACCGCCAGTGAACGGCGTCCCCACAGTAGTTTTTGCAAGCGTAACAGGATAGGCCAGGTTGCGATGACCACCGTACCCGCCCATGCAAAACCAAGGATAAAGGGCTGCACAATCCAGAGACAGGCCACAATCATGATGGCTAAAAACAGCACCGTTAGCAGCACTTGTGCAATATCCCTGGGCTGACGAAAATTTACCATAAATACTTTTCACCTTTGTCTTTGCGTCAGAACGTTGACGCGACGTGAACACTTAAATCACACCCTGTAATGATGAGCAATTTCAGCGGTTTTGAACAGGCGGATTCTGCCTGTAAATCTGCTGAGCGTATTAGAAAAAAATGTGATACAACAAGCAAAGCAACACGCAAACGATTAAATTCACAACACAGACCGCAGGAAAGGGTCACTATAATGATTCCACAAATTTCTCAGGCGCCAGGTGTCGTTCAACTGGTGCTCAATTTTTTGCAGGCGCTGGAGCAGCAAGGATTCACGGGCGATACGGCAACGAGCTATGCCGATCGGCTGACAATGTCGACGGATAACAGTATCTATCAGCTGCTTCCTGATGCTGTGGTTTTCCCGCGTTCAACGGCAGATGTGGCGCTGATCGCCCGTCTGGCGGCTGAACCTCTTTTTTCGTCGTTAATTTTTACCCCGCGCGGCGGCGGAACCGGCACGAACGGTCAGGCGCTGAATCAGGGCATTATTGTTGATATGTCCCGCTATATGAGTCGCATTATTGAAATCAACCCCCAGGAAGGTTGGGTGCGGGTCGAAGCTGGGGTAATCAAAGATCAGCTCAACCAGTTTCTGAAGCCTTATGGCTATTTCTTTGCCCCGGAATTATCCACCAGTAACCGGGCAACGCTGGGCGGGATGATCAATACCGACGCATCCGGACAAGGTTCGTTGGTTTACGGTAAAACCTCCGATCACGTGCTGGGTATCCGCGCGGTGCTGATGGGCGGCGATATTCTTGATACTCAGCCAATGCCGGTCGAACTCGCCCAAACGCTGGGCAAGAGCAATACCACTATTGGCCGCATCTATAAGACGGTGTATGAGCGGTGTCGCGATAACCGGCAGCTTATTCTTGATAAATTCCCCAAACTTAATCGCTTCTTAACCGGTTACGATCTTCGGCACGTCTTCAACGACGAGATGACCGAGTTTGATTTAACCCGCATTCTTACCGGCTCTGAAGGTACGCTGGCGTTTATTACCGAAGCCCGCCTGGATATCACGCCGTTGCCCAAAGTCAGGCAGTTGGTCAACGTCAAGTATGATTCGTTTGATTCAGCATTGCGTAACGCCCCGGTCATGGTGGAGGCGCGCGCACTGTCGGTTGAAACCGTTGACTCCAAAGTGCTTAATCTGGCGCGAGAAGATATCGTCTGGCATTCGGTAAGTGAATTGATTACCGATGTGCCGGATAAAGAAATGTTGGGCCTGAATATCGTCGAATTTGCGGGTGACGATGAAGCATTGATCGATGCTCAGGTTAGTGCGCTGTGTGAACGTCTGGATGGGTTAATTGCCCGTCAGGAAGCCGGTGTCATTGGTTGGCAACTGTGTACTGAACTCGCGGGCGTGGAGCGTATTTACGCCATGCGTAAAAAAGCCGTTGGTTTGCTGGGGAATGCGAAAGGTGCCGCGAAGCCGATTCCGTTCGCCGAAGATACCTGCGTTCCGCCGGAGCATCTGGCGGACTATATTGCCGAGTTTCGTGCGCTGCTCGACAGCCACGGTCTGAGTTATGGCATGTTTGGTCACGTGGATGCCGGGGTGCTGCACGTCAGGCCGGCGCTGGATATGTGCGACCCGCAGCAGGAAGTGCTGATGAAACGCATTTCTGACGATGTTGTCGCGCTGACGGCAAAATATGGCGGTCTGCTGTGGGGCGAGCACGGGAAAGGTTTTCGTGCAGAATACAGTCCGGCGTTCTTCGGAGAGGAACTGTATCGCGAATTGCGCAAAGTGAAGTCGGTATTTGATCCGCAAAACCGACTGAACCCGGGGAAAATTTGTCCACCGGAAGACGTTGACGCGCCGATGATGAAAGTGGATGCCGTCAAGCGCGGGACTTACGACCGACAGATCCCACTGGCGGTGCGGCAAGAGTGGCGCGGGGCAATGGAGTGTAACGGCAACGGGTTATGCTTTAACTTTGATGCGAAAAGCCCCATGTGCCCGTCGATGAAAATCAGCCTCAACCGTATCCACTCGCCGAAAGGCCGTGCCACGCTGGTACGTGAATGGCTGCGTTTGTTGGCCGATCGCGGAATTGACCCAGTTCAGCTGGAAAAAGAGCTACCGGAAAAACGCGCCAGTTTACGCGCGCTGATTGCCCGCACCCGCAATAGTTGGCATGCCCGCAAAGGCGAATACGATTTCTCGCATGAAGTTAAAGAGGCGATGTCTGGCTGTCTGGCGTGTAAAGCCTGTTCTACGCAGTGCCCCATTAAAATTGATGTACCGGAGTTCCGCTCGCGCTTCCTGCAACTGTATCACACGCGTTATCTGCGACCGTTGCGCGATCATATGGTGGCGACCGTCGAGAGCTATGCGCCGCTCATGGCGCGAGCCCCCAAAACGTTTAACTTTTTCATCAATCAGCCGCTGGTGCGTAATCTGGCTAAAAAGCACATCGGTATGGTGGATTTACCGTTGTTGTCTGCGCCGTCGCTGCAACGTCAGTTGGTTGGTCATCGTTCTGCCAACATGACGCTGGAGCAGCTCGAATTACTCAGCCCTGAGCAAAAAGCCCGCACGGTGCTGGTGGTACAGGATCCGTTCACCAGCTATTACGATGCGCAGGTGGTGGCTGATTTTATCCGTCTGGTAGAAAAACTGGGCTTACAGCCGGTACTGCTGCCGTTCTCGCCAAATGGCAAAGCGCAGCACATTAAAGGCTTTTTAAACCGTTTTGCCAAAACAGCGAAAAAGACATCCGAGTTTCTCAACCGGGTAGCGAAGCTGAACATTCCGATGGTGGGCGTCGATCCGGCGCTGGTGCTCTGTTATCGCGATGAATACAAGTTGGCGCTCGGAGAACAGCGGGGGGATTTCCATGTATTGCTGGTTAACGAATGGTTATCAACCGTTGTGGCGTCACAGCAGCCAGTCGCTGTTGCCGGTGAGGCGTGGTATTTCTTTGGACATTGTACCGAAGTGACGGCCCTGCCGGGCGCGCCTGCGCAGTGGGCGGCTATTTTTGCCCGTTTTGGCGCCAGGCTGGAGAACGTCAGCGTGGGGTGCTGCGGCATGGCTGGCACTTATGGGCATGAAGTGAAAAATCACCAGAACTCGCTGGGGATCTATGAGCTATCATGGCACCAGGCGTTGCAACGACTGCCGCGAAATCGGTGTCTGGCTACCGGATATTCCTGTCGTAGCCAGGTTAAACGCGTTGAAGGCACGGGCGTTCGCCATCCATTACAGGCACTGCTGGAGATTATAGGATGATCTGGAAACGTGAAGTCACTCTTGAGGCGCTAAATGCCATGGGTGAAGGAAATATGGTGGGGTTGCTCGACATTCGCTTTGAACATATTGGCGACGATACCCTGGAAGCCACTATGCCGGTGGACCATCGCACCAAACAACCTTTTGGTTTACTACATGGCGGTGCGTCGGTGGTGTTGGCGGAAAGCATCGGTTCGGTGGCCGGCTACCTGTGCACCCAGGGGGAGCAAAAGGTGGTGGGACTTGAGGTTAATGCCAACCATGTTCGCTCTGCGCGGGAAGGGCGTGTCAGAGGCGTGTGTAGCGCGATCCATACCGGCTCTCGCCATCAGGTATGGCAAATCGAAATCTTCGATGAGCAAGGGCGGTTGTGCTGCACATCGCGTCTGACGACCGCAATTTTGTGATGCATATTGCTTTTGGTCATTATCTGCACAGCGAATGGTGTTATACTGTGCAGGTTTTGAACACAAGCGAGGATGATATGTCTACCCAATTAGACCCGGCCCAACTGGCAATAGAGTTTTTACGTCGTGATAAAACCGATCTTTCACCAGCTCAGTACCTGAAAAGATTGAAACAACTTGAGCTGGAGTTTGCGGATTTATTGACGCTCTCTTCAACTGAACTGAAAGAAGAGATCTATTTTGCCTGGCGCATGGGCGTTCATTGATTCCGGTATGCTTATCGTAATGAAACCCCGACACGCGTTCGGGGTTATTTTTAGCGTTAAATCTTGTTTACCACTTCATCTCACCGGTATTAACCTTCGCACTTAGCTCCAGAGAGCTGGCATCCGCCAGACCTGGCCATGCCGCCGTCATGGTTTTAATCACGTAAGCTGATCCTTTATTCGCGCTTAACGCCTGCTCAAATGACTGCAAATAGTCCCGGGTGAAGCGAATCGCTTTATCGTCTGTCGGGCGTTCGCCAATGTAATGCCCCGGGACCACCTGAGCAGGCTGTAAGTTCTGCATCTCGCTTAACACATTGCGCCACGCGGAACGCTGTTCAGCAGACTGCGTATCCGCCGTCCAGACATGAATACCCGAAGCCACGCCGGTACCACCAATGATTGCGCGGTTCGCAGGGATCCAGACATACGCCGCATAATCGTTGGAATGGCGTAGCTCCAGCGTTTCGCCATCAACTGTGAAATGCGTTTGTGTGGTGGCTTGCGGCACGGTGAGTGAGGTTGGCGCGCCGTCCTTCATTTGCGGCCCCCAGAACTGCAGTTTGGCCTCTTTCGTGGCGCGGATGTGCTCTACCACATGCGGTGTTGCCAGCACTTTTACCTGCGGGAAGGCGCTGACGATGGGCTGCAGACCAAAGTAGAAATCCGGGTCGCCGGAGGTGATTACGATGGCTTTAAGCGTTTTACCGCTGGCGTGAATCATCTGTACCAGTTGTTCGCCATCTTTGGTGCTGAACTGCGCGTCAAACAAAATCGCCTCTTTCGGTCCCGAAACCAGCGTCGAGGAGACCGGGAAAATAGCCTTATCCTGCGGGTTATAGACGTCCAGTTGTAACGGAGCGGCGAAGACAGAAGAGGAGAACAAAGGTAACAGCAGGGCCAGAGTTTTAACTTTCATACCAGGTAACCTTATGCAGGAAATTGTCTTTTGATAGTTCACGTATTTTAAGGAAATTTGCATCTGTTAGAATTCCTGTATCAGGGTATGCTGAGTTTCTTAAAACGATCGGATGGGGTGCTATGGACAGGGTGATGGCGGCAACGGTATTTAACCATATCTGTGATTTGGGTAGCTTAAGCGCCGCCGCGCGTGCGCTGGGGATTTCCAGACCGATGGTTAGTCGTTACCTCGACGAAATGGAAAAATGGGCGGGGGCAAGGCTTATCCACCGGTCGTCGCGTCGCCTGACGATCACGCCAGCGGGAGAAGAGGCGTTAGTGAAAACGCGTTCTTTGGCGCAACTGTCACTGGATATTGCTGCCGCCAGTGCCGCGCAAATACCTTCCGGTACGCTACGTGTCGCGTGCGCGCATTATACCGCGATGCATATTCTTGCTCCGGTTCTGCCGACGTTTATGGCGCGGTATCCGCAGTTGCGTATTGAAGTTGAGATCAATAATCAGCCGGTAAGTCTTGTTGGGGAACGCATCGATGTGGCGATCCGCATTACGGATAACCCCGAGCCAGGGACCATCGCCCGTCGATTGGGGGACTGTGAATCCGTGCTGTGTGCGTCTGTCGATTATCTGCACCAACATGGCACTCCTGAAACTCTCGACGATCTTACTCAGCATAACTGCCTCTATTACAGCGGCTTTGCCGGAAAATCCTGGCACTTTCTCGATGCACAAGGGCAGACGGTTTCTGTTGCGATCAAAGGGAATTTGAGCGCCGGGATCTCTTCGCTGCTCTGTGAATCGGCGCTGGCGGGTATGGGGATTGCGCTGGTACCGGAGCCGGAAGCGCGAGAAGGGCTGGCGCAGGGAAAGTTAGTTCGGTTACTGCCAGAGCTACAGCCTAAACGCCTGCCAATATACGGGTTGTATCTTTCTCGTGAGCATCAGCCTGCGGGGTTACGCTTGTTGTTAGACGCAATTAGTGAAACAACGCGCTAATTATGTCCTTGACTGCGCTCAAAAAATAATCAAACCGCAATTTGTGTTAAACAAAACTTATCCGGGAGTGAGATTATTCTTATGCCCCTTCAAGAGCTAAGCCATTGCGAGTGCCGGAGATAAGCGCCGGATGGGGCCGGAACCCTTAAGCCTGCCAGCAAGCAGACTTAAGGGTTTTTTGTTATTTGCACGCTTTTTGAACCGTTTTCATCTCTGTCGAAACTCAGACCTATTCCTTAAATAGACATTATCTATACATCTTTTGATGTTTGACCTGCCTGAACGATTGGATTTTCATAATCCATTATTAATCAAAGCATTGAACAAAATAATCCATCTCTGATAACCCGCGCTGCAGGGTCTATGCTTATTAAAAGTAGCCAAAAAGGGCGATTAACCCGAATGCCCCTGCTGTTGAGGGGTTGAAGTGATAATCATTATCACTAACATGGTGTTATAGCTTGAAAGCTAATGACTCGAGGTAACCCTATGGAATTGCATTCAGGAACATTTAACCCGGACGATTTCGCATGGCGTGGTTTGACGTTAACACCGGCAGCTGCGGCGCACATCCGTGAACTGGTGGCAAAACAACCCGACATGTTGGGCGTGCGTTTAGGTGTGAAACAAACCGGATGCGCGGGATTCGGCTACGTGCTGGACACCGTCCGTGAGCCGGAAAAAGACGATCTGCTGTTTGAATCGGATGGTGCCAGACTTTATGTGCCGTTACAGGCGATGCCGTTTATCGACGGGACGGAAGTCGATTTTGTTCGCGAAGGATTAAATCAGTTATTTAAATTTCATAACCCGAAAGCCCAGAACGAATGCGGCTGTGGCGAAAGTTTTGGGGTATAGGCGGTACTATGTCTCGTAATACTGAAGCAACTGATGATGTCAACACCTGGGCTGGCGGGCACCTCAATTATAAAGAGGGCTTTTTCACCCAACTGCAAACCGATGAGCTGGCAAAAGGGATCAATGAAGATGTTGTGCGCGCGATTTCGGCAAAACGTAATGAACCCGACTGGATGCTGGAGTTTCGCCTGAATGCCTTTAACGCTTGGCTCACCATGGAAGAGCCGCACTGGCTCAAAGCGCACTACGACAAGCTGAATTATCAGGATTACAGCTATTACTCTGCGCCGTCCTGCGGCAATTGTGATGAAACCTGCGCTTCTGAACCAGGGGCTGTTCAGCAAACAGGGGCGAATGCCTTTTTAAGCAAAGAGGTAGAAGACGCCTTTGCACAGCTAGGGGTACCGGTTCGTGAAGGAAAAGAGGTGGCGGTAGATGCTATTTTCGACTCGGTGTCGGTGGCGACAACCTATCGCGACAAGCTGGCAGAGCAGGGCATTATTTTCTGTTCATTCGGTGAGGCGATTCATGACCATCCCGAGCTGGTGAAACAGTATCTGGGAACCGTCGTTCCGGGTAATGATAATTTCTTCGCCGCGCTAAATGCCGCAGTGGCATCTGATGGCACCTTTATTTATGTGCCGAAAGGCGTGCGTTGTCCCATGGAACTCTCGACCTACTTCCGGATTAATGCCGAAAAGACCGGGCAGTTTGAACGTACCATTCTGATTGCGGATGAAGGCAGCTACGTCAGTTATATCGAAGGTTGTTCGGCTCCGGTACGGGACAGCTACCAGCTGCATGCGGCGGTAGTGGAAGTCATCATCCACAAAGATGCTGAAGTGAAATACTCGACGGTGCAAAACTGGTTCCCCGGTGATGGTAATACCGGTGGCATTTTGAACTTCGTCACCAAGCGTGCGCTGTGCGAAGGCGAAAACAGCAAAATGTCATGGACGCAGTCGGAAACCGGCTCGGCCATTACCTGGAAATACCCAAGCTGCATCCTGCGCGGCGATAACTCCATCGGCGAATTCTACTCCGTCGCGCTGACCAGCGGACACCAGCAGGCCGATACCGGCACCAAGATGATCCACATTGGCAAGAACACCAAATCGACCATCATCTCGAAAGGGATCTCCGCCGGTCAGAGTCAGAACAGCTATCGCGGCCTGGTAAAAATCATGCCGACCGCCACCAACGCCCGTAACTATACCCAATGCGACTCCATGTTGATCGGGGCGGACTGCGGGGCGCATACCTTCCCGTATGTCGAGTGTCGAAACAACAGCGCCCAGCTTGAGCACGAAGCCACGACGTCACGCATCGGTGAAGACCAGCTGTTTTACTGTCTGCAACGCGGCATCAGCGAAGAGGATGCCATTTCGATGATCGTCAACGGTTTCTGTAAAGACGTGTTCTCTGAACTGCCGCTGGAATTTGCGGTGGAAGCGCAAAAACTTCTCGCCATAAGTCTTGAACACAGCGTCGGTTAAAATTTAAGGAAAGCACATGTTAAGCATTAAAGATTTACAGGTCAGTGTTGAAGATAAGGCGATTCTGCGTGGGCTCAGCCTTGAGATTCGTCCCGGAGAAGTCCACGCCATTATGGGGCCGAACGGTTCCGGGAAAAGTACGCTGTCCGCCACGCTCGCCGGACGTGAAGACTACGAAGTTACTGGCGGGACGGTTGAATTTAACGGTAAGGATTTACTGGAACTGTCGCCGGAAGACCGAGCCGGTGAAGGGATCTTTATGGCATTTCAGTATCCGGTAGAAATTCCCGGCGTCAGTAATCAGTTTTTCCTGCAAACGGCGCTGAATGCGGTGCGCAGTTACCGTGGGGAGGAGTCGCTGGACAGGTTCGACTTCCAGGATCTGATGGAAGAAAAAATCGCGCTGCTGAAAATGCCGGAAGACTTACTGACGCGCTCGGTAAACGTCGGGTTCTCCGGCGGCGAGAAAAAGCGGAATGACATTCTGCAAATGGCGGTGCTGGAGCCTCAGCTGTGCATACTTGATGAATCAGACTCCGGGCTGGATATTGATGCGCTGAAAATCGTCGCCGATGGCGTGAACTCGCTGCGCGACGGGAAACGTTCATTCATTATCGTCACTCACTATCAGCGCATCCTGGACTATATCAAACCCGATTATGTTCACGTTCTCTACCAGGGGCGAATTGTGAAGTCTGGCGATTTCACGCTGGTCAAACAACTGGAGGAGCAAGGATATGGCTGGCTTAGCGAACAGCAGTAACGTGCTGCAACAGTGGCACCATCTGTTTGAGACCCAAGGGGAAACCCGTTCGCACTATGCGCAACAGCATCTGCACCAGATGCTACGTCTGGGGCTGCCAACGCGTAAGCATGAGGACTGGAAATACACGCCCCTGGAGGGATTAACCAACAGCCGGTTCGTTAGCAATATCTCCGCAATAACGCCAGCCCAGTGTGACGCGTTAGCCCCGGCGATTGATGCGGTACGGTTGGTGTTTGTCGACGGGCAATTTTGTCCAACACTCAGCGACAGCGTGGAAGGTAGCGGCTTTGATATTACCGTTAATGATGAGCGTCAGATGTTGCCTGCGGCTATCCAGCCGGAAGTATTCCTGCACCTGACCGAAAGTTTGTCCCGCAGCGTAACGCACATTTTGGTCAAGCGTAACCAGCGACCAGCGAAACCGCTGCTGTTGCTGCACATTACCCAGGGACTGACGGGCGATGAGGTAAATACGGCGCACTATCGCCACCATCTGGATCTGGCGGAAGGCGCAGAAGCCACCGTTATTGAGCATTATGTCAGTCTCAGCGAGCTTCGTCATTTTACCGGTGCGCGCTTAACGATGAACGTCGCGGCGAATGCGCATTTGCACCACATTAAACTGGCGTTTGAGAATCCGCTCAGCCACCACTTTGCCCATAATGATATTCAGTTAAGTGCAGATGCCTCGGCGGTCAGCCAAAGTTTCTTGCTGGGTGATGCAGTGTTACGCCATAACACCAGTACCCAGCTTAATGGCGAAAATACTACGCTGCGCCTTAACAGCCTGGCGATGCCGGTGAAAAATGAAGTCTGCGATACCCGAACCTGGCTTGCGCACAACAAAGGTTATTGCAACAGCCGCCAGTTGCATAAAACGATTGTCAGCGATAAGGGGCGGGCGGTGTTCAATGGCCTGATCAACGTCGCTCAACACGCTATTAAAACCGACGGTCAGATGACCAACAATAATTTACTGCTCGGTAAACTGGCGGAAGTGGACACCAAACCACAGCTTGAAATTTACGCCGATGACGTGAAATGCAGTCACGGGGCGACGGTAGGGCGGATTGACGACGAACAAATGTTCTACCTGCGTTCGCGCGGGATCGGTCAGCAGGATGCTCAACAGATGATTCTCTATGCGTTTGCCGCTGAGCTAACGGAAGCCCTGCGCGACGAAACGTTGAAACAACTGGTACTGGCGCGGATCGCTCACCGCTTGCCGGGAGGCGTAGCATGACATTTCCCATTGAAAAAGTGCGGGCTGATTTTCCGGTCCTGACGCGTGAAGTGAACGGTTTACCGCTGGCTTATCTGGACAGCGCAGCCAGCGCGCAAAAACCTAATCAGGTGATTGATGCCGAAGCCGAGTTTTATCGTCACGGCTATGCGGCGGTTCACCGTGGTATTCATACGCTAAGCGCGCAGGCCACGGAAAAAATGGAGAATGTGCGCAAGCTCGCCTCGCTGTTTATTAACGCCCGCTCGGCTGAAGAACTGGTGTTCGTTCGCGGTACCACGGAAGGCATTAACCTGGTGGCGAACAGTTGGGGCAACAGTAATGTCAGGGCTGGCGATAACATCATCATCAGCGAAATGGAGCACCATGCCAATATTGTTCCCTGGCAAATGCTGTGCGCCCGCGTGGGCGCAGAACTGCGGGTCATTCCGCTCAATGCCGATGGCACGTTGCAACTGGAAGTGTTGCCTGCGCTGTTCGATGAGCGTACGCAACTGCTGGCAATTACCCACGTTTCAAACGTACTGGGTACCGAAAACCCGCTGGGTGAGATGATTGCGCTGGCGCATCAATACGGCGCAAAAGTGCTGGTGGATGGCGCACAGGCGGTTATGCATCATCAAGTGGATGTCCAGGCGCTGGATTGCGACTTTTATGTTTTCTCCGGACACAAGCTCTACGGGCCAACCGGTATTGGCGTTCTGTATGCCAGAGAGTCGCTGCTGCAGGAAATGCCGCCATGGGAAGGCGGCGGTTCGATGATTGCGACCGTGAGCCTGAGCCAGGGAGCCACGTGGGCCAAAGCGCCGTGGCGTTTTGAAGCCGGAACACCTAACACCGGGGGAATTATCGGGCTTGGTGCCGCTATTGAGTATGTTTCAGCGCTGGGGCTTACTGAAATCAGCGAATATGAACAGTTCATGATGCGCTATGCGTTGGAACAGCTGGCGGATGTGCCGGATTTGACGCTTTACGGACCGGATAACCGCCTGGGGGTGATTGCCTTTAACCTCGGCAAACATCACGCCTATGACGTCGGGAGTTTTCTCGATAACTATGGGATCGCCGTGCGGACGGGGCATCACTGCGCTATGCCACTGATGGCCTACTATAACGTTCCCGCCATGTGTCGGGCGTCGATTGCCATGTACAACACCCATGAAGAAGTGGATCGCCTGGTGACAGGTCTCAAGCGTATTCATCACTTACTGGGATAACAGGGAGGCGTTATGGCTGCGCTACCGGATAAAGAAAAGTTGTTGCGTAATTTTCTGCGTTGCGCTAATTGGGAAGAGAAATACCTGTACATCATTGAACTGGGTCAGCGTTTGCCGGAATTAAACGCCGATGAACACTGCCCCGAAAATAGCATTCAGGGATGTCAAAGTCAGGTATGGATCGTAATGCGTCAGAATGCTGAAGGGATTATTGAACTACAGGGCGACAGCGATGCGGCAATTGTGAAAGGGCTTATCGCCGTGGTCTTCATTCTGTATGACCGTATGACGGCCCAGGATATTGTGAATTTTGATGTGCGTCCGTGGTTTGAAAAAATGGCGCTCGCACAGCATCTCACACCATCTCGTTCACAGGGGCTGGAGGCAATGATTCGGGCTATCCGCGCCAAAGCCGCAACTCTTAGCTAAACTGATAAAACACGTCAACGTTCAGACCGACTTGAAAATGTCGTGTAAGGCAACGCTGTGACTCGTAAGCCGGATCTGGCGCTCGCCGCCGTCCGGCAGGAACGCCAGGGGGGTGAGTGAGTATGAAACGCGCGTCTGTTATTACCCTAATGCTAATCGGCGCTTACAGCGCTATTCAGGCCGCATGGGCGGTCGATTATCCGTTGCCCCAGGCGAACAGCCGTCTTGTTGGGCAAAATCAAACTTACACCGTGCAGGAAGGCGATAAAAACCTACAGGCGATTGCCCGTAAGTTTGATACCGCCGCAATGCTGATCCTCGAAGCGAATAATACTATTGCCCCTGTTCCCAAACCCGGAACGCTGATTACTATTCCCTCGCAGCTACTGCTGCCCGATGCGCCGCGCGAAGGCATTATTGTGAATCTGGCGGAGCTACGTCTGTATTATTACCCGCCGGGAGAGAATATCGTTCAGGTATTCCCGATTGGTATCGGTTTGCAGGGACTGGAAACTCCGGTAATGGAAACCCGGGTAGGGCAAAAAATACCGAATCCAACCTGGACCCCTACAGCAGGCATCCGTAAACGTTCTCTGGAGCGCGGCATCACATTGCCTCCGGTTGTGCCAGCCGGGCCAAATAACCCGTTAGGACGCTTTGCATTGCGTCTGGCGCATGGAAACGGTGAATACCTGATCCATGGCACCAGCGCGCCGGACAGCGTCGGCCTGCGAGTGAGCTCGGGATGTATTCGCATGAACGCGCCGGACATCAAGGCATTGTTTGCTCAGGTTCGAACAGGAACGCCGGTCAGGGTGATTAATGAGCCGATCAAATATTCGATTGAGCCGAACGGCATGCGGTATGTCGAGGTGCATCGCCCACTGTCGCCGGAAGAGGAACAAAACGTTCAGACCATGCCGTATGTGCTCCCAGCCGGTTTTACTCAGTTCAAAGACAATAAAGCCGTTGATAGCAGCCTGGTGGAACGCGCGTTGTATCGTCGCGCGGGTTATCCGGTCACTGTGACGGCCGGGCAAGCATCGGTTGTTACCAGCGGGAGTGACGTGAAGTCTGCGCAGAATGGTGTGCCGGGAGAGAATGCAGAGGTACGCGCTACGCAATAACAGGGAACGAGAAATTCAGAGCAAAAAAAATGGCGCACAATGTGCGCCATTTTTATTACACAGTTACTATTACTTGCGGTATTTAGTAGCTGCGTTGTCCAGACGCTGGTTAGCGCGAGCTGCGTCATCTTTAGCAGCCTGAACGTCGGAACGCATTGCGTTCACGTCGTTGCTCAGCTGGTCAACTTTAGCGTTCAGAGTCTGAACGTCAGAAGACAGCTGATCGATTTTAGCGTTGCTGGAGCAACCTGCCAGCAGAGTAGAACCCAGGATTACCGCGCCCAGTACCAGTTTAGTACGATTCATTATTAATACCCTCTAGATTGAGTTAATCTCCATGTAGCGTTACAAGTATTACACAAACTTTTTTATGTTGAGAATATTTTTTTGATGGGAATGCACTTATTTTTGATCGTTCGCTCAAAGAAGCATCGAATTGTGCAAAAACGGCTAAAAAACCGAGTGAAAACAGAAAGCTTCCATCGGATTCATCTTAGATAATCACGGATTGGATAGTGAAATCCGATTTGATTTTTTATTAATTGTGGCTATCGATAAAATAAAAAAAGCGCCACGAGGGCGCTTTTTTAAGCAAATTAATTCGCGGTGGAATTATTACAGTACGTGAACGGATGCAGTGTTGGTCGTGCCGCTTGGAACCAGCGCGCCAGAAACCATAACCACAACGTCACCTTTCTGCGCCAGACCGCTCTCCAGAGCAACTTCTTTGCCCAGGCGGTAGAAATCATCGGTAGAGCTGATTTCTTTGACAACCTGAGCCACAACGCCTTTGCTCAGCACCAGCTGACGCGCGGTAGTTTCGTTGGTGGTCAGCGCCAGGATGGTGGCATCCGGGAAGTATTTACGCACTGCACGAGCAGATTTACCGCCCTGGGTTGCAACCACGATCAGCGGAGCATCCAGTTTTTCTGCAGTTTCAACCGCGCCACGGCAAACGGCTTCAGTGATGCGCAGTTTACGGCTGTCGTTGTTGAAATCCAGACGGCTGGTCATTACACGGTCGGTACGTTCGCAGATGGTCGCCATGATGGTGACGGCTTCCAGCGGGTATTTACCTTTTGCGGATTCGCCAGACAGCATGACTGCATCAGTGCCGTCGAGGATGGCGTTAGCTACGTCGCCAGCTTCAGCGCGGGTAGGGCGCGGGTTTTTGATCATGGAGTCCAGCATCTGGGTCGCAGTGATAACGACTTTACGTGCGCGGATACATTTCTCGATGATCATCTTCTGCGCGAAGATAACTTCTTCAACCGGGATCTCAACGCCCATGTCGCCACGAGCAACCATGATGCCGTCAGAGGCTTCGAGGATTTCGTCGAAGTTGTTCAGGCCTTCCTGGTTTTCGATTTTGGAGATGATCTGGATGTTTTCGCCGCCGTGCGCCTTCAGGTGCTCGCGGATCTCAACCACGTCAGAACGTTTACGGATAAAGGATGCCGCAACGAAGTCAACGCCCTGTTCGCAACCGAAAATCAGGTCCTGTTTGTCTTTTTCAGCCAGTGCTGGCAGCGCGATAGAAACGCCCGGCAGGTTAACGCCTTTGTTTTCGCCCAGGTCGCCGTTGTTCAGCACCTTACAGATAACTTTGTTACCTTCGATAGCGGTAACTTCCATGCCGATCAGGCCGTCGTCAACCAGTACAGTGTTGCCAACGGACAAGTCTTTCGTGAAGCCTTCATAAGTCACAGCAACGATTTCGCTGTTGCCGACAACGGATTTGTCGGTGGTGAAGGTGAAGGTCTGGCCTGCTTTCAGAGAAACGTCGTTGCCGCCTTCCAGTTTAATGGTACGAATTTCCGGACCTTTGGTGTCGAGCAGAATGGCAGCTTTTTTGCCGGTTTTGCTCATCACGTTGCGCAAATTCTTGATGCGCTGACCGTGTTCTGCGTAATCGCCATGAGAGAAGTTCAGACGCATGACGTTCATGCCCGCGTCCAGCATTTTGGTTAACATCTCTTCGGATTCGGTTTTCGGACCGATGGTGCAAACAATTTTCGTCTTTTTCATGACAGTCTTAGTCTTTAAGTTGAGAAGGATTGGGAAATCTGGCTCCCATCGCGCACGGACGGGAAGCTAAACCTGAGTTACGAAAGTGGTGATGTCTCGCTCTAAGGATAGGTGACATCGAAAGAGCGTGCAGAGGAATATGTGCTTGCGTTTCAGCCCAACGGGAAGGTGAGTTTTGTAGTCGTTGAGTTTTACAGGTCAATGTGCTGAAACCATTCAAGAGACAATTGGCGCGCATTATACGCTGAATTTTATCTAAAAGGAAAATGGAAACGCTGTTTCAAAACACTTCTGTGCAGTTTGACAAAAAATATTCATTAATTTGTTCATCGGTATGGATAAAGGCGTTGAGCACAGAAGTAATTTGTTGCGCAACAAACCGCGCTTGCCGTCCCGAATAAGCAGATTTATACGGGTGTTTTCAATGTTGAGAACATATTCCTAAAAATTATATCAAATTCGTTTTAATTCATTCTAAAAGCCAATTTCACTCATTACACTCATTTGGACATCCATACTGCTAAACAGCTAAAGGCGCTAGCAGGATAACTAAAACAGCAGCGGATACCCAAACGACATGATTGTCCTGAAAAATATTTCAAAAGTGTTTACGCCAGGCAGGCTTGCTATTACCGCTGTCGATAACGTCAATCTGACGGTTGAGCAGGGGCAGATTTACGGAATTATTGGTTACAGTGGGGCGGGTAAGAGCACCTTAATTCGCTTGCTTAATGGTCTGGAAAAGCCGACCTCGGGCAGTGTGACGATTAACGGCCACGATATCTCTGCCGCCCGCGGAGAATCTCTGCGCCAGGCGCGACTGAAAATCAGTATGGTGTTCCAGCATTTCAACTTACTGTGGTCGCGCACGGTTAGCGAAAATATTGCTTTCTCTATGCAAATCGCGGGGGCGCCAAAGGCGTCCATCAAAGCGCGGGTTGCCGAACTGATTACGCTGGTTGGGTTGAGTGGTCGCGAGAATGCTTATCCGTCCCAGCTCAGCGGCGGACAAAAACAGCGGGTGGGCATTGCCCGCGCACTGGCGAACAACCCTGACGTACTGCTGTGCGACGAAGCCACCTCCGCGCTGGATCCGCAAACCACCGATCAGATCCTTGATTTACTGCTCGATATTAATCGTCGCTTCAAATTAACCATTGTGTTGATCACCCATGAAATGCACGTGGTTCGCAAAATCTGCGACCGTGTGGCGGTGATGGAGAACGGCAAAGTCGTTGAAGAAGGTGACGTGCTCAGCGTCTTTACCCATCCGCAGCAGCCGATTACCCGACAATTCGTTCGTCAGGTGAGCCAATACGCCGAAGAAGACGAGTTCAACCCACAACTGGCAAGCGAACTGGGTGGCGTGGTGATCAAGCTAACGTTTACCGGGCAACGCACCCACCGTCCTGTGGTCGGAGAATTGACCCTGCGCTACGGCCTGCCGTTTAACATTTTGCACGGCAAGATGACGCAAACCGCACACGGCGTGTTTGGTCAGCTATGGGTGCACGTTGTGGCTACCGAGGAGCAACTGAGCAATATTCTGGCCGACCTGCGCCATAGCGACATTGAAGGTGAGGTGATTCAACATGGCTGAAGAACTATTCCCCCATCTGAAGTGGGATCAATTATTAGCAGCAACGCAGGAAACGCTCTATATGACCGCGCTTTCTGGCGTGGCGACCTTTGTTCTTGGGGTCGCCCTTGGCCTGGCGCTGTTTCTGACCGCACGCGGTGCATTGTTCCAAAACCGCGCCGTGTATAGCGCGATTTCGCTGGTGGTGAATATCTTCCGTTCGATCCCGTTCATCATTTTGATCGTGCTGCTGATCCCGTTTACCAAAGCGATGGTTGGCACCATTCTCGGTGCCAATGCTGCATTGCCTGCGCTTATCGTGGGGGCCGCGCCGTTTTATGCGCGTCTGGTCGAAATTGCCCTGCGTGAGGTCGATAAAGGCGTTATTGAAGCGACACGTTCGATGGGCGCGCGTCTGAGTACGCTTATTTTTCGGGTTTTACTGCCGGAATCTTCTCCCGCTCTGGTGTCCGGGATCACCGTGACGCTGATTGCGCTGGTCAGCTACAGCGCGATGGCGGGAGTCATTGGTGCCGGGGGTTTAGGGAATTTGGCCTATCTGGAAGGATTCCAGCGCAACCACAGCGACGTCACGCTGGTGGCGACGGTGACGATTCTGCTCATCGTCTTCATCATCCAGCTTTGCGGCGATGTGATTACCTCTCTGTTAGATAAACGCTAATAAAATACGGATACCATTATCATGAAAAAATCACTGACATTACTCGCCGCAGCAACCTTAAGCGCCCTTAGTTTCGCCTCCTGGGCTGATACGCTAACCGTTGGCGCATCAAACGTACCGCATGCGGAGATCCTTGAGCAGGCCAAACCGATTCTGGCAAAGCAGGGGATCGACCTGGAAATTAAACCGTTCCAGGATTACATCCTGCCGAATACCGCGCTGGCTGGCCGTGAGATTGACGCTAACTACTTCCAGCATATTCCGTATCTGAACAGCGTGATTAAAGATCATGCAGGCGATAAAACCTACGACTTCGTCAGCGCCGGAGCGATCCACATTGAGCCGATTGGTATCTATTCGAAGAAGGTGAAATCACTTAAAGATCTGCCGGAAGGTGGTAAGGTGATCATGCGCGATGCGGTATCTGAGGAAGGCCGTATTCTGTCGATTTTCGAAAAAGAGGGTGTGATCAAGCTGAAGCCGGGGGTGGATAAAGTTACCGCGCGCATTAGCGACATCGTGGAAAACCCGAAAAAACTGAAGTTCCTGCCTAACGTGGAAGCGGCGCTGTTACCGCAGATGTACAACAACGACGAAGGCGATGCGGTGGTGATTAACGCGAACTATGCTATCGATGCGGGGCTGGATCCGGTGAAAGATCCGATTGCCGTCGAAAGCGGTGAAAACAACCCGTATGCCAACATCATTACCGTACATCGTGGCGATGAGAAGAAAAAGGATATTGTGGCGCTGGTAGACGTACTGCATTCAAAAGAGATTCAGGACTGGATCCGCACGAAATACAAAGGCGCGGTGATCCCGGTAAATAACTGATCCGCTTCTTGCCTTATCCGGCCTACAACGTCCTGTAGGCCGGATAAAACGCGTTAGCGTTGCCACCCGACGCGAAAGTTACACTCGCTCAATTCTTGCCGGCAGCCCCTGGCGTACCGCCGCACCCGACACCCAGTCAAGCCAGGTATTGGTTACCTGCCGGGTAGGATCCGCAAAGCCAAGATCGTTAAGATTAATTCCCGACCTTATCTGCGCGTCAAATGGCATCGGCTCGCCGTCGAGCGTATGCTGCGCCGCGCCCATTTCTTTATGTCCATAGCCATGTTCAATGGCGATAACTCCCGGCATCACGCCATGCAGCAGACTTATTTGCGCCAGTGCCTGACCGCCAGGCGTGGTGATACGTACCGTATCACCATGTGCTAAACCGTACCGCTTACCGTCATACGGGTTGAGCGCCACCAGATTAACCGGCTTCAGATGATGCAGGCGCGGGATCACCGCCGTGGCGCTGGACATGGTATTGGATTTAAAGGAGATCAATTTCAGTGGCCATTCTTGTTCCGGGAACAACTCTTCGACCGCACGTCCATCCGACAGGCGCGAAGGATACCAGGCCGGGCATCCGCTGTAGCGTTCCCCGGTTATCGCATGACGGTGCGCGGCGACATTCGCATTCCAGATTTGCAACGGTTTTTCCCACGCATTGCCGACGCGATTCTCCACCCGGCCATTGCTGGCTGGAGCGAAACGCCCACCGCGTGAATACACAAATGCCACCCGGCTGGCTTCATCGGCTTTCAGCGTTTGCGTTATCACCGGCATGATCCGTTGCACCCCAGTCAAGGCAATGTCTTCCGGCTGAGCCTCCGGGACCGGTGCTTTGCCCATAAACGCAATATTCGCGGCGAGGCGCAGATAATAATCTTCCGCTCGATTTAACGGATACTGATTGCCTTGCGGGTCGGTAATCGCATTATCACCAAAACCAGGCAAGCCAATGCGTTTCGCTACCGCAATACAGAAAGATTCCATTGAAGCCGGTTGACCGTCAGCGGTACTGCTGGTTGCGGCTCTGACCACGGGCCAGCGAGCGGTGGTGGCTTTGCTGGCGACGCCCGCCCACGGGGCGCTGAATCCCCAGCTTTCGAAGTTATGGGTATCCGGTACGATGTAATCTGCCAGCGCTGTGGTTTCGTTCATAAAGGCATCAATGGCGATAAATAGCGGCAAACGCGCAGGATCTTTAAGCTTTTCTTCCGCCACGCCGCGCAACCCTGCGATGCCGTAAAACGGGTTGGTCATGTTAGAGATCCAGGCTTTTAGCGGATAAGGGTAGCCTTCGAGTGCCGAGACAAGAAGCTCAGTAAGTTGACCGGCCACAAACGGATACCACGGGGCTTTTGCCGGGAAGGGTGATTGGCCGGCGGCCACTTTATTGCGATACTCTTCGGAAGACTCATACGCGGTTTTACTGCGTGCGATGCTTAATCCCTTTGGTTTAATCTTCCCGGCGAAACTGTCCATGTTGTAGCGTGGTCCATCGGTGGCGCCATTGAACTTACCGCCGCCGACAAATACGCCGCCTTCAAGACTCAGGTTGCCAATCAGCGCATTGAGCATCATTACCGACCAGGCGTTATAAAATCCATTGCCTGCCATCATACCACCGTGGGAGATCACCGCCGCTTTGCGTCCATGACGAGTAAACGCATCGGCCAGGGCGCCGATGTCTGCTTCAGACACGCCGCACTGCTGGCTGTATTGCGCCAGCGTTAGTTTTTCGGCGGATTCTTTTAGGCACTGGAGGCTGCTTTTTACCGTTACCGTCTGACCGTCTGTCAGCGTGACTTCTCGGGTGACAAACAACTGCGCGCGTGGGCAACCGCTGGCAGCGACAATATCGCCGGCCTCGTTAACGACCACCGGCTCCTGGGCGGCGTTTGCGTTCAGATGCGCGAGGGTTAAATGCTGCCCGGCAAGATTTGGGATCTCATCGGTAATCACCAGATGCGTGGCGTTGCTCCAGCTTTTTTCTCCGGCCTGCTGCATGGCCTGCACGCCGGGAATGGCGAGATAATCGGCGTTATAGCGTTGTTTTTCGATTATCCAGCGGATCATACCCATCGCCAGTGCGGAGTCGCTTCCCGGACGCACGGGCTGCCAGCGGCCGCGATCGTCAGCCAGTACCGTGGTTAATGGCAGGGCTGGCGCTACCACCACATAGCGGAAGTCGTCGCGTAAACGGGCGCTGGCGAGCTGGCGAGCCTGGCGCTTAAACGGGTTACCGGATTGCGCTGGAGAGGTTCCCATAAACAGCGCGAACTCGACATTATCCCAATCGGGTTTCACGTGGGTGTTTTTATCCAGATCCCCCATTAGCGCACCAGAACCGGCTCGATAGGCCAGGCCGCAGTAAGCGCCATGTGCGCCGAAGTTTTTACTGCCGAAACTGTTCAGCGCGAAGCGACGTAAAAACGTATCACGTCCTTCATCGCTGGTATTGGTGACCAGCAACTGATTGGATTTTGGCCCAAAGCTGGGATGTCTGGCATCAAGCGGTGTATGGGGATCGTGAATAGCCCGCAGGCCGTCAACATGGCCCTCACCAAACAGATCGCCGCCTTCCACCACTTCTTTGATCAATTGTTCGAAGCTGATGCGCTGCCATTTTCCCTCACCGCGTTTGCCAACGCGTTTCATGGGCTGCAGAATGCGCAGTGGACTGTACAAACCTTCAAGTAATGTTGCGCCACGAGCGCAGGCGGTGGAGCGCGCATCCAGACCCGACTCGCCCGCCAGTTTCGCCATTGCCGTGGCAAAGGGGACAGAGGCGTCAATAGGGTGCTCGTGAGATAATGGATGATAGGGGTTACCGGCAATGCGCAGCACTTTGCCTTGTTCACTATCAACCCGGACCCGCACACCGCATTGTGTCCAGCAACCAAAACACTGCGTCATTGAGATCACTTGCTGCGGATTCTGCTGCCATTGCGGCCTGGCATTGGCTTCGGGGATGAGCGCATTACCAAAGATGCGATCTCGAGTAATTTTGCCGGAGGTACCGTCCAGCAAGCCGTCCAGCGCGCGCTTTGCTACATCCCGATAACTCAGACCAAACGTCACCATGCCACCTACAGCAAGACCGACTTTAAGCCACTGACGACGGGTTAAATTAGCCATGTTGCATTCTCCTTGCGATCGCGTTCAGGGCTTCACGAACAATAATAATCAGTGCTATCCACAGGCCGAAGGTGCCCACAATGGCCAGCCAGCCATCGGTACCGCCGGGCAGGGTGTAAGGATTAAACTGGGCGTTAAATTTCGGTACGGTCTGTACCTGGATGAGTAACGTCCAGCGCATCAGCCAGCACAACGCCATGGCGCTAAACGCCAGTAATATGTGCAGCGGCCGCGATAATGGAAAACGCAGCACCAGCCCGCAAAGGCCAAGCGAGATAAGCCATAGCGCAACCCAGCCGATGGCGTAGTGCCGTGCCGAAGAGGCGACATCCAGCCACTGGCGGATTGCTGAACCGGATAGCGTATTGCTGCTCACCCAAATTGCCACCACGATAGCCAGCGCGCTCAAGGCGACAATTTGTCCCCACGCCAGTTTGCGCAGCAAAGATCCTTCACTTTTTGTTGCAGCGATGAGCAGGGCGAGGAACGTTTGCAGCGCGCTGAGGAACATTGCAACCGGAAAGGCGTAGCTGAACCAGACGGGACGCGCCTGCACCACCGACACTTCGCGACCGGTGTAAACCAGTAATCCGATAGCGGACAAGGCGCTACCGACGGCCAACCATTTAGTTACGCTGTAACTTTTAAGTGTTAACTGCTTAACGTGCTGTGCCAGAAACCACAGGCCCAGGAAGCCGGTGAACAGCGGTAAAAACAGTGCGCCCCATGGCATCCAGGACCATGGCGTCGGATAAGCATAAAAATGCCAGACGCGGGCGGTTTGGTGTAAATCAGCGGTCAGCGCCAACGGGGCGGTTATTGCACAGGTCAGGGCGATTAACAGCGTCAGGTTTTCCAGTTCTGCCGTCTTCTGTTTACGCCAGTGCAGCACGCAGGCGAACAGCGCGGCGCAGGCGGCAATACCGATGAAAAAGAAATACTGTACGGCCCAGGGTAACCAGCTTACATGCTGTGGATGGGCCAGAACCTCTTCGATAATCAGTGAATGGTTCATTTAAACCTCCTGCCAGAGAGCGGGTTGAGCACGTCCCATTAACGGGGTGACAAACGCTTCATCCAGACCCAGATAAAACACGTGCGGTGATGTTCCGCTTTCGGGTTTCAGCACCTTGATGGCCTCATGGTGTTTGTGCAGCATTTGAGAAATCCGGCTGTGCGGATCTTTGATATCGCCAATGATACGTGCGCCGCCGACGCAGGATTCAACGCAGGCCGGGAGCAGGCCCGCTTCCAGGCGGTGTACGCAAAAAGTGCATTTATCGGCGGTTTGCGTTTCGTGGTTGATGAACCGCGCATCGTATGGACAGGCCTGCACGCAGTAAGCGCAACCCACGCAGCGGGTGTTGTCGACGACTACGATGCCGTCTTCGCGTTGGAAGGTGGCCTGCACCGGACAAACGGGTACGCAAGGTGGATTATCGCAATGGTTGCACAGGCGCGGCAGCAGGACGTTGGTGACGCTTTGCTGGCCTGTCAACTGCACCTGATACTGGTTAACGAGGGTTCTGAAATCCCCCTGCGGCGTCTGGTTCTCAATGGCGCAACTGACGGTACAGGCCTGGCAGCCAATACAGCGTCGCAGGTCAATCAGCATGGCGTAGCGATGCTTGAGTGAGCCTTCATGGCGTTCAGGCGAGAAGGGGAATTGCGCCTGAGCCAGCGGAACCAGTGAAGCGCCAGCGGTCAGGACGCCCAGTTGCTGGAGAAACTGCCGTTTACTGCTGTCCATATTTTCTCCCGTCACGGTTCAACAACGAAACATTGGTCACGCCGTTGATTTGAGTGTGATGAATAAAGAATTCCAATGATTTACAGTGTAAAAATCGTGACGGGGGGTACTCTATTGTGGTTAACCACATACCCGGCTTGTTGTTGATCTAAAACAACATAATTGACAGGGATAATTGAGTGGGACGCAACGTAGTAAGATGCCTGACGGCGCTGGCGTCGCTGTGGATGCTAAGCGGCACGGTTGCGGCGCAGACATGGAACATTGGCGTGTTGGCAATGCGTGGGGAGATCTCCACACGTCAGCACTGGCAGCCGTTGGAAACCCTGTTGAACCAGCAAATTCCCGGTGAGCAGTTTCATATACAACCGCTGGACCTACGGCAGATGCAGGAGGCAGTGAATCGCGGCACGGTACAGTTTGTAGTCACCAATCCGGCGCAGTTTGTACAGCTAAACAGCCGTTCTGCGTTACGCTGGCTGGCGTCGTTACGTTCTACCCGTGGAGGCAAAGCCGCCAGTAACGTGATTGGCAGCGCGATTCTCGTCAGGCGCGATAGTGGGATCGCTTCCGCGCATGATCTGATCGGTAAAACGGTTGGCGCCATTGATGCTCAGGCTTTTGGCGGCTATTTGTTGGGGTATAAAGCACTTAGCGATGCTGGTCTGCGCCCGGAGCGCGATTTACGCCTGATGTTTACCGGTTTTCCTGCCGATGCCTTACTCTATCTATTACGCGAAAAAGCCGTGCAGGCGGTGATTGTGCCGGTGTGTCTGCTGGAAAACATGGATGAGGAAGGGCTCATTCATAAAACGGACTTTAGGGCTGTACTCAACCATCCAACCTCGATTCCCTGTTTAACCAGTACGCCACTGTATCCTGACTGGTCGTTTGCGGCACTGCCTGCAGTGAGCGACGAGTTGGCCGATCGCGTCACACGGGTGCTGTTCAATGCGCCGCAGAATGCAACGTTTCGCTGGGGAGCGCCTGCCTCAACACGCGAGGTAGAAGCGTTGCTGCGTGATGTCCGCCAGCATCCGCAGCAGCGCCAGCTTTGGCTGGACGTCAAAAGTTGGTTTATCCAGCACCGGCTCGCAATGGGGGCGGTGGCCGTTGTGCTGTTGCTGCTGACGCTCAATTATATCTGGGTGATGCTGCTGGTCCGCCGTCGCGGCAGGCAACTGGAGCGGAACAGCATTCTTCTGCGCAAACAAGAACAGGCGCTGGAAACTGCTCGCCAAATGAGTGTGCTTGGTGAGATGACCTCCGGATTTGCCCACGAACTCAATCAGCCGCTGTCGGCTATCCGCCATTATGCACAGGGCTGTTTGATCCGCCTACGCGGTCAGGATAAGCAGCATCCGTTGTTACCTGCGCTGGAGAACATTGATGCCCAGGCGCAGCGGGGGGCTGACACATTGCACAATCTGCGCCAGTGGGTCAGTCAGGCGCAGGGTAATCCGGTGATGACCGATGACTGGCGAGCCGTCAACGTGCATGATGCTATTCATCACGTCTGGCAATTATTGCGTATGCCCCAGCAATTTCCGGCGGTAGCGCTACAAGCTCGGGTAAATAAGACGTTAACGCTAACGCTGCCGAGCGTTCTGCTTGAGCAGGTGCTGGCCAATCTGGTGCTTAATGCGGCCCAGGCAGGGGCAACCACGGTGTGGTTCAGCGCCCAGCGTGAGGAGGGTGATGTGCGTATTTGGGTGCAGGATAACGCTGGCGGTATTGATGAGGCACAGTTGTACCAGGCTTTTCAGCCGTTTATGACCACCCGTAAAGAGGGCATGGGGCTGGGATTAGCCATTTGTCAGCGGCTGGTGCGTTACGCGAATGGAGAGATTGGGATCAAAAACCATCAGGCTCCTGATGAAAAAGCGGGCGTGGTGGTGACATTACATTTTAAGCAAAACCGGGAGGGAGGCCGTAGTGGCAATAATTCATCTGCTGGATGACGACATTGCCGTCACTCAGGCCTGTGCGTTTTTACTGGAAAGCCTGGGATACGAGGTATGTTGCTGGGATCAAGGCGAAACATTCCTCTCTGAGGCAAACCTGTATCAGGTCGGCGTACTGTTGCTGGATATGCGTATGCCGGTAATGGATGGGCGCGCTGTGCATGAAGCGATGCGCCAACGAGAAAGTACGTTGGCAGTGGTGTTCCTCACCGGGCATGGCGATGTGCCGATGGCGGTTGAACAAATGAAACGTGGCGCGGTCGATTTTTTGCAAAAGCCGGTGTCCGCCGAGCCGCTTCAGGCGGCGTTAGAGCATGCTTTGCAGATTTCTCACGCCGCCTTCTCGCGACAAGAGATCGTGGCCTGCTATCAGATGCTCACGCCAAAGGAACGAGAGTTGGCGCAACTGGTAGCAAAAGGGTTAATGAATCGGGAAATTGCTGACGCCATGAATATTGCGGTGCGTACGGTTGAAGTTCATCGCGCGCGGGTGATGGAAAAAATGCAGGCGCGGAGCCTTGCTGAGTTGGTTAATCGACTGCAGCGGATCCAGTAAATTTATGACATTTGTTTGATTTTCATTGAATTTTGTCTAATCAGCCAGAGTGATATATGCTGTTGGTTTGAGTTAATGACGGGCGGGCAAATATGGGAAATCAGACCAAAGACGACGAGTTGTACCATGAAATGTGCAGAGTAGTCGGTAAAGTAGTGCTGGAAATGCGCGATCTGGGACAAGAGCCAAAGCATATCGTCATTGCAGGTGTGCTGAGAACCACCCTCGCCAACCAGCGTGTAAAGCGCAGTGAGCTAGAAAAACAAGCCATTGAGACCGTTATTAAAGCATTGGCCGGATAATCCATAAAAAGAGGAGGGCAGTCATTTGCGCCATCCTCTTATTCTCGTCACGTTATTCTATCAATATATATAATTTAGGACTGCAATTAGAGAAATACACTCCGCTGTATATTTCGTTGTATATCGATTGATATATAAAAATATATTTGAGAGTGTAGTCACAAATATTTGCAAACCATATGAAATATTATTTCAACTTATCTTAATGATAATAAATCTCACTCCGCATTAATTACTTTCCTTCCGTTTTTTAATTGATGACGATCAAAACGACGATCCCTAAATAACCACATTATCTTTGTGCCTAACCCTAAAGGATTAGATTCATTCAGTTTAACCACCGTCATTTATACGATCAGGTTAGGGCAAATATTCACGTGTTGTTGGCAACATTAATGGCCGAATCGGCCAATCTGCGTGCAAAAATTAGCCTGGATGTGTTGCTGCTACTGCGTTTGCAAAGAGGATGCGAAATAAATGAACCAGGTTGATCGTCCATTTTTAGATTGTGGTTTAACGCGGCTGGAATTTTTACGTATATCCGGAAAGGGTCTGGCAGGACTGACCATTGCACCCGCGTTGTTATCACTTTTTGGTTGTAAGCAGGAAGATATCGACAGCGGTACAGTTGGCCTTATCAATACGCCGAAAGGGGTGCTGGTAACGCAGCGAGCACGCTGCACCGGTTGTCATCGCTGCGAGATTTCCTGTACCAATTATAACGATGGGGCCGTTGGCACCTTCTTTTCCCGCATCAAAATTCATCGTAATTACTTCTTTGGCGATGATGGCGTCGGGTCCGGTGGCGGACTGTATGGTGATTTAAACTATACCGCGGATACCTGCCGCCAATGCAAAGATCCGCAATGCATGAAGGTCTGCCCAATTGGCGCCATTACCTGGAAGCAGGAAGACGGCTGTATTGCCGTAGACCACAAACGTTGCATTGGCTGTAGCGCTTGTACCACAGCCTGCCCGTGGATGATGGCGACCGTTAACACGGAAACGAAAAAATCCTCAAAATGTGTGTTATGCGGGGAATGCGCCAATGCTTGTCCTACTGGGGCATTAAAAATTATCGAGTGGAAAGATATTACCGTTTGATAGAGGGCAGGCATGCCTGATACGCGTCATTAATTGCCAAAAATAGCGCAGTTTTGAATAAAAAACTGCCTGACGGGTATATCTATTAAACCTTCTTGCAAAGGAAAACATGATGGCTAATGGTTGGACAGGTAATATTTTACGGATCAATCTCACCACGGGTAATATCACCCATGAAGATTCCAGTAAATTTAAGAAATTTATCGGTGGGATGGGCTTTGGGTATAAAATTATGTACGACGAAGTCCCGCCAGGCACCATGCCTTTTGATGAAGGGAATAAACTGGTTTTCGCCACCGGGCCATTAACCGGCTCGGGCGCACCCTGTAGCTCCCGCGTCAATATCACCTCCTTGTCAACATTTACCAAAGGTAATTTAGTCGTAGATGCCCACATGGGCGGTTTCTTCGCCGCACAGATGAAATTTGCCGGTTACGATGCGATTATTATCGAAGGTAAGTCCGCATCGCCTGTTTGGATCAACATTAAAGACGATAAGGTCAGCATTGAAAAAGCCGATTTCCTGTGGGGCAAGGGCACGCGCGCCACAACCGAAGAGATTTGCCGCATTACCAGCCCTGAGACTTGCGTCGCCGCGATTGGCCAGGCGGGGGAAAATCTGGTACCGCTCTCCTGCATGATCAACAGCCGCAACCACAGCGGCGGCGCCGGTACTGGCGCGGTGATGGGCTCGAAAAATCTGAAGGCTATTGCGGTAGAAGGGACCAAAGGGGTCAATATCGCCGACCGCAAAGAGATGAAGCGGCTCAATGACTATATGATGACCGAGCTTATCGGCGCCAACAACAACCACGTTGTACCAAGCACCCCGCAGGCCTGGGCAGAATACTCTTCGCCAAACTCGCGCTGGACGGCCCGCAAGGGACTGTTCTGGGGAGCGGCGGAAGGCGGGCCAATCGAAACGGGTGAAATCCCGCCGGGCAACCAGAATACCGTCGGTTTCCGTACCTATAAATCCGTGTTCGATCTCGGACCTGCCGCTGAGAAATACACGGTAAAAATGAGCGGCTGTCATTCATGCCCCATTCGTTGTATGTCACAGCTCAATGTCCCGCGGGTGAAAGATTTTGGCGTACCGAGTACCGGTGGCAACACCTGCGTGGCGAACTTTGTGCACACCACCATTTTCCCCAATGGCCCGAAAGATTTTGACGATAAAGACGATGGGCGGGTGGTGGGAAACCTGATTGGTCTGAACCTGTTCGACGATTATGGCATCTGGTGTAACTACGGGCAGTTGCACCGTGATTTTACTTATTGCTACTCGAAAGGTGTTTTTAAGCGCGTACTGCCGGCGGAAGAGTATGCGGAGATCCGCTGGGATCAACTGGAAGCTGGCGATCCTAATTTTATTAAGGATTTTTACTATCGGCTGGCGCATCGCGTGGGGGAACTCAGCCACCTTGCGGACGGATCATATGCCATTGCTGAACGCTGGGATTTGGGCGAAGAGTACTGGGGTTATGCCAAAAACAAACTGTGGTCGCCGTTTGGTTTTCCTGTCCACCACGCTAACGAGGCTTCAGCGCAGGTTGGGGCGATCACCAACTGTATGTTTAACCGTGACTGCATGACGCATACCCATATTAACTTCATCGGTTCCGGTTTGCCGCTGAAATTACAGCGCGAAGTGGCGGGCGAACTGTTTGGTTCGCAGGATGCATACGACGAAACCAAAAACTACACCCCGATCAATGCCGCGAAGATCAAATATGCCAAATGGACGTTGCTGAAAGTCTGTTTGCATAATGCGGTCACGCTATGCAACTGGGTCTGGCCGATGACGGTTTCGCCGCTCAAGAGCCGTAATTATCGCGGAGATTTGGATCTGGAAGCGAAATTCTTCCAGGCAGTTACTGGCGATGAAACCACGCAGGCGAGTCTGGATCTGGCCGCTGAACGTATCTTTACCCTGCATCGCGCCTATACGGTCAAACTGATGCAAACCAAAGATATGCGCAATGAGCACGATCTCATCTGTTCCTGGGTGTTTGATAAAGATCCGAAGATCCCGGTCTTCACCGAGGGGACCGACAAGATGGACCGGGAGGACATGCGCCTGTCACTGACGATGTTCTATCAGGAAATGGGCTGGGATCCGGAACTGGGCTGCCCTACGCGCGAAACGCTGAATCGACTCGGACTTGAGGATGTGGCAGCCGATCTGGCGGCACAAGATCTGTTGCCAGCGTAAGGAACGCGAGATGACTAACGTGAGCAACGTTCAGGCACCCATTGAGGCGTTTCCTGATGAGGTAGATAGCCAAAAGAGACACTGGCTGCAGGCGCTACAGCTGCCTGCAGAACAGGTGAACGCGACGCAGGTTCAGGAACCTGCCAGCCCGGAGTCGATAGTGGCGGAGTTTATCCGCCAGCATTCAGCAGCGGGTCAATTGGTGGCACGCAGTGCCTTCCTGCAGCCACCATATTCGGTTCCTGAAACCGACCTTACCGTGTTGCTGGATACCCTGTGTCACGGTGCGAATAGGGCGGATATTACCTGTGTGCACGGCGCTGAAGAGGCATATTTCTTTTCAACGCAAACCATGACGGCAAACTACGCCAGCATGTGTGTGCAGGTGGTGGAAAACGACATCTGTCGCGCGATTGCCGAGGCGGTACGCTTCGACTGTCAAACGTATCCGCGCCCCTATAAGGTCGCGATGTTGACGCAACCGCCGTATAGCTTTGAATCTCAGCAGGTTGCAGCGGCGCTCTCGGCAATGGAAACGCACCCGGATTACGCAGATATACGCACTGTGGAATCGTCAAATGCGGAGCCTTATTTGTTTAGCGAACGTTTTATGAGTTATGGCAAAGCGTACGGCCTGTGCGAATGGTTTGAGGTTGAGCAGTATCAGAACCCCTGAATTCTTCAGGTTGATGTCATGGAATGTGTGGACGACCACTGTCACAGCATTAGAGGATAACCCGATGTCCTTCACCCGACGTAAATTTGTCATTGGCATGGGGACGGTGATTTTTTTTACCGGCCCAGGTCAAAGTTTGTTAGCAAGTCCCAGGAGCACTAAAGGCGTTCGTTATGTCATGATCCACGACGAATCTCTGTGTAACGGCTGTAATATTTGCGCCCGCGCATGCAGGAAAACCAATCATGTTCCTGACCAGGGCAGCCGTTTGTCGATAGCGCATATTCCGGTTTCGGATAACGACAACGAAACGCTGTATCACTATTTTCGTCAGTCCTGCCAGCATTGTGATGATGCGCCCTGTATCGAGGTCTGTCCAACCGGCGCCTCCTGGCGAGATGAGAATGGCATTGTGCGGGTAGATACGTCTTCGTGTATCGGCTGCAGTTACTGCATAGGCGCGTGCCCTTATCAGGTACGCTATCTCAATCCGCGCACCAAAGTAGCGGATAAATGCGACTTTTGCGCTGAATCACGTCTGGCGAAAGGTTTCCCTCCGATCTGTGTTAACGCCTGCCCGGAACACGCGCTGATTTTTGGTCGTGAAGATAGCCCGGAGATTCAGACCTGGCTGCGGGAAAACAAGTATTACGAGTATCAACTTGCAGGCGCCGGGAAACCCCATCTGTATCGTCGGTTCGGTCAACATTTGATTAAAAAGGAAAATGTATGAACGCGTCGCAGAATGCCGAACAGTTTCACGCCCAGCTTGCGCAATATGTCCCTATGTTTTCACCTGACTACTGGCCTGTGTGGTTGGTCATCGCCGGATTAATGCTGGTGGGAATGTGGCTGGTGCTGGCGCTACACGCCATGCTGCGCTTTCGTGCCGCGCATAAAGCGTCGGCAGGGCACGGTGAGAAGGTCTACTTATACTCGAAGGCCGTTCGTTTGTGGCACTGGTCGAATGCGCTGCTGTTTCTGCTTCTTCTGGTGAGTGGACTCGTCAATCACTTCTCGGCCGTCAGCGCGTCGGTGATGAAAAGCCTGCTCACTGTACACGAGGTCTGTGGCTTTTTGCTGCTCGCCTGTTGGATTGGTTTTGTCCTAATCAACCTGATTGGCGGTAACGGGCATCATTATATTATTCAACGTCAGGGCTGGATCGGACGAGCGCAAAGACAAACGCGTTTTTACCTGTTTGGCATTATGCAAGGAGAGTCACATCCATTCCCGGCATCAAAGCGTTCGAAATTCAATCCGCTACAGCAAGCAGCCTATGTTGCCGTGATGTATGGTTTGCTGCCGCTGTTGTTGATATCGGGTCTGTTATCGCTCTATCCGGCGGTTGTCGGCGATCTGTTCCCCGGCGTGCGTTACTGGTTGTTACAGGCGCACTTTGCGTTGGCAATAATCAGTTTGTTTTTTATTTTCGGGCATCTGTATCTTTGCACTACGGGGCGCACGCCGGGCGAAACCTTCAAGTGCATGGTGGATGGCTATCACCGGCATTAAGCGATGATGATTACGCGTGATGACTTACGGGCCTGGCGCGTTGGGCCCGTAATGTATCGCTGGTTTCTACGTACTTTTCCCGCCGGGGGAAGTTATGCCGATGTACATCGTGCGCTCCAGCGGGAAGGGTATATCGACTGGGCAAATAGTCTGGTGGAATATGGCTGGTCAAAATGGCGGGAAGAGGAGAGTTTTGTCCGGCAGGATATCCGGGCGATGGGAAATATTTCCCGCGTGCAAACGGTGGGGGAAACAGGTAGGCCGCAGGCGAGTGCGGAAGATAATGCCAGCTTTGGCTGTGCGGATGATAACGTTAAAATCGCCAGCGCCGGCTATGCCGCGCAGATTGCCAGTGCAGGTTACAGCGTACGTATAGGCAGCGTAGGCTATAACGCGCATATCGGCAGCTCAGGCGATCGCGGACGAATTGCGGTCGCGGGAAATTCAGCGCGTATCAGTAGCGTGGGCGACGGGACGCGTATCGCCAGTACCGGCATGCGTGTACGCATCAGTGCACTGGGTGACAGAAACCGTATTGCCTGCAGCGGTGATTTAACCCAGCTAGCCTGTTTCGGCGCGGAATCGAAAATCGCCAATTGTGCAGATAATATCCATATTATTGCCAGCGGAGAGAACGCGGTTGTTGCCAGTACCGGTACTGTCGATTCGATTATACTCGGTCCTGGCGGATGCGCGGCGCTGGCCTATCATGATGGCAAAAGAATGCGTTTTGCGCTTGCGGTTGAAGGCGAAAATAATATTCGGGCTGGCGTGAAATATCGGCTCAACGAAGACCACCAGTTCGTGGAATGTTGAGCCTTGAGGTCATTTTAGCGCGAACCGTCGCTGGGTGATTTTTTCCAGGCTAAAGCACAGCAGGTAATAGACCAGTCCGGTAAAGATAAAAATGGCTGCCGGATAGATTTGCACCCGGCTATTAACCTGACCGGCAACCGTCGTGAGTTCTGGCACATTGACAATAAACGCCAGCGACGTGTCCTTCAGTAGTCCAATAAAAATCCCTGTCAATGACGGCATAGTGTTGCGCAGCACTTGCGGCAATAAAATAAGCCACAGGGCCTGGTACGGGCGAAAACCCTGCACCACTGCCGCTTCATATTGCCCACCAGGTAACGCGCTAATTCCGGCATACACCGAGTGCATCACCGAGGCGGCAGTGAACCATGCCAGTGCTAACGTCACGGTAACTGCGCCAGGCAGATCGCTTCCTGTCAGCATGGGGAGCAAATACCACATCCAGAAAATCACAAAGATTAACGGAATGCCGCGAATAAACTCGGCCCAGATAAACAGTCCTTTGCGAACCGCGCCCGGAAAACGCCAGGCGCAGCAGGCAAGAACTATCCCCCCGGGCAGTGCCAGCAATGCCGCGCCGATGGCCATCAGCAAAGTAAGTAGCACGCCGCCGGGTTGGCCTTCGGTCACGCGTCCCCACAGGAGATAGTCCAGATTGTCAGTAATGACCGAAATATTAGCGATCATGTGGGATGCTCCTGAAACTTAATGGACGCGTTCTTATCCTGAACGGTTTACCTGACGCAGATTTCGGACCAAGACGCGTAAGCAGCATGCCTAGCACGATGCCGATAAACAGATAGAGGGCTGTTCCAACGGCAAAGGCTTCCAGTGCATGCGCGTTATAGCTCTCAATTTGCCGCACCTGATAGGTCAACTCTGCAAATCCAATACCGCTGGCAAGCGAGGAGAGTTTCATCAGGTTGAGATATTGCCCAACGATCGGCTGCCATGCGTTCGCCAGTCCCTGGGGAAGGAGAATGTGACGAAAAACCGCCCAGGCGGAAAAGCCCTGAGCAATGGCCGCCTCGCGTTGTCCGGCAGAAACCGCCTGCAAACCAGAGGCAATCTCCTCGACCAAAAAGGCTGAAGTAAAAACACCCAGCCCCCATGCAGAACAAAGAAACTCCGGCGTTAACCACCAGACGTCACCCGGCAGAACAGACCACGGGTGTTCAGCATTAATAAAGGTAATCACGTCACGGGGGAGCCAATTCCATGCGGCGAAATACCAGAACATCAGTTGCACCAGTAAAGGCGTGTTGCGAAACACTGAGACCCACATGCCGACCACCGCGGTGGCAATGCGATTGCCTGTCAAACGTAAGCCGAGTAGTAGGAGAGCAAAGAGAGTGGCAAGCGCGACGCCTGCCAGCGTCACCCATAGCGTGGTGAGAAAACCGGAAATTATCCATTGTAGAGGTTGCCCGCTCAGCACCCCCCGCCAGTCCATTAGATGCATTATAACGGTAACTCCTGGTGTAACGGGTCGAGCACTTTTTTCAGGAAACGCTGGGTTCTGGGATGTTGTGGGCGGGTGAAGAAATCCTCCGGCGAGGCGACCTCCAGTATATCGCCGCCATCAATGAATACCACACGATCGGCAATCTCACGGGCGAAGTGCATTTCATGAGTCACGACGATCATCGTGATACCGCTGTGAGCCAGATTTTTCATCACTTGTAACACTTCGCCGATCATTTCTGGATCCAGCGCGGAGGTGGGTTCATCAAACAAAATGATTTGTGGCGATGAAGCCAGCGCGCGGGCAATGGCAACGCGCTGTTGCTGCCCGCCAGATAACTGAGCGGCATAGGCATCGGCTTTCTCGAACAGTCCTACTTGATCCAGTAATTCGAGTGCCCGGCCTTTCGCCTCCGCCTTGTTCCAGCCGTGAACATATTCCAGCGCCAGCGCAATGTTTTGCAGCGCGGTCAGATGCGAATAGAGATTGAATTGCTGAAATACGAAACCGATACGGCTGCGTAACTGGCGTAATGCCGCCCCGCGCAGCTGACTAATTGGTTTACCATCAATGAAAATTTCGCCACCGCTGAGCGACTCAAGCTGATTGATAAGACGTATAAGAGTGGATTTTCCAGAGCCAGAGGGACCCAAAATGGTCACCACTTCACCAGGTTCAACTGCCAGGCTGACACCGTTAAGTACGGTATGAGCGTCATACTGTTTAATCACATTGTGCAGTTTGACGCTTGCCTGACCCAATTGGGTAGAATCCGCAGCCGAAGCTGCGGAACGATGAAAAAGGGCTGAGAGCATATTACTTGGCTTCTATTTTAAAGGCGCGGGGCTGCGGGTTTTTGGTTTCAGGACCGAACCACACATCATAAATTTTTGCCGCCTGACCGGTAGACTCCAGCTTCAAGAGTTCATCGTTGACGGCTTTTAACAGAGCGGGTTCGCCTTTTCTTACCCCCACGCCGATCTCTTCTTTACTCAGCAGGTCCGGCAAAATTTTGAAATCTGCTTTATCCGGCGCACCGCTTAACAAGCCCGCCAGAATTGTACTGTCCTGGGTGATGGCCTGCACATTACCGTTGCGTAATGCGGTTAATGCCAGGGGAATATCGTCATAGGCCAGTACACGCGACTGCGGGAAGCGCTGATGTAACGCCTGCTCACCGGTAGTCCCTTTTACCGCGCCGATTCGCGCTTTGCTGTATTCATCGAGCTTGTCCGGGGATTTTGCTGGCACAAGGAACTGCTGGCCGGTGACAAAATAGGGCACGGAGAAATCGATCACTTGTGCACGCTCAGGTGTGATCGTGATATCCGCTACGATTAAATCGGCTTTACCGGATTGTAATAGCGGAATACGGTTGGCCGGATTGGTGGCCACCAGCTCCAGTTTTACCCCCAGGGATTTGGCCAGCGCTTCGGCAAAATCGACGTCATAGCCGACAATCTTATGCGTTTTTGCATCAACTGAACCGAACGGCGGATTGGCGTCGAATGTCGCCACTTTAACGACGCCGGCGGCTTTGATATCGGCCAATTGGTCAGCCTGAGCCTGTGAGACGCTAATGCCAGAGGCCAGCAGCACGCTGAGTGCCAGAAGTGTTTTTTTAGCGCTGTGAATTTTCGTTGCCATCATTGTATGAAATCCCTGTAGTTTTTGGTTTGTGCTTTTTACGCTCCCATAACTTACGATTCAGACAAAATAAGAAAAAATTCTTATCTATATACAAAATGTTATTAGTGAAAGGGGGGAGAACAGGAGTGATGTGCGCGAACGTTCAGAAACGCTACGTGATTACCCTCATGACCTGTACCATACGTCAATAAAGTTAATGGCTGGGGATAAGCATGCTGCGCGATAATTTTAACGATCTTTATTATCTCATTATCGTCGCCCGCGAGCGGAGTTTTACGCGGGCTGCGGCAAAGCTCGGGGTCTCGCAGTCAGCGTTAAGCCATGCGATACGTGGACTCGAAGAGCGGCTGGATGTCCGACTCCTGACCCGTACCACGCGCAGCGTCGCGCCGACTGAAGCCGGAGAACGGCTCATCAACAGTATCAGTCCGCGTTTTGATGACATTGAAACGGAGCTGCTGGCATTAACCGACATCCGTCAGCGGGTGGCGGGTAACATTCGCCTTACCTTGGGTGAACATGCGTTGCAATCGACCGTCTGGCCCGCGCTGGCGCCTTTTTTGCAGGCTTATCCTGAAGTGAAAGTGGAAATGACCCTCGACAACAGCCTGACGGATATTGTGGCTGGCCGTTATGACGCGGGTATTCGTCTCGGCGAGCAGGTGGCAAAAGATATGGTTGCTGTCAGAATTGGTCCGGACTGGCGCATGGTGGTGGTCGGTTCACCCGCTTATTTTGCCCGCCATGGTAAACCACTCACCCCACACGATCTGCAAAACCATAACTGCATCAACATGCGCATGCCGACGTTGGGCGGGCTGTATGCCTGGGAATTTAGCAAAGGCGGACAAGATTTGCGCGTGCGGGTTGAAGGGCAGCTTATTTTTAACAATCTCCCCCCGCGGATTAGCGCAGCGATTGCCGGGATGGGGCTGGCATTTGTGCCGGAAGACACTGTCGAACAGGCGGTGGCTGACGGTGCGCTGGAAAAAGTGCTGGAGGACTGGTGCGAACCCTTCCAGGGCTATTATATGTACTACCCCAGCCGCAGGCAGCACACCGCCGCCTTTGCCAAATTGATTGAGGCTTTACGGTATACGGGCTGAAACGGAAAGGGGTAACAGGCGATAAAAAAACCGGCATTGCGCCGGTTCGGAAATCAGATTTTGCAGGCGTCGCCGCAGTCATTATCAGCAATAATTTCCTGCGCTTTCTTATCAGCATCTTCCAGACGTTCAGCATTACGCTCTTGCGCTTCTTCCAGTCCATCAAAGACCAGATTATCGAGATCAATTTCCATCATTCACCTGCTCAGGTTCAACGTTTAACATCACACTATTATATTGCAAAAATGTTGCTTAACAGCAGCGATTATTGCTACTTAGCCCCGAACTTAAATCAGATGCGCATGTTTTTCCGCCAGCGTAGCCCACTGTTGGCGGCTGCGAAGATCCATTGGTCATAAATACTGCTAAATGCCAGCGCTTTCTACCGTTTTGCTCTCACTTTTTCATTAACGTGACATGCGATCATTTTTAACAACTATGCGACAAAATCGCTATACATATAACTTAATATCTTTTATACATTAATTGTTCAACCCTGCGACTATTCCACAAAAGAGAAAGATATATGGAACAGACACCTGATAAGAAAAACGATAATTTTCAGAAAGATGGCAAAGAACAGTTCAATCGCTCAATCGGTTTAATTTCTAATTTCGCGTTGGGGTTTACCTACCTTTCGCCGCTCACTGCCGTCTATTCGCTGTTTGCGCTGGCCGTAACGCTGGCGGGGCCGCCCGCAGTATGGTGGATTTTAATCGTCGCATGTGGCCAGCTTTTAGTGGCGTTGGTGTTTGGTGAGGTCGCTTCCCAGTATCCGATAACCGGTGGACTGTATCCCTGGGCGAGAAGATTATGGGGCAAGAAATATGCCTGGATCGCCGCCTGGATTTACCTGTGGGCGCTGGTGGTCACCATTACGTCAATTGCGGAATATACCTCGACGTTTGTTGAGTCGCTGTTCCACTATGGCCAAACGCCTGCCACCATGTTGCTGACATCTGTCCTGCTACTGCTGTTGATGATGGCTGTTAATATGTCCGGGACCAAAAACCTGGCCAGGGTCGCCAAAATTGGCTTCTGGTGTGAAATTGTCAGCGTGATTGCGCTGGGAATTTATCTGTTGATCTTTCATCGTTCGCAGCCTTTCTCCGTCATTTTTGACTCGATGGGCGTGCTGGCTCAGGACGGAAGCTACTCCACCGCATTTATGTCTGCCGCGCTGATGGGGCTGTTTATGTTCTTTGGCTTTGAAGCCTGCGGTAACGTAGCGGAAGAGGTGCAGAACCCGAGCAAAAAGATCCCGGTCGCGATGATTTTAAGCATCGTATTTGGTGCGATTTCCGCCATCATTTCCGTGATGGGTTATCTGCTGGCTTCACCGAATCTGGTCAGTATCGTGAATGGTAAAACGTCCGATCCAATCCCCGCCATTCTCAATGAAGCCTTGGGGGAAACAGGCGCAACTATCTTTATCATCGTCGCGATTGTGGCGATGTTATCGTGCATTTTGTCTCTACAGGCTGCGTTAAGTCGTCTCATTTTTTCTTTCTCCCGCGACAGAATGCTGCCGGGAAGTGAATGGATGTCCAAAATCTCGAAAAACGGCGTTCCGGATAATGCGATGGTCGTCAGTTGCCTACTGCCGGTGATCATCTGCGTTTGGGTCTATTTCCAGCCAGACAACCTGTCGCGTATTACCGCGTTTGCCGTAATCGGTATCTATATCTCGTTCCAGATGGTCGTGCTTGCTGCGTTACGTCAGCGTCTGAAGGGCTGGAAACCGGCCGGGGAGTGGACCATTGGCGGTTGGGGCGTGATTGTAAACGTACTGGCCTTAGCCTATGGATTATGTGGGATCTGGTTGCTGGCTCAACCGGCAGATAGCAGCGACTTCATTGACCGTTGGACAGTGCTGTTCGGACTGGCGATTGTCGTTGGGTCGGGGCTTATCTATATGTTCCTGACCCGACCGTTTGGGCGCTCTGCGGCGCCGGAAAATGATGCTATTGCTTACGCCAATAAGCTCAATATGGGGCAGGATAACTAAAACAAGGGCCTTCGGGCCCTTAGTTTTGATAGTGATAAAGGATAAAGTAGTCGCTCTGATATACCACGGTGCTGTTGGCGGGTGACAGTAACTCCCCCACGCGAAAGCGAGGCCAACTGGAGAAGATAATCCTGTTTTCCAGATTGGTCAGTATGACGTAGTCAGGATGAGCGCAGGAGAGCAGTTCGGCTTCGATTTGGCTGACCAGCAGATCGACGGCGGCGACGCCGAGGAACTGATCGTTGTAGTAGACCGGCACTGCCGAAGTCAGGGTATAGGAGATATTGCAGATATAATCGACGTACGGGCCGTGGATATAAGCTTTCCCTGCCGGTGGCGAATGTTTAAACCACTCGAAGGTTCTGAAATCCAGTCGTTGTTGCGTGGCCTGATCCAAATCGAGGTGAGCCTGGCTCAAACCATTATCTTTCTTATACCACCACTCCAAAAGCCAATACTCTTTGGTGGTGGTAGTGCTCTCTATATGGCTGGCAAATCCGGCTCCAGAGCAGTAATGGTTGTCATTGAGCGTGCGCTTAATATGCTCTTGAACGGTGGATCTCACAGAGGGATCGAGGACAACCTCGGCTGAAGCTTTCTGTATTCCGGCAATCGCCTCATGGATGCTCCTCGCCAGCGCCACGGTAGAATCTACGGTAGAGACGGTAATATCATCAATTTTATGGATTAATGCGCTTAAGGATGTCGAAGAGCTCATTGTCTGTCCTGCCTTCACGGGTTGTCAGTTCGAGTTATATTTCAGCTTTTTTTCGATAAGGTAATAGGTAAAGGTGTCGATGATCCGCGTGGCAAGCTGTACTGATTCCGCCTCGTTGTGGGCGGCCAGCGCATCGGCCAGCGCTGAATAAAGCGCGATAATTTCGGCATGAATGCTGTCCGTGCGATAGAGGATCGCCACCAGCGATGCCCATTCAGCTTGCACCTGGAGCTCCTGGTTCGCCAGCCGTGCCGAATGTGAACTGGCGGCTATTGCCAGCAGGCATCGCATATCGGCCTGGGTCATCAGCTCAGGTGATTTTGCCTTTCTAAGCACCTCAACAAACTCGCGAAATTTGGCGATATCCGCGCCAGTCATTCGTCTGGAAGCAAGTCTTGCGCTATGGCTAATGATGGCGCAATGCATTTCCCCCAGATCCGAAAGATAATCGGTACTGATCGCTTTGAACGGATGCAGAGGGCTATTTTTGCCATCGATATTTTCGCAAACGAAGCTGCCACCATTACGACCACGAACAGTATGGATAAGATTATTAGCCCGAAGCGTGTTTAGCGCTTCTCTGATAGTGATATGTGAGACACCCATCATCTTTGCCAAATCAGTTTCGTTGGGAAGCTGTTCTTTCGGCTCCAACAATCCCGTGATAATAGCGTTTGAAAGGCGTTGCACTATCTGGTCTGAACGACTGACCTGCCCGATAGGCGCAAATATGACCGCGTGAGTAATCATAATCTTTTCTGCACTCAATTCCCTGAAACAACGACCCTTTCTAACACATGCCCGCTGGGCAAGGAAGGTAAGAATGGCCGCGTTATTTTACATGCCCATGCGCAAAATCTGCCGCACAGACGGATGTGTGTTCCGATAACCTCTGGAGCCGCGCGCGCCGCGTCAGCTACCAGTGGCAAGCTTTACCCTGAATAATGTAAAAAATAAGTTAAAAATGCGAGGCTTATCATAGTGTCAATGTTGCGTATTTGAAAAGTTTTTACAATATATATATTACATAAGATTCTTTATGTATTAATGAGCGGGAGACAGGCATGAAAACCCTGAAGCATTTTATTAATGGGCAATATGTAGCAGGCGGCAGCGAAGAGACCTTCGAACTGGTGAGTCCGGTTGACGGTGAAACGTACGCATTATCTCCTAATGCCAGCGCGGCAGAGGTGGAGCAGGCCTACTCTGCAGCTGAAGCGGCGTTTAGCATCTGGAGAAAATCGACACCGGCCCAGCGACAAATAGCGTTATTGCGCCTTGCGGACGAAATAGAACGCAATGTGGAGCGACTGGTCAATGCCCAAAGCCAGGAGACCGGTCAGCTTCGCCATTTTATTGAGAAGGAAGAGATCGCGGCATCCTGCGATGCCATCCGTTTTTTTGCCGGGGCTGCACGTTGTCTTGAAGGCAAGGCAGCAGGCGAATATTCCGCTGGATATACCTCGACTATTCGCCGGGAACCGCTGGGCATTGTCGGGCAAGTTACGCCGTGGAATTACCCGTTTATGATGGCGGTATGGAAGATTGCGCCGGCACTGGCTGCAGGTAACACGGTAGTGTTAAAGCCAAGCGACACCACGCCGGTCAGTACGCTGCTGTTGGCGGAACTGGCGGCGCCCTTGTTCCCGAGAGGGGCATTTAACGTGGTTTTAGGCAAAGCCAGTACCGGTTCTCTGGTGGTCTCAAACCCGAAAGCCTCACTGGTTTCGATTACCGGTTCGGTCCGTGCAGGTCTGCAGGTTGCGGCCTCGGCAGCGGCGAACCTGACCCGGGCGCATCTGGAATTAGGTGGGAAGGCGCCCGCGGTGGTATTTGCCGATGCGGATATGGACAAGGCGATTGCGACGATTGTCACGGCTGGCTTTTTCAATGCCGGGCAGGACTGCACGGCGGCCACGCGTATTCTGGTCGAACAGTCCGTCTACGCTGAATTCCTGGGAAAACTGGTACAGAAAACAAAGAGTATTAAATTTGGGCCGCCAGAAGATCAGGATGCATTGTATGGCGCATTGAATAGCCGGAATCAACTCGAGCAAGTGAAAGGCTTTATTGAGCGTTTACCGGCACATGCAAAAATTGAGACCGGCGGGCGCGCCGGATCTGGTCCAGGCTTCTATTTTGAGCCGACGATCGTCTCCGGCCTACATCAGCACGATGAAGCTATCCAGCATGAAGTATTTGGTCCAGTGATGACTATTCAGTCGTTTTCTGGCGATGAAGACGCATTACTTAAGGCCAATGACGTGGAATATGGGCTGGCGGCGAGCGTCTGGACCAGCAATCACAGCCGTGCCCAGCGCTTCAGCATTGACCTTGATTTTGGCACGGTATGGATTAACAGCCATATTCCCCTGTGCGCCGAAATGCCACACGGCGGCTTCAAAAAATCGGGTTATGGCAAAGATCTCTCATCCTATTCGCTCGAAGAATACACTCGGGTGAAACATATCATGTGCGACATTTCTGAATAGAGAGGGTGGTGATGAAAACATTAAAAGTGGCGGTGCTTTCATTGGTGATGCTCTCGGGCTATAGCCTGGCAGAAAGTCCCTCGCTGAATACCGTGAAAGAGTATATGGCGGCGTGGAATGCGCATGATGCTTCGCGAGCGGCTCAATATCTTGCAGATGATGCAGTCTATTATGATGCCGCCGCGGGAGAACCGATTAGCGGCAGGGAAAAAGCAGAAACAGAGGTGATTGGCGCCTTTATTAAGGCGGTCCCGGATCTGACCTGGAAAATGATCGGTAAACCTGTTTATGACGAGGATACCGTGGCTTTTCGTTGGCAATTTTCAGGTAAAAATAGTGGTGAATGGGCAGGGAGCCCACCGACAAATAATCTGATAAGATTTGAAGGTGTTAGCTATATTCATGTTAAAGCAGGAAAAATCACCTGGCAGGGTGATTATTATGATTCTAAGAAACTGGATGAAGAATTAAAGCCAGTGAAATAGATGGCGATCCCCTTTTTGCTGAGAAGGGGATGCCTCTTATTTGTGTCGTGTTAAGGGCAGTGTAGCAATAAGGAAAAAGTTAATGGCAATTACCAGACGTGATTTTCTCAACGGCGTCGCGGTGACCGTTGCAGCGGGGCTTACCCCGCTGGAATGGGTCAGGGCGGCAGGGAAGGAAAACGCATTTATAGATGGAAGTTATTATCCGCCTGCGCTTACGGGGCTGCGGGGCAATCATCCGGGATCGTTTGAAATGGCGCATGCCGTGGGCCGTGAGCATAAACATTTTGATTTAAACGCTCTGCCTATTGAGGAAGAGTACGATCTGGTGATTGTGGGCGGCGGTATCAGTGGCCTGGCTGCCGGTTGTTTTTGGCGTCAACTTGCCGGGCAAAATAGCCGGATTCTGATCCTCGATAATCATGACGATTTTGGAGGGCATGCCAAACGGAACGAGTTTACCAGCTCGGGCAAGAAACTACTCGGCTATGGCGGCAGCGAAGCATTCCAGTCGCCGGCGCATAATTTCAGTCCCGAAGTGCAAAAGCTGATGGAAACCGTGGGTGTCAGCGTCACGCGGTTGAAAGAGAGTTTTGACGTAAACTTCTATCCCGACTGGCAGCTCAGTCGCGGCGTTTTCTTCGATAAAAAGAATTTTGGCGAAACAAAAATCGTCAGCGGCGATCCGGGACGGGCGGTATCTGATGATATTCCGCCGGACAGACTGAATGGACGCAAGATCGAAGACTTTATCAATGATTTTCCGCTAAGCGAGAACGACAGAAAAGCGTTAATCGATCTGCATGTACGTCCTGCGGACTACCTTCCGGGTATGACGATTGATGAGAAAACTGAATGGCTGGATACTCACAGCTACAGTGAGTTTCTGGCGACAAAAGTCGGTTTGAGCAAAATGGCGCTGCTCTATTTTCAGCAGCGTTCTAACGACTTCTTTGCCATTGGCATTGAAGGGATTTCCTGTAGCGATGCCCGGGCGTGCGCCTTACCGGGTATGGAAGCGCTGGGATTACCCCCGCTGGATGGAGAGTCGCTGGCCGACCTCGAAGAGCCGTATGTTTACCATTTTCCGGATGGAAATGCCGGTCTGGCCCGACTGCTGGTCAGGTATATGCTACCGGATGCGCTGCCGGGCACCACCATGGAGGACTCGGTCCTCGCCAGACTGCATTATGAAAAACTGGACCTGCCGGAAAACACCACGCGTCTGCGCCTGAACAGCACGGTGATTAACGCCGCCAACGTGCCGGATGGCGTTGTTGTCAGCTATCTGCGCGACGGTAAAATGCATCGCGTTCGTGGTAAGAACACCATTATGGCGGGTTATAACATGCTGATTCCGTATCTGGTGCCAGAGATGCCGGAACAGCAGCAGGCGGATCTCAAACTTAACGTGAAAGCGCCGCTGGTATACACCAACGTGGTGGTTAAAAACTGGCAGGCATTTAAACAGCTTGGCGTGCATGAATTTTACTCTCCGGCAGCACCTTACAGCCGGGTTAAGCTCGACTATCCGGTCAGCATTGGCGGGTATCAACACCCAGCCTCACCGGACGATCCGATGGTGATTCATATGGTCTACGTCCCCACGTATCCTGGCAGTAACCTCTCGGCCAGAGAGCAGTTCCGGCTGGGGCGGGCCTATTTGCTGGGAACGACATTTGCGGCGCATGAAGAGATGATTCGCGCCCAGTTGCAGGAGATGTTTGGCGCAACAGGCTTTGATAATCAACGCGATATTGCCGCCATTACGGTTAACCGCTGGGCGCATGGCTATGCCTATTACCCTAACTCGTTGTTCGACGACATGGACAAAATGCCCGAGATTATCGAGCGGGCGCGCAAGCCAGTTGGTCGTATTGCCATTGCTAACTCCGATTCTGACTGGGGGGCTTATGCTCATACGGCGATCGATCAGGCATGGCGAGCGGTTAATGAACTCAAGGAGATGGGGTGATCTATGCGTAATGTAACCGTTCTTGCTGCCTGTTTATTTACCGCCACGGTTTCTGCGGCTGAAACTCATGGCGAATACATCGCGAGGATTTCTGACTGCGTAGCCTGTCACACGACGGAAGGTGGCGCGGCGATGGCAGGGGGTAAAAAGTTTCCCACTCCGCTTGGGGATATTTATTCGACCAATATTACGCCAGATAAGACACAGGGGATTGGTAGCTACGCATACGAGGATTTTGAAAAGGCGGTACGTCAGGGGATTGCCAAAGATGGTCATCCGCTCTATCCGGCCATGCCTTATCCCTCTTACGCGAAGCTTTCTGACGAGGATGTTCAGGCGCTGTACCGCTATTTTATGCATGACGTCACGCCGTCGGCACAACCCAATAAAGAGAATGCCATTCCGTGGCTACTCTCCGCCCGCTGGCCGCTGCATATCTGGAACTGGTTGTTTACCGACGCGCCAGAGACGGCTGTTGCGAGCGCGAAAACGGATGAAAACGCGGTCCTGCTAAAACGAGGCGCTTATCTGGTGGAAGGCCCGGGCCACTGCGGTTCATGCCATACACCGAGAGGTGTGGCGATGAACGAAAAAGCGTACACCAATGCGGATCCCGAGTATCTGAGCGGCGCGATGATCGACGGCTGGTATGCGCCGTCGCTGCGGGGCACCGGAATGTCGGAGTTGGAGTTAAAATCGCTGTTGCTGACCGGTAAAAGTAAACATGCCGCGGTTTCTGGTTCGATGGCTGAAGTCGTTACGCAAAGTACACAGTATCTGACGGACGAAGATGCCACGGCGATCGCACAATATCTGCTGAGACTGAAAAGTACGAAGCCTGAAGCGGGGCGTACCGCAGCGACTACGACATCCTGGTCGAATTCAGCCGAGGCGGGCAAAGTGACCTATAACCGCTACTGCTCAACGTGTCACGGTCTGGAAGGCAAAGGTACGGATGATAATGCACCTTCGTTGATCCGCAATCCGCTGGTGATGGTGGATGACCCGACGCCACTGTACAGAGTGATTGCCTATGGCGCAGAAACCCCGACAACGCGGGGCAGCGTCTCCTTTAAGATGCCAGCCTACGGCGGCATGTTAACCGACAGCGAAATGCGTGACGTAATTAACTACGTGCGTAAAAGTTGGGGGGAAGGGAATGGTGAAGTAAGCCAGGAGGATCTGGCTGGCGTTAAAAAAGCGTCACATTAAACAGCATGCCGGATAAGGTGCGAGCACCGCTATCCGGCAGTGCTTATACGGCGTTTTCCCTGATAATCGTCGCGAGTCGGGTAAACGCCGCCGCCATTTCATGTTCTTCAATACTGGCAAACCCCAACAGCAGGCCGCTGCATTTCTCTTCATTCACGTAGTAACGAGACAGCGGACGCACCAGCAGATCTTGCGCATTCGCTTGCCGGGCTATGGCGACGTCATCACTTCCGGCGGGTAGCTGTAAAATCATATGCAGCCCGGCGTTGCTGCTGAAGGAGCCAAGATATTGCTCACCAAGTTGGCGGGTAATAAGTTCCACCAGCATCTGGCGACGACGACTGTACAGCTGGCGCATTTTTCGAATATGCGCCGCGTAGTATCCCTCGCGGATAAACTCCGCCAGCGCGGCCTGAATCAATAAATGTCCGCCGCGATAGAGGTCGTTATGAACCTTTTTTAGCGGCGCGGCTAGCGGTTTGGGCAGTACCACATACCCGAGTCGCAGTGCGGGATAAAGGGTCTTGCTGAATGTTCCGATGTAGATAACCGGCGTCTCTTCCTCCAGTCCCTGTAATGACGGAATAGGCTGCCCGGAAAAGCGAAACTCGCTATCGTAATCATCTTCTATTATCCAGCTTCGCGTTTCGCGGGCGCGCAAGAGAAGCTGTTGCCGACGGCTCAGACTCATTACCGAACCGAGCGGATACTGATGTGACGGTGTCACAAAAATCAGTTTCGGTGCGGGTTCTGTTGGGCCTGGCGGAATCATACCTTGCTCATCAACCGGGATTGCCGAAAAGTTTACCGCGTTGATGCGTAGAATGTTTTTTATCCCCCAATAGCCTGGCTCTTCAATCCAGGCACTGTCACCCGGATTGCACAACGCACGCGTTACCAGATCCAACGCCTGGTGAATACCTTCAGTAATCAGAATTTGATCAGGCGAACAACGTACACCCCGGGCGGTGCGCAGATAGTCTGCCAGCGCTTCTTTCAATTCACTCACCCCGCCTGCGGCATCGTAAGTGAGAAACGCCGGGCGCAGTCGCCTTGCCAGCCGATCCTGGATTTTTTTGAGCACCCGGTGAGGAAAATGCTGAACATCAGGCACGCCAGGAATAAAGGCTCCCCATTGCCGGGGACTGGCGCTGGCATGCCCCAGCAGTTCAAGGCAGCGGACAGATAAGCGGGTGTGATCCTCAAGCGCAACAGCCACTGGCTCTTTGTTGGGGCGGAGGTCGAGATTGTCGAGCACGCTGTCGCTAACGAATGTGCCGCTGCTGGTGCGCGCAGAGATATAGCCTTCGGCCTGCAACTGCTCGTAAACCCGCAAGACGGTATTTCGCGATAACGTCAGTTCGCCCGCCAGATCCCGCGAGGGAGGCATGCGGGTAGCCGGTTTCAGGCTGCCCTCAAGGATGCAACTACAGATGGCGGCATACAGGCGACGATGTAATTTTTCATCTGTCCGCTGGCTAAATGCTTGCTTGATCACATCTCCGGCAAGTGAACGCATTTGGATCCTTAAAATAAAACGATTTGGCTCTCGATTAAAGTACCAGATGGCGTCTAAATTTAAAGGGTAATTCAACTGAAATGTATTTATGGACAAGGTGTAGAGAATGAACAATAAAAACCTGCAACAACGTCGTCTGGATGCCACCCCGCGTGGCGTGGGTGTCATGTGTGATTTTTACGCCCAGTCGGCAGAAAACAGCACGATTACCGATATTGAGGGCAATCAGTATATTGATTTTGCCGCCGGGATTGCCGTGCTGAACACCGGGCACCGTCATCCTCGTCTGGTGCAGGCAGTCGAAGCGCAACTGCAGGCTTTTACCCACACGGCTTATCAGATTGTACCGTACGAAAGCTATGTGTCTCTGGCTGAGAAAATCAACGCCGTTGCGCCGATTGACGGTAAACGCAAAACCACATTCTTTACTACCGGCGCAGAAGCCGTGGAAAATGCGGTGAAAATCGCCCGCGCGCATACCGGTCGTCCCGGTGTTATCGCTTTTGGCGGCGGTTTTCATGGACGGACTTACATGACGATGGCGCTGACCGGCAAAGTAGCGCCTTATAAAAAAGGGTTCGGCCCGTTCCCTGGTTCCGTTTACCATGCGCCATATCCTTCTGAGTTGCAGGGTATCTCCACGGCGGATTCGCTAAAAGCGATTGAACGCCTGTTTAAAGCCGACATCGATCCAACCCAGGTTGCGGCGATTATCTTCGAACCGGTCCAGGGCGAAGGGGGCTTCGTGGTGGCGCCATCGGAGTTTGTTGCCGGGATCCGCCGTATCTGTGATGAGCATGGCATCGTGATGATTGCCGATGAGGTGCAAAGCGGTTTTGCGCGTACGGGGAAACTGTTTGCGATGGATCACTACGCCGACAAAGCGGACCTGATGACGATGGCGAAAAGCCTGGCGGGTGGGATGCCGTTGTCTGGGGTGGTAGGCAAAGCAGACATTATGGATGCGCCTGCGCCGGGTGGGTTGGGTGGTACTTACGCCGGCAACCCGTTGTCGATTGCGGCGGCTCATGCGGTACTGGATATTATTCGTGATGAGCAGTTGTGCCAACGGGCAGCGGCTCTCGGTGAACAACTGCGCGCCACCCTGACTGACGCGCAAGGATGGTGTCCTGAACTGGCCGAAGTGCGCGGCTTAGGTTCAATGGTTGCTGCTGAATTTTGTGATGCAGCGACGGGCGAGCCCAGCGCTGCCGTCGCGCAACGCGTGCAGAAGAAAGCCCTTGAGCAGGGATTGCTGCTGTTAACCTGTGGCCAGTACGGTAACGTTATTCGTTTCCTTTACCCGCTGACAATTCCGCAGGATCAGTTTGCGAAAGCGCTCGATATCATTAAAGCTGCGACGAAATAGTTTAGCCACTCAGTATCAACAAAAGCCGACGGTGGTCATTGCCGTCGGCTTTATTTTTGCCCACAAAAATTGATCTTCCTCGTGTGTAGCGCGGTAATTATCGCTAATGGGTTGCCAGTTATATCGTTATATAATTTAATATACATCGTTTTTATTCCTCATCCAGATGGTACCTCATGTTAACTCTCCGTTCTTTTGTGCTGGTTTGCGCCAGCTTCCTGGTGGCGTTCTCTGCGCAGGCCGAGCGTACGATTACCGATCAGCTTGGTCGTCAGATCACGATTCCAGACCATGTCGACAAAGTGGTTGTGCTGCAACACCAGACGCTGAATATTCTGGTGCAACTCAACGCCCAGCAAGACATTGTTGGTGTAATGTCGAGCTGGAAAAAACAGCTCGGACCTGAATTCGCGCGTTTTATGCCGAAGATAACGACATTGCCGACGCCGGGCGATCTCACCAGCGTGAATATCGAGAGCCTGCTGGCGATTCACCCACAGGTCGTCTTTGTTGCCAACTATGCGCCTGCGGAGATGATTCAGCAGATTCAGAACGCCGGTATTCCGGTGGTCGCTATCTCATTGCGTCAGGATGCTGATGGTCAGCAGAATAAAATGAATCCGACTATGGCCGATGAAGAGCAGGTCTACAACGAAGGGTTAAAGCAGGGAATTCGCCTGATTGCGGATGTTGTGGGGCGCAAAGCGCAGGCAGAAACGTTGATCGATTACGTTTTTGCGGCGCGGGCAAAGTTCAACGCGCCAGTTGCCAACATTCCTGATGCGAAAAAGGTGCGTATTTATATGGCTAACCCCGACCTGATGACTTACGGCTCCGGGAAGTATACGGGACTGATGATGCAGCATGCGGGGGGATTAAACGTGGCGGAGGCCAGTGTGAAAGGCGCCCGTCAGGTCGCGCTTGAGCAGGTATTAGCGTGGAATCCGCAAGTGATTTTTGTTCAGGACCGTTACCCGCAGGTGGTGACTGAGATCCAAAACGATCCCAACTGGCAGGGGATTGATGCGGTGAAAAATCATCGCATCTGGCTGATGCCGGAATACGCCAAAGCCTGGGGGTATCCGATGCCGGAAGCCTTGGCGATAGGTGAACTGTGGATGGCCAAAAAACTGTATCCGGACGCCTATAAAGACGTGGATGTCGATGCGCAGGCGCAAGACTACTATCAGCGTTTTTATCGTGTGAACTGGCAGTCTGATGCAGCTAAGTAACCGCACTTTACCCCAGCAGCCACTGCTAATGGCGGCGGTTTTGTTACTGGGCGTCAGCTCGCTGTGCCTCGGGCAATATCCACTGTCGTTAAGCGAGGTATTTTACCATCTGACGCACTATAGCGATGCCGAAGGGATTGCCAGCCAGATTGTCTGGACGGTGCGGTTACCACGAATTCTGATCGCGTTGCTGGCAGGGGGCGCGTTGGGTTTATGCGGCGCGACGCTGCAAGGGGTATTTCATAATCCACTGGTCGACCCGCATATTATCGGCGTGACGTCGGGGGCTGCCTTTGGCGGTACGCTGGCTATTCTGCTCGGCCTGTCGCCGTGGCTGATGATGGGCTCAACGTTTTTCTTCGGTCTGACGGCGCTGATTCTGGTGTATGCCATCGCTACATTGCAGGGGCTGGAGAATACGCTGGTGCTGATCCTGTCGGGTATTATTCTGAGCGGTTTCTTTGCCGCACTGGTGAGTCTGATTCAGTATCAGGCGGATACCGAAGAGACGTTACCGAACATTGTGTTCTGGCTGCTGGGGAGTTTTGCGACGGCCAACTGGCATAAAGTTCTGCTGTTGGCGATTCCGGTGGGTATCGCCGCGACGGTTTTGTATCAGTTACGCTGGCGGATAAATCTGCTATCGCTCAATGATAAAGATGCCAGAGCGCTGGGCGTGGCGGTGGTTCCTCTGCGACGCAGCGTGCTGGTGTGCTGCGCTTTTTTAGTCGCCGCTCAGGTGGCGGTAAGCGGCAGTATTGCCTGGGTCGGTCTGGTTATTCCGCATCTGGCACGTTTGCTGGTGGGTGTCGATCATCGTCGGTTGCTCCCTTGTGCCTTCTGGCTGGGGGGCGGTTTTATGATTGTGGTGGATGATATTGCGCGCACCCTGATGCCTGCGGAGATCCCGCTGGGGATCATCACTGCATTATTTGGCGCGCCGCTGTTTGCTCTTTTACTCATCCGCAACAGCCGTCGGAGGAAACAATGAAATCTGTCGCACTGCGCGTGAATCGGCTGACTTACGGGTATCGCGCACCGCTATTTGAGCCGCTTACGTTCAGTTGCCGGAAAGGTGAGGTCTGGGCGGTGCTGGGACGTAACGGTCTGGGTAAAAGTACGCTGCTCGATACGCTAACCGGCACGCTGCCTGCTTTGGGCGGCAGTATTGAGAATGCCGGTGGAATTGGGATTGTGGCGCAACATTGTCATCTGCCGTTTCCCTATACGGTCAGCGATGTAGTACTGATGGGGCGGGCACAACACGTGAAGTTATTTGCGCAGCCCAGCCAGCAGGATCAAAAAAGGGCAGCGCAGGCGCTGGAGCAACTTAATATCGCACATCTTGGCGCCTGCTCGTTTGGTTCACTCTCTGGCGGGCAACAACAGTTAGTGATGATAGCCAGGGCATTGGTCACGGAATGTCAGACGTTATTGCTTGATGAACCGTGTTCCGCACTGGATCTCGCTAATCAGCAGGTGGTGCTGCAGCTCATCAGCGATCTGGCTCGCCAACAAGGCTGCAGCGTGCTGTTTTCAACCCACGATCCGCAGCATGCGCTACAGATAGCCACGCATACGCTGCTGCTGCTTCCTGAAGGAAAATGGCGGGCAGGCCCGACGGACTGCATCGTGACGGAAGATAATCTGTCCCAGGCCTATGGATTACCGCTGCGAAAAGTGAACGTTGACCATTACCAGACGCCGTTTATTGCGCCGCTGTTTTCTATTCGTCGGTAAGTGATATAAAACCGGCGGCGATCAGAAATTCCTGACCGCCGTTGCCGAGTATAAACTCAACCAGCGCCAGCGCATCTTTGGAAGCCTCAAGCACCGCCAGCTGGTATTCACATTGAATGTTATATTCAGCCGGAATCGCGACATAACGAACGTCGGGGAGTGTGCGGAGCGTTTTTGCATAATGCGCGTAGCCGATAAACAGATCGGCCAGTCCCTGACGCAGGACCCAGGCGCTGGCTATTTCTCCCTGCGGTATATTTACGCTGTCGCGACCACCAACCAGGGGAATGGCCCTTTCGCGAAGGTGCTGCCCAAGGCCCGTCTCCAGCGCATCCATCTTGTCAAAAAATGCCCAGGTATAATCTCCGGAAGGGTCACAGCCGGGCGTAGAGGTACCAATTCGCAGGGTGGGGTTTCGCAGCAAATCCAGCCATTCACCGGTCCGGGTGGTAACCAGACCCAGTTGGTTCCAGCAAAAGGTATGCGTCGAGAGGGCTATATGCTCAGCCAGAAGGCGCTGCGGATGCTCCCGATTGGCCGAAGCAAACAGCGCACAGGGTTCACCTGCTTCAATCCGCTCGCGCAATAAACCGGCTGGACCATATTCCACCTTTACATCTATTCCACTGATGCGCGTGAAATGGGTTATCAGCGGAGTCAGTGCTGGACGTAAACTGCCGGCAGCAAGTAGAGCGGTGGAAGAAGACATCGTGTCACGCCTCGTAATAGGGTAAGCGTCGACGAAGACGCGTGGCTGGCCGGGAAATGGCTTGAGCGACGCACTGCCCAATTTCTGCACAGGCAGTAAGCCCTTGCACGAAAGGTTGATCGTGCATCAGCCAGGGAAGTGCGGCGAGCGCAATGCGTCCCCGGACGATATCAGGCGCCTGTAACGTATAGTCATCGCCGACATCCGGTATTTCCTCACTCGTGGACTGCAGTTGATCCCGCAGCGATGGAAATGGCAGATCTTTAATTTTTAACGCTTTCTGGCCTCTGGCATCGATAAAAACGTCAAACTCATAGGTTTCGCCCTGAGCGCGTATTACCGTCATTTTTTCTTTTTGCTCTAACTGATAATCCTGACCGAGCGCGCGAATATTCAGGATCCCGGCCTCACGCAGCGCCAGTAATCTACGGATCGACTGTGAAGGAATGGCTGCATAGTTATCGATAAAGACGCGAGCAAGTCCATTGTTAAACCGCTCTCTGTCTTTCTCATCCAGCCACGGGACAATTTCCTGTACGGCCTCATGCAGTCGCAGAATAGCGTAACGCCAGGCAACCGTGTGTTTTTCACGTTTATTGCGTTCGACTTCTTCAAGATTGGCTGCGGCCCAGTGAAACGGATCGTGCTTTTTACGGGCAGCGAACCAGACATCCGTAAAGCTGTCGGCGTTCAGGGAAGAGAGGGCGACTTCTTTGCTCCAGACAGGGTCTGCCAGCTCAATTTCTTTGACTATGAGCATAAAGATCCTGTCCAGCAGCCCAGCAGGACCCTCTGCAATACACTGTTCCAGTGCCTCAGCAGTCACAATGGAGAGTGGTTCATAGGGGAGAGGGCAGTAAAAATCGGCTTCCGGTAGAATGCCAGAACGGGACATGAGGAGAATGTTGAGATCCTGACTGCCTTCATTTCTTTCGAAATGAACACCCTGCGCATCATCTAATACAAACCTGCCGTGTTGTGCGACGACGGCCATAGCCGCATCAATAGCGCTCAGCGACGTACCCAAAATTCCTACATTACACGCCGGGATTTTTGCCTCCATAAGCCCGGTCCACGGACTCGGGAAGAAGGTGCGTGATGCGCTTTGTGCGTCAGGCCAGACGTGACCCGTGGCGATGACAGCAAGATCAAAGTGCTCCGGGTCGTTATGATCGCTGCAAATAACAACGCCATCCGTTGTGGCTTTGACATCCTTGACCTGACAGGATTCGTGTACGGTGATGTTAAACCCCTGTTTGTCCGCAAGGTCTACAAGGCGTAAAAACTGGTCACGAAAATATTCACCGAGCAGAATTCGCGGCAGAAATTGTCGGTCATGCAGCGAGGCGTGTTTCACGCCATAACGGGCTAAATGTTCAACGCTCTGTTGGCGTAACCAGTCGAGATAAGAAGAGGTAATGGGGGGTATTTCAATACTGGCGATATTTGCCAGCATCAATCGCGAGTTTTCCTCATCGCTATAGGGCATGCCTACCCCAGCTTCATTCGATTGTTCGTAGAGGCTAATTGAAAGCGGGGTTTGATGCTTGAGAAGCGCGAGTAACGTATAGATTCCTGTCGGTCCCGTACCGACGATAGCGATCTTGTTCATCTTATCCACCTGATATTATTTTTATGCCCTGTGATCGATGTTCTGTGTCGGCATTGTGCCGAAAACAAGCGAAGCAGGATAAGTGTGGTCGATAACGGCGCAGGAGACAAACGGGATAGACAGCAAGAATAGCGAAATCGCTCAGGACGGCAACAAGGATTCGGGGATTTTATCGAGAATAATGTAAGGGGAAAGGCACCACATCAAAAGTGATATGGTGCGTCCGAGTGGACTCGAACCACCGACCCCCACCATGTCAAGGTGGTGCTCTAACCAACTGAGCTACGGACGCAATATGGTGCGTTCAATTGGACTCGAACCAACGACCCCCACCATGTCAAGGTGGTGCTCTAACCAACTGAGCTATGAACGCAACGTTGTAGGTGACAACGGGGACGAATATTAGCGGCACAGACCGAATGAGGCAAGAGGGAAATCGCATTTTTCTTCCGGATCTCACGCGTTTGCAGAGTAATTAAGCAAGTTGATTATATTTTGTTGATTTTGCAGCGTGTTTTTTATTCAGGGGGGAAATGGACTGGACATTAGTGGTTAACTGATATCCGAAAAGTTGATAGTGAAAAAAAAGCCTGCATGGGCACGGACCCTGGCAGGCATAAAGAAGAGAATTCGAACTTTTTATAATGAGGCGTAATAATAAGATAGTTACATCTCACTCTCTTAATAGCGGTTATGCTATTGAAAAACTTAAGCGTAACCACATTTTTCAAGTTTAGCGGGAGTTATCAGTTATCCTGTATTTTTCTATTCGTGTTCAGAACACCGGTAAACCCAGCCCTTGTTTCACTTCTCTTAATGTCTGCTGTGTGACTTCGTGCGCCTGTTCACTGCCTTTTTTCAGCATCGCCATCAGCATGCCTTTATCCTGAATGTAAGTTGCCCGACGCTCACGCATCGGCGCGATGAGTTCTTGCAAGCACATCTCCAGCTCATTTTTGCATGCCCTGTCACCTAATCCGCCGCGCTGATAATGCGCTTTCATCTCCGCCACTTTGATTTTATCTGGGTGAAACGCGTCGAGGTAGGTGAATACGATATTGCCGTCAATCTGCCCCGGATCGGACACTTTCAGATGGTTAGGGTCAGTGTACATTGCGCTGACGGCGCGATGAATGGTTTCCTCGCTGGCGGACAACAGAATTGTATTACCTAGTGATTTCGACATCTTGGCGTTACCGTCGATACCGGGCAGACGACTGGTTTCACTCAGCAACACTTTGCAATGCGACAAGACTGGGGCAGGTAACAAGCTATTCATTTTGTGCACGATTTCATTGGTCTGTTCGATCATCGGCAGTTGATCGTCGCCGACCGGAACCACTTCAGCTTTGAAGGCTGAAATATCTGCCGCCTGACTGATGGGATAAACCAGAAAGCCAACCGGTAACGAGCGGGCGAACCCTTTCTGCGCAATTTCGTTTTTGACCGTAGGATTACGTTCCACGCGCGCCACGGTAACGATGTTCATATAAAGCGCGGTCAGTTCGGCAAGGGCGGGCAAGGCCGATTGCAAACAAATGGTGGTGAGTGAGGGGTCTATGCCCGCGGCGAGATAGTCAGCCAGCACTTCGGGAATGTTGTTTTGGATCTTTTGTGGCGTACTGCCGTTATCGGTCAGTCCTTGCAGGTCTGCGACCAATATAAACTGCTGATAATCGTACTGCAGCGTGGCGCGTTGGCGCAACGAGCCAACATAGTGGCCGAGGTGCAACGGGCCAGTAGGACGATCGCCAGTGAGGATGATGGTTTTGTTGTTCATATAAGACTCCTTAAGCGTAAAACCGAAAGGGGTCTTCAAATGCAAATAACCGCCTTTCGGCGGTTATTTAAAATGGGGAAACACATTCTGACCGCCTTTAAGAAGGCAGCCACCACAGATTATGAGTAAAAGCGTTGATATCGTGTCTGGTGTTCATCCCGTCAACTTACCACTACCTGACGTAGAGGTAAAGCAATGCGCCGACAACTGACATAGTTCAGCTTGCTTCCAGCATGCCAAAGCTCACAATGCGCGAGCGCCCCAGTTCTTTTGCGCGATACAGCGCGACGTCTGCGGCACGCAGCAGATTATCGCTTTGGGCATGCTGCGGGTAGCTGGCAACACCGATAGAGACATCCACGTGACCGATATCGGATACGCCAAAGCGCAGTGACAATTCGCGTACGCCGTTGTAAATATCCGTCGCAAAGCTATTGGCCGCCTGTTCATCCGCACCTGCCAGCAGGACCAGAAACTCTTCGCCACCGTAACGGAAAGCCATGCCGCTGTCGTGGACAACGCGCTGAATAATGGCGGCGATACTTTTTATCACACTATCGCCGGCCTCATGGCCAAAGCGATCATTGATGTTTTTGAAATGGTCGATATCGATCATCAGGCAACTGATCGGTTCTTGGGTACGAACCGCCTGGCTCATCTGGGTACGGAGAGTATCTTCAAGATGATGACGATTGCGCAGACCGGTTAGGGGGTCGTATAGCGCTTTCTCCAGCAGTGCATCGCGCAAGCGTTGGTTGGCTAATGCCAGACCGAGTGCTTCTGCCATCAGTTCCAGGTAGGCGCGAGATGAGGTGGAATCCTCGCTGAGATTCTGGAATGAGAGCAGGCCGATGGCTTCACCCTGGGCAATCAGCGGCACGCATAAGGTATGCCGCTGGCATGACTCTGGCAGATGGTAGCAGGCGATATCCGGTTCGTCTTGTACCGGTGGATGGCTCTGGCCACGGCGTACCGCCCAGCATTCGTCCGGGTGAAACGCATCGGCTTTACCCTCTGGTGAGAGCCACTGCGCAACGCAGCGCATCTGCCAGGGCTCCCGATTCAGTATGTACAGTCGGCCGGCGATACCTGGAGCAATATTCGGCGCGAACAGTTCCGCCACATTAATAACATCGGCAAAACTCTCGCACCCCTGCAGACGCTGCGTCATGCGTGCCAGCAGTTCGCGGATCCCCCAGTCGGCGTCTCTCTCTTTCTCCAGCCGCTGACGGGCCAGCCCGTTCTCGCGAAAAATCCGGATCGCCTGGGCCATATCGCCAATTTCATCGATCTGGTTAAAGCTGGGTGTCTCGACAGCATAATCTTGCGATGCCAGACGGTTAACTACATCGCTCAAACGCACCACCGGGCGCAACACACGGCGCTTCAATATAAACCCAAGAACGAACAAAAATAGCAGCGCCGTAAGACCGACCATCACTTCAGAGGCTGTGCGCAGTGTACGTGACGCCTGAGTGGCATCTTCAATGGCATTGAGTACACGGTTGTCGAGCAACTGGCGGAAATGGTCAATCCGGTCCTGTGCCCGCTCCAGTTCCTGTTCATAGGTTTTGCTGAAGAGCAGGGCAATCGCTTGTGTGTGCTCTCCCCGCGCGACGCTGGCCAGCGCTGCAGTTTGTTCGTCCTGCAGAGCATCAACAATCTGCAATCCTTCATGCAATAGCGCCAGTTCTTCACCTGTCGCTCCGGCATCTTTCAACGCCGCCAGGCGATGCTCAACGGCTTTCAGTGACGCCTCTTTCTGACGATAGTTGTTCAAAGCATCAGGGTCTTTACTGACCACGTAGAGACGCGCCATATCAGACAGCGACCAGGCGTCGAGTTCCACTTCTTCGGTCAGTTGGTCAAATTTATAACGTTGTTCCACCACCTGGCGTTCGGTGTTATCGGCGTTGGACGCCATCAGCATGACAACGCCGGAGGCGATGGTCAGGCATACCGTCGCGCTGTAGGCCCAGTTGGTGATTGTGGCTATTCGCACTGATTAGTTCCTTCTGCGACGATTAATCAATTAGCATGATTGAAATTATAGGAAACGTATGATTTTGCGTGAAAATAAAAAAGGCGGCTCTGGGCCGCCTTCTGTTATCGTCCTGACATCATAAATCTGGAGGATTTTTTCCTTCTTCCATAAAGGCTTCGTCGATACCTTCCACGTTACCGGCATGATCGCGCCCGGAAAACAGGTTCCAGCAGGTAATGAACAGCGCGGCGATCAGCGGGCCAATCACAAACCCGTTAATGCCGTAAATCTCCATCCCGCCGAGGGTGGTTATCAGAATCAGGTAGTCCGGCATTTTGGTGTCTTTTCCTACCAAAAGCGGGCGCAGGATGTTGTCCACCAGACCGACGATAATCACGAAGAACCCGACGATAAACAGCCCTTGCCACAGTTGGTGCGTAGCGAAGAGGAATATGGCTGCGGGTACCCAGACGATTGCCGAGCCGACGGCAGGCACCAGAGAGAGAAACGCCATTAATGCGCCCCACAGAACGCTGCCGTCGATATCCACAATCGCAAACGCGATACCGCCAAGAATCCCCTGAACTAAAGCCACAACTGCTGTGCCCTTGACGGTTGCGCGCGTTACGCCGACAAATTTGGCGAACAAATGCTGTTTGGCAAAATCAGAAAGTGGTAATGAGTCCAGAATCTGGCGTACCAGATAAGGTCCATCTTTTAACAAGAAAAACAGCAGATACAGCATGATGCCAAAGCTGATGGCAAAGCCGAATGTCCCTTTACCGATCAGGAACGCGCTGCCCGCAAGGTACTGGCCGCCTTGCAACACAATGTCGGACAGCTTTTTCTGGATTTCTGCAACATTATCCAGATTGTGTTCTGCGAGGAATCCTCGCGCCCAGCCAGGAAGATACGAAAGAATAGAGGTGACGACTTCGGGAAACTGCGTGTCGTTTTGTTGCAGCTTGTTGTACACCACATTGAGTTCAATGGCCAGCGATGACAGGATCACCATGAGTGGGATAAAGACAATTAAACAGATAATGGCGATGGTTATTAACGATGCCAGCCCGTTGCGTTCGCCAAGTGCGCTGCGCAACCTGTTTTTTACCGGGTTAAAAATAGTCGTTAAGATCGCGGCCCACAAAATGGCGGAAAAGTAGGGGGACAGCACGTCGAAGAACGCCCAGGTAACGAGGGCAAGTATGAAAATGAAGAAACCTTTGGTCAGTCCGTTAAATCGCATCGGTGAATCCTGTAATGAGAAGCAGTCCCGACTATAGAACCGTTCTGAGGATTTACCAACTTTTGCTGAAGATCTCTGCTTAATACCATGCGGGTATGGACTCGGGTTTGATTAGACAGTGTCCGTCAAAGCGATAAAAATGACGTTCTTTACGCCGTATCGTGGCCAGTGTCTTCATCGTATTGTTTGCGGTACTGCAAAGGAGATTGCCCCATCATTTTTCTAAAACAGGTAATGAAATAGGTCATTTCCGTAAAACCCACATGCTCGGCAATCTCCGTCACGTTCAGTGATGAGTAGCGCAATAAATCGCAGCTTTTTTTAATCCTGCGGGTGAGTATATATTCCTGGATCCCGCCACCGGTTTGTTGACGGAAAATTCGCGAGGTATAGCTGCGTGAAAAACCAATATCCGCAGCTAACTCATCGAGTGAAAATTTCTGCTGATAATGCTCTTCTATCCACTGCATAATGCGGGCCGCCACGGTCTGCTGTTGGTGCACTACACTCCGCGGTTGCAGGGGAAGAAAGTCCAGAAGTTGCATTACCAGAAAAGCAACATCACTGGCCGATTGATACCCGTTGCCCTTAAGTGATTCAAACCGATCGAGGATATAGGCAATATAGTCCGCATGTTCACTGAGATCGTGAATTTGTGCCGGAGCATGGGTGCCAGAGAGTGCTGCAAACTGAGCCTGGTGGCGGGGAAACATCTGCAAGGCACTGATTACTTCATTGTGCTCAATATGCATAGCCGTACGATAAGACGGGTTGTTCGGTGCAACATCAACCTGCACCTTATGCAAGCGAAACGGTGGGAAAATAAAAAGTCTGCCCGGCTTTGCTGTATAGTGTTGTTTATCAACGACGACGATGCCGTACCCTTTTGAAATATATAAAAACTCAATGCATTGATGCCAATGGTAATAATGAACACTTGCGCCCATTGGACGCTGAAAGGAAATCACTTCATTCCCCATCGCAATTCTTTCAAGTTTTTGTGGCTCGTTCATTTTTTACCATGACAACAGAATTAAGTTTTGCTGCTATATATTAAAGATATTGCTGAATATCTGTCCGTAAATCCAATCAAACTTAAAAATCGAACTGTTTTTGTGAACATGCTCACGCTGCTGTAGGAAACAAAAAGACTAATCTCCGTCCGTCAGCACCTGGTTGTCGCCAGTAGTACTGAGTCTATAAATACTTCATAAGAGGTAGTGGATTATGATTGCAATTAAATCTTCGGTTTTTTTTATTTATACTTATCATTGTCGAGATAATGCTGGAGCCGCATCATGAACGCGATTGCCCCGACTCGTTTAGCGCAGCTCAAAATGAGCAGCTTTATTTTTCTCTATTTCTTTACCTGGTCATCCAGCTTCGGCTTATATGCATTATGGCTGAGTCAAAAAGTTGGTCTTGATAGCGTAACAATTGGTACAGTATTCGCGGTTAATGGTGTGTTTGCCGTGGTTATGAAACCAGTATATGGTTATATCATGGATAAAATAGGCATGAGCAAATGGCTTCTCTATTTTGTCTGCGCCACCTCGGCATTAGTGGCACCGTTTTTTGTGGTGATTTACCAGCCTTTACTGCTGAGTCATACGATGCTCGGCATTATTATTGGTGCATTCTATTTAAGCCTGGGATGGTATGCGGGAGTGGCTGCCGCAGAATCCTATGCCGACCGTTTCAGTCGCCTTTACGGCCTGGAGTTTGGCCGTATCCGAATGTGGGGATCGCTAGGGTGGGCGCTGGCGGCTTCGGTTTCCGGCGTATTGTTCAACTACACGCCAACCGCCAACTTTATACTGAGCAGTACCACCTCCGTAGTCATGCTGCTGGTGTTGTTGAGCCTGAAGATTGGTGATGAGCAGCTACGAAATAACTCGGTTATCTCCGAAAATAAAATTGTCTTTGCCGATGTCATTGCGCTGATGCAAAACCGAAAATTCTGGATGTTTAGTCTGTATGTCGCAGGTGTCGCGTGGATGATGTTTGTAGCAGAACAGCAATTTCCCCGTTACTTTGTCTCTTTCTTTGCCACCAAAGAGCAGGGCAATGCCTGGTATGGTTACCTGGGGACGCTCCAGGCTGGTATTGAATTCCTGATGATGATGTTTATTCCCACGCTGGTTAACTATTATGGTGCCAAGAAGGGGTTGCTGCTGTGCGGGTTAGTTGTGGGGGGCCGTCTGATCCTTTCTGGTTTAACAGTCGACCCAATTATGATTTCAATTATTAAACCATTTTACGGTGTGGAAATAGCGTTACTGTTAATCTCTGTATTTAAATATATCGCTGAACATTTTCACAAACGCGTTAACGCCACCATGTATTTGTTGGGTTATCAGGCAATGGTATATGTTGGTTCTGTTGTCGTGGCGCCACCTGCTGGTTATTTATACGATAAAATAGGGTTTGCACATACCTTTTTAATTATGGGTGTCTGCGCACTGCTGTTTACGCTAATTTCCGCTTTCACGCTTTCTTGTAGCCATGCGGGAAAAAAGATATTAACACCGCGTGCTGATATATTGCGCTCTCAGACTATTAAAACTTCCAAATAGTAATAACAGGATAATTATGATTACTAATAAAACGGCTAATGTCGTTACTGAACCCTTGCGCGTGTCATACGCCGCCCCGGTTGATCGTCAGGCATTGAAAAAAGAGTTAGATAAAGCAATACCGTATATTTCGTCACGAATTGATCGAACGCTGTATGCGCTTGGCGATAAATTTCCCAATGAGGCCTGTGAAGGTGGGAAATGGCAACCCGCTGAAAATAACCAATGGACAAACAGTTTCTGGACAGGGCAGCTCTGGCTATTGTGGGAGATAACCGGCGATAGTAAATACCGTCAGGCTGCTGAGCGATTCATTACTTCTTTTGCTCATCGTCTGGTAAACCGTATTGAAACAGATACTCATGACCTCGGCTTTCTGTATTCATTGTCGTGTGTAAACGCGTGGCGACTGACCGGGAACGCAGCCGCACGCGATATCGCCTTGCATGCGGCTGAAATGATGATGCAACGCTATAACCCAACGGCAGGTATTATCCAGGCATGGGGAGACCTGACGGATCCGGAGCAGCAGGGACGAATGATTATCGACTGTAATATGAATCTACCGCTGCTCTACTGGGCAAGCGAACAGACGGGGAATCTGGTCTTTGCTGACGCGGCCTTATCCCATGCCATGCAGGCAGCGAAATATATCGTACGACCCGATGCATCGACGTATCACACCTACTATATAGATGTTGTGACCGGTGAGCCGCGGTTTGGCAATACGCACCAGGGACACAGCGATAGCTCATGCTGGGCACGCGGTCAGGCGTGGGGGATTTACGGATTCATGCTTAGCTATCTGTATACGGGAAAATCTGAGTTCGTCAGCCTGACCCGCAGCCTGAGTCATTACTTTATCAACCGCCTGCCTGAGGACTCTATTTGTCACTGGGATCTGGCTTTGAATAACACAGGCGCCGTACGCGACAGTTCGGCTGCCGCTATCGCTGCCTGTGGTCTGCTGGAGCTAGCGAAAGCATTACCGGCGACAGATGCAGGTCGGATGCAGTATGAAGAAGTGGCTTTGCGGATTGTACAATCGCTGACGAAGCGCTATCTCTCTACGGATGAACCGGAATGTGAAGGGTTACTGATGCACTCGGTTTATCATATGCCAGCTGGTAAAGGCGTTGATGAATGTTGTTCCTGGGGAGACTATTTTTATCTTGAAGCGTTAATTCGCGTGCGCCAGTGCTGGACGTCTTATTGGTAGAGGCAATTATCACTAAGCGTATGAAATATTAAAAGTCGGGCAACAGTTTTGTTGCCCGACTTTAGCTGCCAGGGATATCCGCCGTGATTTAACCGTGTCTGATTTTCCCATCAATTCCCGGTTGAGGTTTACCAAACAGATATCCTTGTGCGAAATCACAGCCCAGTGCCTGAAGTTTTTCCAGTTGTTCTTGCGTTTCAACGCCTTCTGCAACAGCCTTCATATTAAGGGATTTCGCCATGCCTGTAATGAGTTTGATAATATTAAGGGCATCGTCCTGGGTAGATAGTGAATGTACAAAGGATTTATCTATTTTTATTTTATCGAAGGCCAGCCGGCTCAACCGCGAAAGAGAAGAATACCCGGTACCAAAATCATCGATGGAGATTTTTACCCCCAGAGCTCTGAGCTTGTTAAGTGTATTCATCGGCGTATTACTCTCAGTAAAAATAGAGGATTCAGTGACCTCCAGTTCAAGGCGTTGAGCGGGGAGTCCTGTTTCTTTCAGGATAGTTTGCACTATTCCGGCAAAGGCTTTGCTGCTTAGCTGGACAGGCGAGACATTGACTGAAATTTTGGCCGGAATCGCCCAGGACGCCGCTTCCGTACAGGCAATTTCTAGTACAGATTTCCCCATTTCGTTAATCATGCCTGTTTTTTCAGCAACAGGAATAAAGCTATCCGGCGACAGGAGACCCTTTAGAGGATGTATCCAACGAATGAGGGCTTCATAACTGTAAATTTCCCGGCTAAAAGAATCCACAATAGGCTGATAATAAACCACGAATTCTTTATTCACTATGGCCATCGCCATATCATGCTCAAGCGTTCTGCTTTCTTGCAGCTTTTCTAACATCCATTGCCGGAAGACTTTTATCTTGCCTGAACCTTCATTTTTGGCTTCATACAGGGCCAGATCTGCAAATTTATAAAGATAATCGGAGCGGCGCTCTGTTTCTGATATAACAATTCCAACACAGGTAGTTATGTTTATAATTGTGTTATAAATAGTGTAGGGCTGGCTGATAAAATCACATATCTTTTGGGCTCGCGAAACGGCCTGGCTCTCCGTCAGACCACTTGAGAGAAACGCAAACTCATCCCCACCTAAGCGATACAGCGTATCTGAAGTATGGCTCATCGAAATCAGACGGTCCGATATCTGGCGTAATAAAACATCACCGGCATCATGACCATAGGTATCATTAACCTCTTTGAATCGGTCCAAATCAAACAGCATCACTGTCACAGAATCGTTGTTTTTTTCTGCCATCTCGATTGTTTGATTTAAATTCCCCCAGAAAAATTGGCGGTTATTCATATCAGTAAGTGAATCATGGTAGACGTCATATTCCAGTTTTGCATTCTGGATTTGCAACTTTTCTTTAGATTTCTGCAGCTCTTCAGCGAGGCTCTTAACCTGAAGATGCGCTCGCAGAATATTTCTGTTCTGGAAGAATATCAGCACACCCAGTATCGCACTCAGTATGATCAGCAGAACAGATGTCGCCGAGTAAATATAGTACAGAGTTTGAATTTTAAGGTTGGCGTTATTGATCGAGTTTACATCCTTATTTAACGCACCGGATGAAAGGCGGCCAAGTTGCGAATCCAGCGTATGCATTTTTTTCAGGTATGTCTGAAGTTCTGAACGGTCCATTTTCTCGAGGTTAACATCCAGATAGTTAAGGATGTTTTCAAGTTTGATCGCCAATTCACTGTGCGCTTGATTGCTCTCTATATAGTGCCCCAAATCACCTTCTTTTATCAAATCACTCTGGCTAAGCATAATATCGAGGCGCAGGCGCACCTCGTCGAGGTTCATCGTTTTATCGATAGTATAAAGACCAAGCAATGATTCGAATCGGTAATATAGTGATACCATTTGTGCAGCGGACCATGAATCGGTGTAGTGAGTCAGTTTCTGTAACTCTTGCTGTCTTTCATGGACTAAGAAAGAAATATACCCAGTAGATATAAAAAGAAAAAATATGATGCCAGCCAGTATTCTGTTCATGATGTTCCTCTGAACGCTTACTCAATATCCATTCTACTGACCTGCCAGGCTGATCTTGAGTAATAAATCTGATTATTTAGTTCAGGTATGCTGTCATAGGGATACACAATGAATAACGGGCCTTTATCTCGAATTCGCATGTATTTTCCGTTGATTTTTAAAGCAAGAATGACATTGTACTTCTTGAAATCATCGAGAGGGATAACGGTGGTGTAGTCATTGAGTGCAGTAACTTTTACAACCGAGCCTTTCGCCCCAACAAAATCCATGAGCTTTTGTAGTGGAATACCCGTAAAAGTCGTGCGTCCATTATACCAAGGGGAGGTGGTCTGAAAACTTACCATGCCCAGTTTCTCGAGGCTGGCGGTATCAAAAGTGGCTTTCCCGTCTTCATTTGTATTTTCTATATTACCGGACACTGTTAGAAGGACCTGGCCCGTAGGTTTGGAAAGTTCACCTGCCCAGAGCTGTGTAGAGACGACTAAGCTTAACAACATGACTAATAACCGCATTCTGGCCTCACCTGACTACTGGATGTAAAAAGATTATAATTTAGATATTATGCTATTTATATATACTGTATGGATATTATTTTACAGTACGTTTATTTATTTTTTCATTCAATGAAATCAGTGGGTTAGTGTGGTGGTGTTTTATGCTTTGATTAAGTAAGATCGATAAAGTACCGCTAAAATTTACCCCGTCAGTTTAAAAATAAGCTATCTATTCAGTCAGCGCAAATAAATACCTACGAATGCCAAGGTTTATTTTTATGCAGTCATAAGGTGCCGTTTTTTCGTTGGATGATAATTGCTGGCAGCAAAGCAGCCCTCTGCATATGGGCGTGCTTCGTTCCAGTAATCATTGACCGGCAAGTTGTGGCAGGTATGCCTGCCTGAATCAGCTTATTCGTGCATTTGTGCCGACTGGCGGGCATACAGGTAAGCTGTGGCTCGCGACACGCCTAAATGCTGCGCCACGGTATCCATTGATTTTCGTACGTTCAGTAGGCCTTCTTTACGGAGTTGTTGAATCAATAACTTACGGTCTTCAGGTTTGAGTGCGCGCGCCGTGGTCGCGCGTTTGGCGGCAAAGTCATCGATACGTTGGCGAATCACTTCATTACTACCGGGATCGATATGTTCCTTTATGGGGGAATTTTCGGTTTCAGTAAATCGCGCAAGCGCGCTCTGCATACCGCGAAACAACGTCATATCAACATTAAGGCACAGCGCAGCGACGTATTTACCGTCCTCACCCTTGATGCCAATGGAGGTGCTTTTTACCGGACGTCCATCAGCAAATTGATTGCTGTAGTTAGCGATGATGCTGGGAAAATCTGGCGATGCTATGCGTGCCAGACCCAGTTCTGTTGCTGGTTGGCCAGGTTTACGTCCGGAAAGATTATTATGGATGGACAAAATGGCATGTTCAGGTTTTTTGAGGTCATGAACAACCACTTCACAAAAGGGAGAAAAGGTCTCGCTTAACCCTCTGGCGATAGTATCAAGTTGGCTGAGAAGCGAGTTATTGTCGGTTTTTGGCATGCCAGTCTCCTGCAGTGATGCCTTTTGCCATGATTGCGAGCAGTTTACAGTGAGCGGGGTTCGCTTTTCCAGACTGGAATATACAGACAGGAATAAGGTATCTGCATGGCAGATACCTTGCTTATCATCCGGCCAGGAATGCACCATAGCGGCTGATGTCCACGTTTCCACCGCTGATAATAATGCCGATTCTCTTACCCTGGAGTTCAGATTTGCGTGCTCTGGCGGCGGCAAAACCCAGACAGCCAGTTGGCTCTACAACGATTTTCATTCGTTCTGCAATAAATTTCATCGCAGTGACTAATTCAGTATCTGAGACAGTCAGAATATCGTTCACGTTTTGCTGAATAATCGCAAACGTATACTGCCCAAGGTGTTGAGTTTGCGCGCCATCGGCTATGGTTTTCGGTGTATCAATATGAACAATGCTGCCGCTGCGAAAAGACTGCTGACCGTCATTGCCTGCCTCAGGTTCTACGCCATAGATCATACAGTCAGGGGAGAGATGTCTCGCTGCCAGCGCGGAACCGGATAGCAGACCGCCGCCACCCAGACATACGAAAAGGGCGTCTAACGGTCCCACTTCCTCAATCAACTCTTTCGTTGCGGTGCCCTGGCCCGCAATAACGTGCGGATGATCGTAAGGAGGGATCAGCGTTAGCCCTTGTTTCTCAGCCAGGTTCTGACCAATTTTTTCTCTGTCTTCAGTATAGCGATCGTAAACCACGACATTTCCGCCATACCCTTTGGTCGCGGCAACTTTGGCAGCCGGGGCATCATGCGGCATGATAATTGTCGCCGGGATTCCTAACAATTTTGCCGACAAGGCGATGGCTTGTGCATGATTTCCCGAAGAAAAGGTCACGACGCCCGCAGCCCGTTGTTGTGGCGTGAACTGGCGTAGCGCATTCATAGCGCCGCGAAACTTGAACGCGCCCATTCTCTGGAAGTTTTCGCATTTAAAGAAGATTTCAGCGCCAAATTCTTCATTAACCGTACGCGACGTCATCACCGGCGTTTTGTTGGCATAATCTGCGATGCGCTCTGCCGCAGCGACAATATCGTTATAATCAGGCAGTGTCATATCAGTCATTTTTATTCACCTGTATACAGTTATAAATCAGGCCTGTGGGGCCAAAGCCATCGCTTCGATTTCTACGGCAAAACCGTAATGAAGTTCGGCAACGCCAGCAACAGCACGGGCAGGGCGGAAATCACCGATCCACTCACCATAGATCCTGTTAAATGTCGGCCACTGGTTAATATCCGTGACATAGACGCGTACTGAAACCAGGTGCTGACGCGAGACTCCAGCACCTGCCAGGCAGGCATCGACATTTTGTAAGGCCAGTTTTGTTTGTTCTTCAAAAGACGCATCGGTTTTTTTTTCGCCATCCTGGGTGACTGGCAACTGTCCAGAAATGAACACAAAACCACCTGCCGTTGTACTGTGCGAGTAATGACCTGCCGGGGGAAAACTGCCTGGTGAAGCATTGAGCGTAATGTCTGGGGACATAAGCGATCTCCTTTGTTTTTGATGATTCATTTTGTATTAATTAATACTGTTTGTATTATTTATACGCCTTCATGCTCCGGTCGGCTAGTGATAGTTTTCATGGGTGCTGATTTTGTGAACTAAAGCAAACGTGGCACCCGCTATATAGCGGGTGCTGGGGTATGAGTGAGGGGAAAACGGGGAGAGGCGGTATCGCCCCGGAACAGGGCGTTTAAGCTAAAAACGTTAGCCAATATGACCGTGGTTAATCTTACTCAACGGCTCATTGATATCGAAGATTTTGAAAAACACCTCTTCCACCCCCAGGTGCTTCAGACGGGCTGTATGCTTTTTAACATAAGCCAGCGCGGTGTCTTGATCCTGAAACAGATAGATGCCACCGGCTTCATGATTTGCTTCGTTCTCGGTCCAGATTTTCCAGATAAAGCCCGGCTCCTGGTTGATGGATTCGGCCAGTTCAACAAGTTGTTGCGACATCTCGGAGCCAAACGGGCCATGAAAATTAAAGTGAATCTGCAGCAGTTTGTTCGACATACTTCCTCCCTGGATTGGGGGTTATGTAACGGGTAAGAGGGTTAGCGTAGCAGCACTTTACCCGTCAGGTAAGTTGTTGCCTGCCCACCAATATAAACGCGAGAACCCGCCAGTTGGCAGCGTAAATCCCCACCGCGCTCAGATACCTGACGCGCCAACATTTGTGTTTTGTTCAGTTTCTCTGCCCAGTAAGGAATGAGCATGCTATGCGCCGAACCTGTGACAGGATCCTCCGCGACGGCTTCGCCCGGGCAGAAGAAACGGCTGACGAAATCGTATTCCCCGTCACCTGGCGCGGTGATACAAACCATTTTCCCCAGCGGGATCATGGCGTGGATATTCGGGCGTACAGCCTCGACCTGGCGCTGGTTCTCCATTACGACCATATAGTCGCGCGCCACGCGAACTTCTTTGCATTCGATGATGCCTAAAGTTTCCAACAATAAGGCGGGCGGTACGACAGGGTCGCTTTGCCAGGCAGGAAAATCAAGCGTCAGCCATTGACCGCTGCGTGTGACCGTCAGCGGACCCACAAATCGGGTGGCAAAATGGAGAGTTGTGTCCGGGTAATCCAGATGTTCAAAAATGACATGCGCTGCGGCAAGCGTGGCATGCCCACACAAATTGATTTCTCCCTGTGTGGTAAACCAACGTAGCTCAAAGCCATTATCATTGGCGACAAAGAAAGCGGTTTCCGACTGGTTATGCTGCTGCGCCATTTTTAATAATGTTTCATCGGGCAACCAGTCTGCGAGCGGACATACTGCGGCGGCATTACCGCCAAACGTCGTGGTGCTAAAGGCATCTACCATATAAAAATCGATTTGTTGCACAGTGTAACCCTCTCTTCGCTTGCCGGATAATGCCCACTCTACCATGCAATGATTGCCATTAGTTAAGCGAGTCTATTCGCCAGTACAGTGAAAATTCGTTATCATCCGTGCCCACACTCCATCCTGGCCGCCTGATGTCTACCATTATTGATACCTTTATTGCCCCGCCTTGTTATGACCAGATAGAGATTCTCTATCAGGACGAGCATTTGCTGCTTATCAATAAACCCACCGGGCTGCTCAGCTTGTCGGGGAAAAATCCGCACAATCTCGATTCGGTACATCACCGGTTGGTACAGATTTTTCCCGGTTGCACGCTGGTCCATCGGCTTGATTTCGGCACCTCCGGGCTAATGGTGGTGGCCCGTAACAAGGCTATCAACGCCGCGCTGTGCCAGCAGTTTAGTCAGCGCATGGTGACGAAGCTATACAGCGCACTGCTATGCGGGCATCTGGAAAACGATGCAGGGATTATTGACGCAGCGATTAGCAAAGATCCGGCGCTGTTTCCGCTGATGACGATTTGCGCTGTTAACGGCAAGCCTGCGCGCTCGCGCTATCAGGTTGTTGAGCGTTTTGTTCATCGCCAGGAGAACGGGGAATTACTCCCCTTAACGCGCGTACAACTGACGCCTGAAACCGGGCGTACCCATCAACTACGGATCCACTGTCAGCAGTTGGGACATCCTATTTTAGGGTGCGATTTGTATGGCGGGCGTCTGCTGCCAGGCACTGAGCTCACCCCGCGACTGATGCTGCATGCCAGTGCATTGCGTTTCAGGCATCCTGTCAGCGAACAATGGGTGAATGCTGAAAACGCCAGTCCCTTCTGAAGGTGTAAAAAAGCCGCCAGACGGCTAACACCGATCGGTTAAGCAAAATGATCGGTTGAACGATCCGGCGGGTAGACGACAATAGCCTCATCAATTCTCTGATGGGGCTTTTTTATGCTTTCGACCTGGCTTGACGATAC
>NZ_VDAY01000023.1:0-70151 GCF_019584005.1 Citrobacter sp. EC_71
TGTGAAACAATTTATCCTGCCAGAAAAGAGAAAACGGCCCAAAAAAAGGACCGTTCGAATCTCAAAAACCCAGTATCCCGTTCACTCAAAACATCTTAAGTGAACGGTGTTAGCCCGAAAGCTGGTTTTTTAAACGCTTATTGAGCTCAACCTAGCGTCTTGAACGCTTTAATACGCTGTAAATGCGGGGAGATATTTTTAAACTTATGCGTCTGTTCTTCGTCCCAGACTATCTCGTAAAAATGATGCAGCTCTTCTGACGAACGCTGGCTGTTCAGCGCTTCATCATGGCGTGACAGGATCACCAGGCAGCGATCGCGATTCTTTTCACGGAAGTTGGTCACGCATTTTGTCGCAATATCAGCATACTCTTCAGGTCTGTCGATTTTTCCTTCCATATTCTCATAGGGGAACAGGTTAGGATTAAACACCACCTGACGAATATCACACAGAAAACCAATTCGTTCAGCCCAATACCCCCCAAGCCCGACGCCACAAATCAGTGGACGGTCGTCCACATTAAGCTGCAGCATTTTGTCCACTTCTTTCAGCAGATGCTGCATATCATGTTTAGGATGCCGCGTACTGTAGCTAATCAGCCTGACATCCGGGTCGATAAATTGCAGCTGCAACACCTTCTCGTGGTTGCCCGGACTATTAGAGTCAAAACCGTGTAAATAGATAATCATCGCATCCTCGCCAAACGTGCGTTAATGACCTGCTTTCTCTTCCTGCCAGCGCTCATGAAGCTGGTTGAGCTGGGCGCTTACCGTCTTCCAGCGTGTCGTGTCCATCAGTTCCTGACGTGAAAATGAACCTTTATGATACAAACGTGTAACACGTTCTGCATTGATCGGCGACAGATTATCTAACACACTGACCGCTCCCTTACGATTATTGCAGACCAGGATCATATCGCAACCAGCATCCAGCGATGCCTGCCCACGCTCGGCGTAGCTTCCCATAATCGCCGCGCCTTCCATCGACAGATCGTCAGAGAAAATAACGCCGTCGAAGCCAAGCTCCTGGCGCAGCACCGTTTTCAACCAGTGAGGCGAACCACTCGCCGGGCGCGGATCCACATCGCTGTAGATAACGTGCGCAGGCATAATGGCATCGAGTTTGTTTTCCGTAATCAGCGTCCGGAACACGGACATATCTTTCGCCCGAATCTCGACTTCTGAGCGTGGATCGGTTGGCGTTTCTTTGTGTGAGTCCGCCGTCACCGCTCCATGTCCGGGAAAATGTTTACCGGTGGTTTTCATGCCAGCGGCATGCATACCGTCAATGAAACGGGTCGCCATAGCCAACGCTTTCAGCGGATCGGCATGGTAAGAGCGCTCGCCAATCGCGGCGCTGATATGTCCCACGTCCAGAACCGGCGCAAAGCTGATATCGATATCCATGGCGATCATTTCGCTGGCCATCAGCCATCCGGCGTCCTGAGCCAGTTTTCCGCCCTCTTCCAGACCGTGCAGCGCGGCAAAAGATTGGGCCGCAGGCAGGCGAGTAAAACCTTCGCGAAAACGCTGTACGCGTCCGCCTTCCTGATCAACCGCCACGACCAAATGATTACGTGACGCGCTACGAATCTGACGCACTAACTCACGCAACTGCTCCGGATCATGATAATTTCGGGTAAAGAGGATTAACCCACCTACCAGCGGATGCGCCAGAATCTCTCGCTCTTCAGCGTCCAGCTCATACCCTTCGACATCCAACATTACTGGGCCCACACTACTCTCCTCATCCTTTCATTGTTAGCTGCCGCCAGGTTTCATCGGCCAGCCTGATAAATTGTTGATCGCCGGTTTGTCGCCAGCGATACTCAAACCACCCTGCTTTTAGCATGATTACCCAGGGTCGCCATCGCCTGACCTGTCGCCACAAAACGGTTGGCTCAATGCACGCTCGTCGGGCATAGGCGCTGACTAGCTGTTGGTGCTGGAGCTCATCACTGACCCACACCGCCGCCAGCTCGAGGGCGATATCGCCGTCTCCGGCATATTCCCAGTCAATCAGCCGCAACCCTGACGGTGCGCGTACGATGTTGTCACCGTGGACATCCATATGTAGCGGCCCCAGCCGCAAAGGGCGGGGCTCGCCGCTTTTTCTTAGCCGCTTTAACGCTCGTAACCAATGTGGTGTACGACGCGCCGGATCACCACACTGCCAGTACTGTTCAAGTAACGGCAGCAGGCTGATTCGCCAGCCCAGCCGGGATTGCTGATGCAGATAATACAATAAGTCAGCAAGTTCGTCGGCGTCCGGTAATCTGGATTCTACCTTACCGTGAAAAAAGTCGACTGCCATCCACCCCCGCGTATAAAAACGAGGTCGGGGCGCAAGATTTTCCGGTAGGTGTTTTAACGCATGATATTGGCGCAGAAAATGCGATTCCGGCGCGTCGGGGTCGTGATGACAGCGCAGCACTAAGCGGTGGGTCTGATGTTCGATTATGCAGCTCCCGCCGCTCAAGCCATGGTGGCTGGCTACGACGGGATGATACTGCGGAAAGTAGCGCGACATAACTTCATCGCGCGTCAATCTGTTATTGTTGCTGAACGGCACCTTTACCTGACCAGATTATCTCGCCAGTTTGTACCAGCATTAATTGCATTTGCAGCGCCGGCGAATTGACGTTGCCAGATGCGCTGGAATAGAGCACATACTGCGCACCAACGTTACGGGCAATACCAATCGCTTTGCTGCGCGTTCCCAGGCTATCGTTCGGCGACAGACCTAACTGCTGCTTGGCGACAGCCAGTTGCTGGGCGGAAACCAGGGTAAATTTGCCGTTATTCGCCAGCGCGTTACGTAAGGTTTCAGTCGCTTCGCCAGCGTTCAATGAACCGTTAGTACGGTTATTCACACTATCAACCAGCAGAACACCACCCGCTTTGACGCCATCGGCCTGCAGCATTTTACCCACCATCGGCTGCATTGCGCTGTTCCAGTCGTAGTGACGTTGACGCGGTGTTGGCTGCGCCGTTTGATCCTCGTGTTCGATCGGACCCGGCTGCTGCGGTATACCTGGCACCGTTGGTACCACCGGTACCGGCTGTTGCGGCTGCGCGGGCTGTTCCGGTACCGGCTTCACTTCCTCTACCGGCGCAGGTTCACGTTGAGCCACACAACCAGAGAGAAACATCGCCAGCGCGGCAAGCAATGCGTAGCGATTCATTTTGATCATCAAGATTCACCCCTTACAAATATAGATAAAGTCTAACCTTGTGCGCACCCAGATAATTGGCGCTGCCGTACAGTGTTACCGACGAATGAGCCGGGATAGTCACGCTGCGTGGCGCTTCCAGAGGGTGCATCTCCAACCCTCTGGCGTCATACCAATAAAACCGATAATGCACGGTGACGGATTCTTGTCTTTCGTTATAGAGTCGCGAGGATGCTGAAGCCTGAATATCAGACGTTGTTAACACGGGCTGTTCTGCGGTTATGCCCGCCGCCAGAATAGCTGATTCCATCACCAGAGACTGTTCATCACTGACCGGAATTTCAGGGTGTGAGCGACAGCCTGCCAGCAACAGCAAGCCCAGTGAAAGTGCAATGCATCCTCTGGTCATGCTTAAAGACCTTTATGTGCGAGCATCGGACCAAGCGCACGTCCCCCCAACAGGTGCATATGAATGTGATACACCTCCTGGCCACCGTGACGGTTGGTATTCATGATTAAACGGTATCCATCCGCAGCAATGCCTTCCTGCTCCGCGATTTTCGCCGCAACGGTAATCATTCGGCCCAGCGCCTGCTCATGTTCTGCCATCACATCGTTGACGGTGGGGATCAGGATATTAGGGATGATCAGAATATGCGTAGGTGCCTGAGGGGAAATATCACGAAACGCAGTGACCAGGTCATCCTGGTACACGATATCCGACGGAATTTCACGACGGATAATTTTGCTGAATATAGTTTCTTCTGCCACGACGTTTTCCTTTTTCATTAACAGCCCAAGCGTTATGCCATGCTACGCCGGGTAACACTGCGAGTATAGAGTATGAGCGAGTTACTCACGCTCTTTCAACTTTAACCCTCGATTTTTTAAGCAAAAACCCTGGTCAGCGCCGCTCTTATAACCATTTCCCTACGCTATTGCTTAAGCATAGTACTGAAACAACATTTCATATGTGCCGTATCATCTGTATGCGTATGGAATGTTAGTGGTTATAGAGGATCTCGATGATACTCCCATAGAGGAGGATTACGTGGAGCAATCAACTGGCGTGCTAATCACCGGTACTCAGTGTGGAAAAACAACACTGTATAGCTCAACTCAAAAAGCAGCTTGCCAGGTAACTGCGCGTGGCAGCAAAAACAAAAGCAAAAAGCCCGCTTAAGTTTCCTTAAGCGGGCTTTTTAAATCTGGCTCCTCTGACTGGACTCGAACCAGTGACATACGGATTAACAGTCCGCCGTTCTACCGACTGAACTACAGAGGAATCGTGTGAACGAGGCGCATATTAGCGACACCACTCAGTGATGTCAAAGCCTGAATCGATAAATTCAATCGTTTGCCGAAATATTCCCCATTTCGCCGATTATTCAGGCGCAACAGGTTGTTTTATGCACTTTTCCTGTTCGGGACGCGGGTATTTCCATAGCCAGCGACCTGTCACCATACGCCAGTAAAATAATGCGGCGCGTACGGCCCAGTCGAAGAACATTCCTAACCAGACGCCGATTACGCCCCATCCTAAAACGATCCCCAGGGTGTAACCTACCACAACGCGACAGCCCCACATGCCCAGCATAGATACCCACATTGCAAAACGGGCATCGCGTGCGCCTTTAAACCCAGCAGGTAATACCCAGGAGGCTGCCCATATCGGCATAAATGCCGCATTGAGCCAAATCAGAATGACTATGACCTCTTTTACGTCCTGATCGTGGGTGTAAAACGAGGCCATAACGCCGGCAAAAGGGGCGGTCAGCCAGGCGATGGCAGTTAAACCGATGGTCGACAGCCAGAATACATGCCGTAACTGGATTTCGGCCTGGGCAATCTGACCATTTCCTAAACGTCTGCCGGTAATAATTGTCGACGCAGAGCCTAAAGCGTTCCCCGGCAGGTTAATGAGTGCGGCAATAGAAAAGGCAATGAAGTTCCCGGCAATCACACTGGTCCCCATGCCTGAAACAAACATCTGCGTTAACAGCTTGCCGCCGTTAAACAACACTGATTCGATACTGGCCGGAATGCCGATCCCCATCACCTCCCAGATAATGGCGAGGTTGAGTGGCTTAAAATAGCTTTTGAAGGGAATACGCAGCGCTGGGTTAAACCCAATCATCAGAACCCAGATGATGGCAATTGCGCCAATGTAGCGCGAAATTGTCAGCCCCAGTCCAGCACCGACGAACCCCAGCCCTTGCCAAGAAAATACGCCGTAGATCAGGATGCTACTGATAATAATATTCAGAATGTTCATACCACCATTAATCAACAGCGGTATTTTTGTATTACCCGCACCGCGTAGGGCACCACTACCGATTAACGCAATGGCTGCTGCCGGGTAGCTGAGCACCGTCAGCTCCAGGTAGGTGAGTGCCAGAGCTTTTACATCGGGCGTTGCTTCACCAGCGACAACGTCAATAATCTGCTCACCAAAATAGTGAATGACCGCTGCCAGCACGGTAGCAAAAATCGTCATAATCACCAGCGATTGCCTGGCAGCAGCTCTGGCCCGGCGACGATCTCGTTTTCCCAGGCTAAAGGCAACTACCACCGTGGTACCCAGATCGATAGCGGCGAAAAATGCCATGATGACCATGTTGAAACTGTCGGCGAGTCCAACACCTGCCATCGCCTCTTTTCCCAACCAGCTTACCAGGAAAGTACTCAGGACACCCATCAATAGCACGCAGGTGTTTTCCAGAAAAATAGGCACGGCAAGCGGAGTGATTTCGCGCCAGAAGAGAACCTTATAACTCTTGCGTTTGGCGTACCAGGGCGTGCGGGATGCGACCTGGCGTAAGGCTGCGGAGACGTTCAAAGTGGACCTTAAAGAAGAAAGTTGAAACCTCATTTCAAATGATGAGGGAGAATCCAAAAAGCTGCAAAGTTTTTTCCATTTAAAATGTCTGCAAATGCAACAAACTGTTGAGAGAAGCATCAATTGAGCGTTATTCAGGAAAATGGGGTTTGACAAAAAAAATTTCGCCGCTAAGATTAGCCTCCACAACGATTCCTCTGTAGTTCAGTCGGTAGAACGGCGGACTGTTAATCCGTATGTCACTGGTTCGAGTCCAGTCAGAGGAGCCAAATTCCTGTTTTCAGGCATGCTTATTAGTCCCTATCCAATTAGGTTTCAATAAGTTAGCGTGAAAATCTTTCCCGATGCGTATCTGGTTTTCTCTACGCATCCGGCGAAATTGGTGGTCTGATTTGGGGTCATTTCAGTTCGATAATGGAGTGACCACCATATGTCCCTGTCCGACGCGAAAATTCGCAGTATCAAGCCTTCTGATAAACCCTTTAAACTGACCGACTCTCAGGGTCTGTATCTGCTTGTCAATCCGGGCGGTTCACGCCTCTGGTATCTCAAATATCGCTTCAACCGAAAAGAATCCCGTATCGCATTAGGTGCCTATCCGCAGGTCTCGCTTTCCGATGCCCGCCAGCAGCGCGACGGTATCCGTAAGTTGCTGGCGCAGAATATCAATCCCGCACAGCAACGCATGACTGAAAAAGCCGCCGCGTCACCGGAAAAATGCTTTGAGGCCGTTGCGGTAGCATGGCACAAAACCAACAAAAAGTGGTCGACTGACTATGCAGAGCGCATCCTTGCCAGTATGAAAAATCATATCTTTCCGGCAATTGGTCATCTGCCCGTCACGATGCTTAAAACGCAGCATTTTACGGCACTACTGAGAGTTATCGAGGATAAAGGCTTTCTGGAAGTCGCGTCCCGTACCCGGCAGCAGCTCTGCAACATCATGCGTTACGCCGTTCAGCAGGGACTGACCGAAAGCAACCCGGCGCAGCATCTGGAAGGCGTCACCGCACCGCCGGTTAAAAATCACTATCCCGCCCTGCCGCTGGAGCGATTGCCCGAATTGTTTGAGCGCATTGGCGATTATCAGCAGGGACGGCAGTTAACAAGGCTGGCTGTGATGCTGACTCTTCACCTGTTTATTCGCTCCAGTGAACTACGCTTCGCCCGCTGGAGCGAGATCGATTTCAGACACAAAATCTGGACTATCCCCGCCACCCGCGAGGCGATCGAAAAAGTCCGTTTTTCAGGTCGTGGCGCAAAAATGCGTACCCCGCATATTGTTCCGCTTTCCCAACAGGCAATTACCATTCTGAAGCAGATACAGGAAATCTCCGGTCATCTGGATCTGGTGTTTCCCGGCGACCATAACCCATATAAGCCGATGAGTGAAAACACCATCAACCGGGCGTTACGTCTGATGGGCTATGATACCAAAACCGACGTCTGCGGACATGGCTTCCGGGCAATGGCCTGTAGCGCACTGGTGGAATCTGAGCTCTGGTCGCGGGATGCAGTGGAAAGGCAGATGAGTCATCAGGAACGCAACAGCGTGCGGGCGGCGTATATTCACCGCGCCGAGCACCTCGACGCCCGTAAAGCCATGATGCAATGGTGGTCGGACTACCTGGACGTCAGTCGCGATGGACATGTTGCGCCGTATATTTACGCCCGCCAGCATAAAACCACCTGATTTTTCTGGTGATAACGATGGGTTATCTTCCGCAGTTTTACTCTTGACGTACCCGGCAGATAACCCTTCACGCACATATATGGAGCCAGAGTATGAGCAGGACTGATTATTTAATTCAACAGGCTGAAATGGAAAATCATTTTACAGAAAAAACCGGAGAATCAGAATCTCAGAAGCACCCCGGCCATTCACTTTCCGGACTACTGGCACAATGTGATCCTGATGCTGAAATAAGCAAAGAAGATCGGGAGTGGATTAATGCACCTCCGGTCGGAAAAGAGATTTTGTAAATGATTAAGGGACGCCACTGTGGCATCCCTTAAATATGAAAAAGAGCACGCTCTTCCACACCTTTTCCATTACTGCGTCATGATAGTTAAATAGGGCTTATCTTCCGGAACATTGCTACCAAACATATCATCCGGCTTATCCAGAAGATAGCCTTTTACCTGACGAGTTTTACGTGGCCCTTTTACCTCACAGTTAAAAATATTAATCCCGTCATCGCCCCGTATAGGAGGCGGGATTGCTCCCGCCGTTCCATACGGGTCCGCATACGGCGGTCCCGTCAGCTTTAGGCTTACGCCTTCCTATTGAGTCAGCTTCTCGAATCGTGTCGTCCGACTTCTGTTTATAACACCTACCGCTAGCTCTTCGTTCAAAATGGAGTCTCTGTCCCCCTGACCGCTCCGTGCCAAAAGCGGACGTCAAAATGTGTGTTCAGCTAGCGTAAGTTGAGCGTTTCATAATGATATCTCTCTGCGGGTCTGACCCAACCTGAAAGATATGCTCACCCACCTCGGTAAACCCAAGCTTACGGTAAAAAGAGATGGCCCTTGGGTTATGTTCCCAGACACCTAACCAGACAGGATCCGATCCCTTTGCCTCAAATTCAGCAAAGCACTTTTGCATCAGTGCCTGTGCAAATCCTTTACCATGGTAGGGCTCATCGACATACAGACACAGAATTTCTCCGGCATGGATGCTATTGACACAGGGAGGAAACTCTTCCCACCTTAGTTGAGCGTACCCAATCAGTTTGCTCTCGTATTCGCAGACTAATGTAATCCAGTCTTGTCTGAGGATTTCTTTCAACTGGATATTAGTTGAATAGCTTGCATGGCAGTGAAGATCCATATCCTCCTGAGTATTACCATCCTGGAAAGTCTTTCTGAAGGTTCGCTCGGCTAAAATAGCAAGCTCTTCTGCATCAGAGGAACTGGCCCTACGGATTAACATTTATCATTACTCTCTGAAAAGTATTCTTATTTTTGTCCGGCATTACGATAAATGTCGGGCCGATTGATCTGCCAGACAAAATCTTTCCGGTTCAATGGGTTATAACCCAGTTTTTGGTATAGCCAGGGCGCGCTGTCAGTGACCAACATTATCCGGCGCAGGCGTGACATCAACGGATGGGCGTGACAGCATTCGATCAGCCAGCGGCCGAGACCATTTTTCTGATAATCGTTTAATACGTAGACGTCACACAAATAACCAAAAGTGGCATAGTCTGTGACAAGGCGGGCGAAGCCGATTTGTCTTGTTCCATCCAGAAGCGCAAAACAAAGGCTGTTCTGGATTGATATTCTGACCGTTTCGGCATCAATGCCTGGAGCCCAGGACGATTGCGAGAGGTAATCGTGAATGGCTTCCAGTTGAAAAAAAGCGGGATCGGTTGTGACAGTAAACTGGCTTTTGGCAAAACTCAGATGTTGATTATCCACTGAACCACTCCATGTAAACTTACCTGTGATAAAACAAGCCCTATTGCTTGCGGGCGACAATCAGGATGTTTTCTCATGTACTGTCATGATGAACACCAATGGTCCCTCCTCCTGGTTTTCATAGAAATGAGGAACGTCCGTTCTGGCTGTTGCTGAACAGCCGGTTTTTACCTGATACAGGTAGTCCTTCACACCCAGCGTGAGCGTGCCTGTCTGAACATAAAACAGCTCAAGCGTCCCTTCCGTGTGGCCGGGCGAAGCAAACTTTTCCCCCGGTTGCATTTCCCACATCCAGAGCTCGGTCATATCAGGGCCGCCCGAACCAGCGAGCAACCTTGCTCTCCCTCCTTTTTCACCAGCCCACAATTCTGGGATCTCATCTTCAGCAATGAGATGCACGGTCGGTTTGGAACTGACATCCACAAAATCGGCTACCGAAACCCCTATCGCGGCAGCCAGGCGGCATAACAGGGCTATGCTGGGATTTGCCCGGCATCCCTCAATCTCAACCAGCGCGCCCTTGCTGACGCCCGCCCGGCGGGAGAGTTCATCGAGCGATATTTTCTTTTGCTTACGATACAGCTTAATCCGCTGAGATACGGCTTCATTTACGGTGCTGACGATAGAATCTGCATCGGTCATTAAATTGACTTTCTTGGTCATCGGTCATTATCATGGGATAAATTGGTCATTACAGGATTATCACGTGTTAACAGTCTCTCCGTCAATTGCCCCTGAAATTTATCGCATTGCGCCTGGTTTTCGGGCACTCAGTGTCTACGTAAAAGCTGCACCAGTGCTTAACTCCGATATCGGAGAAACAGCTCTGCGAGAAGCCTGTGAAGCGGTTCTGGCCGGTGAGCCTGAGTGGGCGGAAGCGCATCTGACCGCATGGGCAGAGGTTTTTCAAAAGTTTGGTGCTAAACCTAAACGTACCCCTTGCTCAGCGGATGCGTTACGCAAGCGCGTATTACGTGACGGAACGATGCCAGCACTTGATCCCATCGTTGATCTTTATAATGCCGTTAGTCTCCGCTACGCCGTTCCGGTGGGTGGAGAGAATATCGCTGCCTATCAGGGTTCACCATGTCTGGCTGTGGCAAAAGGAACAGAGCCTTTTGATACAGTCAAAGAGGGGGAAAAGGCCGTTGAATATCCTTCACAAGGCGAGATCATCTGGTGTGATGATATCGGCGTGACCTGCCGTCGCTGGAACTGGCGACAGGGGCTCAGAACCCGCTTAGGTGTGGAAGCTCAGCAAATGTGGTTTATTCTGGAAAGCCTGCCGCAGATGCCGCTGGAGAGACTTCACGAAGCCGGGAAGATGCTGACCGACGGCCTGGAAAAAATGATGCCCGGTCTGTGGTTTGAGGTTGCTCTCATCGAAGAACAACAGCAGTAATATCATTCAGGAGAAACTTTTATGTTTACAGGTTTGTCGGCGTTTCCATTAACCCCACTCACCGCCAGCGGCGTGGATGAAAAGGGTTTCAGCCATATTCTTTCCCGCCTGACAGAAGCTCGGGTTGATTCTATGGGCATCCTGGGGTCAACCGGAAGCTACGCCTATCTGACCCGGGAGCAGCGAAAGCGCGTAGCAACGCTGGCAAAACAGCATGCCGGGGATATCCCAATGATGGTATGTGTGGGAGCGGTCAGTACCGATGCTATCCTGCATCTGGCAGATGACGCGCAGGCAGCCGGCGCGAATGCTCTGTTACTCCCGGCGGTCAGCTACCAGCCACTCCGTGACGAAGAAGTATTCTCACTCTTTGAGACCGTTACCCGGCACGTGTCTGTACCGGTGTGTATCTATGATAATCCGGGCACTACGCATTTTACCTTTACGGATGAACTCCACGGTCGTCTCTCATCACTTGAGGGGATTCGCTCGGTCAAGATCCCTGGCGTACCGGATAGCCCCGCTGCAGCGACTGAGCGGGTGAATGCGTTACGTCAACATCTGCGCCCTGGTGTAACAATCGGTATCAGTGGCGACGCTTATGCGGGGCTGGGATTAAACGCTGGTTGTGAAGTCTGGTACTCCGTGTGTGGCGGTCTGTTCCCTGAGATGGCGAAACAAATTACTGAAGCCGCGGCGGTAAAGGATCATCAACGCGTTACTGCCCTGACAGCCCACCTTGAACCTTTGTGGGCGCTGTTCCGTAAACATGGTGGAAGTCTTCGTGTTATTGCCACAGCTGCTGGTGTGCTTGGGCTAACCGACATGGATTGCCTGCCTCGTCCTTTGCAGCCGTTGTCAGCAGGCGATATCGCGGATATTGCCCATGTGATAAGTATGCTGGAGCTGAAGTAATCTCCCCGCAGGACCGGCAGTCTGTCGGTCTTTCTGAAACCTAGCTGGATATCAATCATCATCGCATGTTTGAAGCTATATCTTTAGGTCCGCTCATCGCTCACAGCGGACCTTCAGCTCAGTTACCTGGTCCGCTTCGTGCCAATAGCGGAACACGCTAATGCTGGTGTACAGGTGCTGACTCATTTCCTCCTCCACTTTCATCCCGTTATACTGTAAAAAAAAGGAGATAGGCGTGAAACTGAAAATGCAGGATTTGAGGCTGTTTAATCTCGTGTTTGAGAGCGATCCTGGCTGGATACTGGATTTCTCTAACCGCACCTTGTCTGCTTTTTTTGATGAAGAACTGAACATTGATATTGATGATAAACGTTATCAGGAAGAGGGGACATCAAAAGCCAAACGAGTTAGATGCTTGCTGAAACAGACTGATCGTGAGACCGCTCTGCGGGTTCTTGGCGCTCTCTGGCAGTATAAAACAGAATCCATGCCTGAACAGGCTGAACAAAGCCGTAATGACTATCTTGCACTGATTTCCCGCTTAGAAAACGCTGACACCAATGAAGCCAAAGGCGTAAAGCCTGTCCAGGCATGGCATGGTGTTGACTGGCCTTCACTTATCGCTGAAATGAACGAGATGAAATCTCTGCCGCCACAACTACGTGGTTTTCGGTTTGAAGCTTGGCTTGCTGAACTGTTCAGTATCTTTAAGCTTGCTCCCCGTTCGTCTTTCCGAAATACAGGCGAACAGATTGACGGAAGTTTCCGACTGAATGATGAATTTTACCTGATGGAGGCAAAATGGCATCAGAAAAGAACGTCGGCTGCCGATCTCCATGTATTTGAAGGAAAGCTCAGTACCAAGGCAACCTGGACACGCGGCGTTTTTATCAGTTGGATGGGATTTACGCCTGAAGGTCTGACGGCTTTTGGTAAAGGGAAGCGGGTTATCTGTGTCAGTGGTTATGATCTTTATCACTCACTAAGTCATGGGATCCCTTTGCCCGACCTTCTGGACGCTAAAACCCGGCACGCCGCTGAAACGGGAGAGCCCTATGCTGAGTTCGACCGACTATATGCACTGAAGAACAAACAGTTCGGCACGCTGAAATAACGGGTTGGGAAGCGGTGACCCGCTCCCCGTTTCACACAGAATGCTGTTAGTAATGTCCGCATATCGCTCAATGAAGACCTGGCAGCGCTATAGGCGGTTCGCTCCGTATTTTGTTTCGCGAGTTATATTTTTCGCGGTTACGTATTGAAAAAAGATGATCAGTACCTATTTCAGTATTTCCCGTGCTAATGCCTTTTCCTTTTCAGGAGTACCCTTACGTGAATGCGAAAAAAAAGGCGGATGATTCGAGTGGGCGTTTTAACACTAGCCCTGAAGTGAAAACTCTGGTCTGGATCCGTGCAGCGGGTCATTGTGAACTCTGCGGAACCGATCTGACACATGATTTTCGTATCGGTACGCCGATGAAATGGGGAGAAGTGGCCCATATTCTTCCTGCCAGCCCGAAAGGTCCCAGGGGAAACGCCACACACAGCGAAGAAGAGGCACTGGCACTGACGAATGACAGCGAGAATCTTATGCTGCTGTGTCCGGGATGCCATGACCGGGTTGATCGTGACGGCGATAATTATCCCGAAGACGATCTTAGCGGACTTCACTCTGCCTGCCTGACCAGAATTCGCCTAGCGGCTTCCACGCCCGGGGAGGAACGCGCCATACCGGTTATCGTTCAAAGCCAGCATCATCAGACTCTGGTTGCAATTCCGGCGCAGGCCCTTCTTACCGCCATGTCTGCAGAAGGGCTGACGGCACAGGGCCATCCGGTTACGGTTGTGTTCCCTGAGCCCAGTTCACGGGGAAGGGATGCGGGTTACTGGCAGGCGATTAAGGATTTAATCACTGAAAAACTCGAGGCCGGGCTTGCCCGCCGCGGGGGGCAATTTGGCGATAAGCCGGCTCTGGCCATGGTTGGGCTTGCAGATATTCCGGCGTTGTTTTTCCTCGGCCAAACCATTGGCGATCGCTATAAACGCTTTCAGTATTCATTTAACAGGGAACATATATTGCGCTGGCCGGATACAGATGCCCTGCCGCCGGCGTTTATCTCTTCTGAACTTCCACAAGGTGAGGGGCCAGTTGCTCTGGTGCTGTCTCTTTCCGCAGCGGTACCGCGAGGCGATGTTACCGCCGCACTGCCGGGTGCCCGGATTGTAGAATTCACTGCCCCTGAACCCAGCTACGCCATGGTGACAAACCGCAGGGTCATCCATGCGTTCAGGGATGAGTTGCAGAAGCTGCTCAGTCAGTTAGAAGCCACCACGACCCAGGCCATTCATGTTTTTGCCGCAGTGCCTGCTGCGCTGGCCATTGAATTTGGGGCTTTGCTGACGACCCAGCATCAGCATCCCTACATCATCTTTGACCGTGACAAAAATAATGCAAACCAGTTTCGCCCCATGCTTAGCATCGGATGTACAGAGGAGCAACGTCCATGAGTAACGAACAGACTAAACACAGCAGCTGGGAGTATTTTCTTCTCCGTGCAGCCCGAAAAATTTCGTTATCAGCAGCTCAGTACAGCGTCATTGAGGCTCGCTACTCTCAGCTGGAAAAAATTCTTTCTGCTGCCGATGATCCCCTGCTGGCGGATGCCCATATTTTTCCCCAGGGTTCTATGCGTCTTCAGACAACGATTAACCCGGTGCCAGGGGCGCCAGCAGATCTAGGGACAATTGATGCAGATGCGATTGTCTGGTTACCCCATGCCAGAGGGATCGATGCCCGGACTGTATTAGAGGTCATTGAACGTCGTTTTCAGGAAGGCAGTAGGGTTCAGGAGGATATTCAACAACTTCGTCGCGGTGTCAGGATTGTTTACGCCGATGAAAATCCGGGTTTCCACATTGATGTCACACCTGCACGTCCCTGCCATCATAATGAGCAAAGCGACGGACTGGGCATGCTCGAAGTACCCGACAGGGAGCACGGCTGGAAGGCAAGCAGTCCCATTCCTTACGCAGACTGGCTGCATGATGCGTCAAAGCAGGACATCATGCTTGAACATGTTGTTGAGTTTAATAAAAGTCGTGCAGCAATGGACTCTGCGACCCAGGCCCCGCTGCCTGAATATCAAGAATATCAAAAAGATGATCCTTTACGTGCGAGCATTAAACTGATGAAAAGGCACAGGGATGAATGGGCGATCAGGACGAAAAATGAAGGATACCGGCCTATTTCGGCAGTTATCACCACGCTTGCGACTCACGCTTATCTGGATGTTGTCGCGCAGTCAGAATATACCGCCTTCACCCCGCTTCAGGCTATCCTGGCAATCGTGAACAGGATGCCTGACCATATTCATCGTTACAGTAATGAGTATTACGTCTGCAATCCTGCAGATAACGGCGAGAATTTTGCGGAAAAATGGAATCGTCCGGATGAAGGTTATAAATACGTTGATGCCTTTAATAAATGGCATGCGAGTGCCCGTTCGGCGCTGACGCTGGGGCTTGACAGCCACGCGTCGACAGAAACCTTTGCGAAGGCGGTCCAGGAGCAGTTCGGTATTGGTCCGACATTTGTTCGCGAAGTTAACGAGAGCATTCCGGCAAACTGGACGATGCCCGGGCGGCAAGACGGTGTTACACGAAACTCTGTCGCAATGGGGTCTCTGTTCGGGAGTTCAGTCAGCAGTAACCAGTCTCAGGCAAATGTTGCACCTGTCGGGCGACTCGGCTGATATGAAGGATGAGATGATACAACGCGGCATTTCCGCCCTTAAAGACTATCTGGGCGCGGACAATGCTTCGGCTCTTCTCAGGCCCGCTGAACTGCGGGTCGGTGAGGCGGCCGCCTTTTATTTTCCTTTACCCGTTGATTACACCGGCCTTGAGCGAAGACTACGGATTGGTTTTCCCAACGATTTCCCGTCTGAATCCCCTAGCCTTCAGGTTGAACCTTCACCGTGGTTAGTCTGGCCCCATGCCATGGCGTCCGGGTTGTGTCTCCATGGATTCAGGGAAAAGCCCGTTACGGGCTCACCTGAGAAAATTGTTCAGGACAGCTTATCCCGTTTTGCGAGCATTATGTCTTTTTCTCTGGAAAACGCAGATCCTGCACGGCGGGAGACGGAGTTTCAGAATGAAATTTCCACTTACTGGCTCTGGCAGCTTAAACGGTCGGCACGTAACCTGATTCTTTTGGGGGAGCCTGAATCGGGTTCAGTTTTGTATGTTGTAAGCGATCCGAGGTATACCGGTCATACTGGCCTCAACCCGGTATGGGTTTCGTCTGACAAGAACGCTATCCGCCAGCATTTCAGACGCGCCACTGGCCGTTCGGTTGTGATAAGAAGCCCCCATGAAGCAGGTTTCTTTGTCAAACTGACGTCTTTCCCTGGCATTAAGGTGCCTGAACCTCACGCGTTTCTCGAATGGCTTGCTCCCCATATTTCTGAAGAATCCCTGGCCGCGATGTCTAAATGGTCAGAAAAGAGTAGTGCTTTGCTTTCCCGATGGGTTGTCATGGCATTACCGGGTGGGGACGGGGCGGCAAGATTTACTGTTAACCTGTGCACCAGAAAGAAGGAAACAGACCGTACACATTTTTACGGCCTGAGATCCTCACGCCGTCAGTCCGGGTTAAAGAAAGAAGGACCTCCGGCCAGTATTCTGTCATCGCGTGTGAACATTATTGATCGTGGGGCATTTTTTTCACGGGATCGAAGCAACACAGCAAAAACACTTGAGAACTCGCATATTGTCTTTGTCGGTGTAGGGTCGCTGGGATCTGCTGTGAGTATTCAACTCGCCAGGGCCGGTCTGGGCAGGCTGACCCTTATCGATCCTGACAGACTGGAGTCACCCAATCTGGGGCGGCATATGCTGGGTGCTGAGGATTTAGGCAAATTTAAGTCTCAGGCCATGCGCCATCGTCTGCTTCAGGATCTGCCTGTGCTTGATGTCACCGCGCTGGATACATACATCGAATGGGTTATGGGTCAAAAACCCGATATTTTCGAGGATGTTGATCTGGTTATTATCACGACAGCGGACTGGGAATCAGAGTCTGCCCTCTGGGAAAAGAAAGCCTCCGGAGCGAAATGGGGGCTGATACAGGCCTGGAGTGAGCCGCATACACTTGTCGGGCATGCACTGATCGCACCTGAAGGCCGCTTTGATGCAAGATATCTTTTTAGCGATAGAGGTGACTTCAGGCACCGGTTTACCGACTGGCCGGATGGGGGCGTTGTGCCTCTTCCTGCCTGTGGTGAAAGTTTTATACCGGGAGGCTCGGCGGGAATGAATGGTGTTGCAACAATGGTCACTCAGGCCGCAATACGTTACCTGACTACTGTAGGGGATGTCACTCAATGGTATTCCAGTGTGTATCGCCCTGATGAGGCCGGAGTGTTGGGGGGACGCTATACGGGACCTGTACTTCCTGAAGGAGTTGTCCAGAGTGTTTTTGAACGTAACTGGCCGAAACCCGGGCAAAACGCATGAATGAAATAGCATGGCACTGGGCCTGGCCGGATATGAATGCGGAGCTGCAGGTTGGGCGGCAGGTCTCTGAGATGTTCGGTCACTACCGGCAGTCACAGGGAGAAAATGAGCGAGGCGGGCAGCTGTTTGTCGATCCCGCCGATCCCGGCGGCATTGTACTGTGTCATGCTTCAGCGCCACATCCTGCGGACCGCGCTGGCAGAACGTGGCTCGAACTGAACAACGATCGCTGCCGCACTGAAATCGAGAACGCAAACAGGAAGGGATTACGCTTGGTTGGATACTGGCATACGCATCCGCAGGCAGTTCCTCACATCTCAGGGACTGACATTGCCAGTTTTGCGCGATTCGCGAGGCAAAATGCACATGATCTTCCCCATCCCGTGGCGGTGATTGTCGGCACGTCACCATCGACCACAGGCATTAAAGCCTGGATATTTCGGGAGGGCAGGTATCAGGAGGCAGTGTATACAGCATCCTTGTCGCGGCCTTAACGGATCCAATTCATCAAGACCCTTTATTTTGCATCAACGCAAAAAGCTCTGCCTGAAATAATGCATCATCCAGAGCATTATGGCTGGGTCTTCCTTTGGCAGATAAACGCTGTGTCATCATTGATGATTTGGTCTCAGACCACGTACAGCCTGTTGCTCCCATAAAGTAAGCTTTAATATCTAATGCGCTGAAGCCAAATGGGTTGTTCCCCGTATATTTATGGAAGTAGTAATTGATGAATGACCAGTCAAAGGGGGCATTCAGTCCCGTAAAGATCGGCTTCTGGCTCGGTTGAAGGTGGGATGTGAGCCAGGTGGATAACTGAAGCATGGCGTCCGCGGGGGCTATGCCGGTGGTAGCCAGTGCCTGAAGGTTAAATCCCGTCACTGCCAGCGCCTCAGGATCAAAGCCAGTGCAGTCAGGCTTCAACTCGGCATAAAAACGCACGTCGGGCGCATGCACCAGACAGGCCCCAATGGAAAGCAGACTAAATAATCCCGGGACCGGGCCGGATGTTTCAATATCGACTGAAACGAAAATCTCGCTAGCATTCATAATAACTCCTGCGATTGAGGGCACTGCTATTCGGCTTGTAAAAGAAAACGATACGCTATTACGGGTGGTAAGTATCTACCACATCACCCTTTAAGTAATGCCTTTATCAGGCTAAAACCATATGCGAACTTCCGCTGTTCGCTCACAGCGGACCTCCGGCTCCGTTAACTCGTCCACCTCGTGCCAAGAACGGACGTTGCAAACATTGACTGTACGGAATTTACTCTGTTGCTAGAGTGAAAAGGGTTATTTAGTTCGAAACAACCTAAAAATCAGAAGATTGATGGCAATACCACGCTAGATAATTTCAACCTTACCGGCGCGCTCCTTCAAAGCCTTCGGGATGACGCTACTGACATAACTGTCGCACCAGTATCTAATACAGATAAATACGGGTTATCTTCTGGAATAGCATCACCAAATATAAGCTCAGGTTCTCCCAAAAAGTATCCTTTTACCCTCCGGACTTTACGTGGCCCCTTCACTTCACATGTAAAAATATTCGTACCATCATTATCACGATAGTGAAGTGACAATCGCTGAAATGCCTTCTGAACAGCTTTCCACTGTTCTCCAGTCTCCCCAGTTGTGAACTGGACATATAGCTTAAAAATTCCCGGTGAAACGAGAAATGCGCGCCCTGCCACCATATGTACCGGAGCACCTGACTCATTAACCATTACTTTTCGGATCCGGATACCTTCCCGCAACCAGTCAACAAACCCCTGTCCTGACATAGCACGGGAAACGGTATTAGGTTCCGAACCATGTAATTTATCTGACCTGGATTCTGATCGCAGATTAGAAGACGTCCCCTCTACCGGTTCTTCTATAGTTTGGGTAATATCGCGAATCATCTCCAATGCGGATGCCCCGTCTGACGTTGTTGGTGCAAAAAGAGAAAGCGTCAAATCGGCCATAGAATCCCCCTCTCCAGCGCCCTTCTCCATCGAAATAGCAGGTGATAAGTCAGTTTTGGCATTTTCTTCCTTGCTGGCAGTTTGTAAATCCCCCGCTCCCGGAATAACTTGGCCTGCAAACATCGCAGGATAATCTTCCTGTGCGGACCAAAGCCGTGACGGTGATAACCGTAGCAACGTTAATGGACATCCCGGCGTCCAGCCACTGTCGGCTTTAATATCGCACGACCAGACGGCTTTCCCTTCCGGCGTGGGGACAATCAGGCCGTGAGCCTGCATCTCATCGAACAACCGCACATTGCTGTCCGGTACGCTGGTCACCCCCTGTTGCAGCAGCCAGGCACGAACTCTGTCAGCAGTGGTTTTGCTGATGAGCCAGAGTGCCTCTTCCGTCAGCCAACCATCCGAACCGGAATGAGGATTGCTCAGTTTATACTGTGTCTGTACCAGTTCTTTAAGCGCCGTCAGCATCTGTTTTGCCAGCGAGGGCTGTGGTCGCTCCAGCGCGGTGCTGGCGTTCGCTCCCATAAATTGCGCTACCGATGCACGATCCGCCTCCTGCACCAGTTCTCCCATGATACCCGCGCGGTCATAATGCCCGTTGATACAGTATAAAAATGACGCATACAGTTCCGGATATTGTGCCATCCAGTTCAGTGCAGCAACGGGTAAAATATGTGTTGCCAGCAATCCCCCAACCACAGGGTGCAACTGATGGTCACGATTTTTGAGATACTTCAGCCGGTACGATCTGCGAAGCGGTCCCTCCCACGGATACCAGAGCTGGTCATCATCCGTGGTCACTGCAATATCTGTAGCTGTCTTCCCCACATCATGCAGTAATGCCGCATAAATAATCCCTGCTGTCCACGCCTCGGCTTCCCGCGCCTGATCTTCCGGAGCAGCACCTGCCGGAAGCAGATGGCGCTGTCGTAGTTTGGCCGCAAACGCCATAACCTCCAGGCTGTGATCCAGCAAACCACCAGGATGGGAATGGTGATGATATTCCGAGGCGGGCAGCAACTGCACCCGTTCTGCAAAGCGTACAACAGGAGCCTGATACAATTTTGCAAATAACTCCCCGGAGAGGGATGTACGCTGCCAGATGATTTTCATCAGTTGCTGGCGCAGCGGGGTTGCCAGCAGGGTTTCTGCGGCCTGCGGGGTGAACCAGCCAGGACGAGGTGCTGGTGACATGGATGGCTCCTCCCGCAACTGAGGAGCAAGAGGAGCCCCGGTGAGCCATTTCAGTTTTGCATGAATGCCTGTTTTCATGAATCCAGCCTTTCATTTATTCATTCTGCACCAGAACCGATAGCACTCCAGCAGGAATGCCGTGATGGTTTTACCCTGTTCTGTCGCCGCAATCTTGATTTCGCGATGTAACAATGGCTCGATACGGATCTGGATAGGTTTTGTCTCGCCAGTCTGATGATCGGTGGTCGCAACTTCCAGTGGGCGGGGAGTTACGGGAGATAATTTCAGAGGTTTCTTTGCCATAGGAGATCCGGAGTCTGAAATCATGAAATGCGTTTTTCCCAATTTCGTAATTTCAGTTTGTTAGTTCAGGGGTGACTACTGACGCGAGCGCTAATTTCGCTGATGACATTTCTGGCCCGAAAATTAAGCGTTTTCCAAGGTGTTTCAGTAATGGAATACCCGGCATCCAGCGCAATACTGTAGCCTGATTTGAACATGATGAACGACGTGGCGCAGGCAAACTGCCAGCCGGAAATTGTCTGAATGGCGCTGCGCCCCTCTGCCTGGCTCGGAGCCTTACCCACAACGTAGAACAGGCGGTTGTGGGGAATGCCTTTATGCGCCAGTTCACGCCCCAGCAACAGTGAGGGTTCCAGGTCATCGAGTGAGGTTCCGGTGGCAATCACCACCAGATTTGACTGGCGGGCAATATCAAGAGAGGAAATATCGACAAACGGACGGGTATCAACAATAAGGCACTGGTAATTACTGGCAGCTTTGAGTGCCACATCATGACGGCGATAGACGCCCGTTTCGACAGCAGGAAAAATCCCGGTATTGTCGCGGCGCTCTGCCCATTTCGCGCTGGTCTGCTGCGAGCTGTCCAGGTCCGCAAGGTGTGTTTTTTTGCCGGAACGGGCAAATTCGACCGCTGTCGCGCGGGCAAGCGTAGAGCGACCTACGCCGCCTTTCTGGCTGATAAAACTGATAATCATGGAGCCTCCTGAATTCATGAAAAACGCACAAAATGAATGCAGGAAGAATGCTGCCTGAAAATACGGCCAGCATCGGTAATCAATTAAAACCGGATTTACATATTTTTATGAAGAAATGAAATATGCAATGCAGATTTTCATGAAAAAAGAATGTGTTGCCCGGAGAGGTAGCCTTTTTACGGCCTTTTCAGGATAAGCCTGTTGCCTCTTAATCTCCTTTACCATTGCCTTTGCTCCTTTAGCCTTTTCCTGCGCGAAATAAATTCATGAAAGTTAATTTTCATGAAAAACGAATAAAACAACAACCTCCGGCAAGAAAAATATTTGACTAATTAATGTATTACAAAAAACATGCTCAGCGAATAAATAATAGCCACAGGATACCGGGGTTGAGTTACCTGAATAAGAAATCATTGCCTGCTTTTTGTGCTAATGATAGTCTGTGCTCATATTTTATTCAGTACAGGAAGTGCAGAATGAAACAACAAAATGCTGGTTATCGTCTCGGACATAAAACCCGTCAGTTTCTGCGCTGGCTCAACGTGCATGAAACCCGACTTCAACAGCGTGGCGTTCCGTACTGGATAACAAAATTACCCCTGTATCTTTGCATTGCCACTGCTGTGGGATTGCTGATTGCTGGCGCATTGTTTGCCGCTTTATTTCTGGCCCTGATGATATTTATTGCCTGGTGTCTGATAACAGCAACAAAGGGGGGGATAGATCTCTCTTATAATGATGACAAACCTGTCGATGGGTATAATGCAACAGGACCCGAAGGTCCTGGTTTTTATCAAGGAGGTTATCGTATAGATGACTGATATTTTACTTGCTGATTTTCTGAGACAGAGATTCGCCCAGCTTTCCTCCTGATGTTTTTGCGTCATTTGTTCCGGTTACCGCAGCTCGTTCTATTACACCGCCCAGTTGAATTCCGGCCCATCCCAGCGCACCCATCCAGAATGCAGGGAGTACGATAAACATCGTTCCCATCACAAACTGCATAATCAAATCGTCCTGAGTATTCTGTATCCCAGCCAGATTCCACGAACTGTGGGTATCGCCATCATAAAGCAGTGCCAACATCCAGCCGTCCAGCCAACGAGCTAGCTCCCACCAGAACGTCAGGAACATCAGCCCGAACTGCGCAAATGTCAGCGTCAGTAACCTTTGCAGCATCACATATTCATAACCCAGTAATGGGGTATCCATTATATGACTGGGTGGAGAGATGTAATCACCTTCAGTTTTCACCCTCCAGCTATTACTCATAAAATGATATTCACTACTCAGATAACAGAGTCGATTAACTGGACCATCTTCTTCCTCCATTAAAAATATTTTTCCCTTTCTGGTTTTAATCCGTCGAAGGATCACCGGAGACTGAAAATAGATGGATAGTGTAAGATGCCCATAGAGCGCATAACGCCAGACCTCACTGGTTGTAATCTCCTCAGTGGTTTGCTTTTTTATGATATTAACGGCTTCATCAATCGTTACCCAGACCGGCATGACGGAATTGTTACTGTGATAAGGAACCGAATTCATATCACATTCTCCTGTTTTTATCTTCCAGAGGGACCCAACATCATCGTTAGTTAACACAAACAGAAACACCACTGGCAAATAAAAATCAAATATTAAAATTAATATTAGACACATGAATAATAATCAATCAATATCAAAAAAGAACATTTCATTTAATTTGTGAATACAAAACAGTTCTCCTGAAATTCTCAACAACAGGATATAATAATAACAAAAATCAGAGCTTGAAATTACATCATCGTCTAACATCCATTTCAGGAAAATATATGAAAATCTGTTCAGCATTCTATTTATGCACAGCAATATTTTTATTGAACGCCTGTGCGCATTCCCCAATTGATGCCAGGAAAAAGGCCCCCCCCAGAACAGAAGGCAGCATCAGTAAAAATGTTGCCAGTCAGTTGACAGATAAAGATATCTTTGGCAATGAGACCACGCTTGCCGTTTCAGAAGAAGATATCCAGGCCGCACTGGAAGGTGAGAAATTCAGCGTTCCGCTGAACTCTGCTGTCATCCTGGTCCAGTCCGGCAACCGCGCACCAGAGATGGTTATGCAACAGGAAATGAACCGCTACTACCGGATATCAACATTTTCCGGTATCCCGGACAGGCAAAAAGCCATTTCCTGTAATAAGGGAAAGAATGAGGAAGGAGACGTCGCCACCAGCGAAAATATGAACTATATGCAGGCACTACGCTATATTGCGGCAAAAGGGCAACAAAAGGCAGTCATCGTATACTGGGACACACTACAGTCAGGTAAATATGACACCACAACCAAAACCCTGGTCTGGTCAGATTATCGAAACGAAAAATTGTCCAGTACAGACTCGCTGCGTTACCTGGTGCGTTTCGCTCTGGTGGATGTGGCAACCGGAGAATGGGCGACCTGGTCTCCGGTAAACTATGAATACAATACCCTTCAGCCGATGACCGGAAAAAAACCGGTAACCGATGAGCAAATCGCCCAGTTAAAGCAGAAAACATTCGCAGCTGTGGTTAAGGATATGGTAAATCGCTATCAGTAATCAGATGCCACACTGTTACGTTGTCTGCCGCCAATTACCTGTGGCGGCAGCCAGCGGTATGAAAATATCCGGTCCTCTGAGCCATCTCTTTTTCCGGACCAGAAACCGTGCCAGTGCCCGCGACGCAAATAGGCCCTGACCTGCCGCCCGTTAATGGGACAGACTCCTGCGCTATCAAACAGCGTTACCAGCATTTCTCCCGTATTGTTGCCAACCGTCCAGTACCGTGGGCCGGCTGCCGGAAAAAGCCTGAATCCTTTTTTTGTTTTCACCTGTTTTGGACGAACCGGGTACATTCCAGGTTCGCGCTCACTGTCAATTTCAGGTTCGTCGGAGCAGATAAACAGCAGGAGTGACAATAATTTCCCAATATCATCAGATTTTCGTCGCAGATAATCGGTGATATATCCTGATTGTTTCAATGGTTCAATAACGTCAGCCCCCGCTCCGCTGACATCCAGACCATCACTGAACATCTTTTCCTGGATCGATTTGACAGAGCCAGATTTAAGAGGGAATGATTCAGTCTGTGTTCCGCTCTGACGGTTTAGTAGCAGGCAAAGACGTTTCTCACTATCAGCAACCCCCTGATTTACCGTAGCCCAGAATCCATGCAATCGTTCCCCGCCCATAATCATTCCTGGCGTTCTGATATAAATGCACCATTCAGGAAGCCGTAAAAAAACATCAACCGGTAATGAATCCGAAACAGGCGTATCCGTCAGAGCATCCAGCAGCGCGGGATGGACAGAATATATCCCCTTGCTGTATCGCCAGGTGCCCAGTACCTCGAGTTTTTGTATGTCATGGTATATCTCTCTGGTGAACGGTTTACGCCGTTTGCCCATAAACAATATTAGCCAGCAGCTTTCCGGCAAAAAACACCAATAAGGCCAGTCAGGAATTTCTTTCCCTTTCATTAAGCGGACATTTTCAATTCCACTGACAGCATCCGGATAGCGTTTATAAAAAGTATCAGCAATCCCCGCAGGATCCGATATGTGATGTTCTCCAGATGCCGCCATCAGAATATCCGCTCGCTCCACAGGCTGTATGCACTGGTACCCGCAATACAATGCTCCCAGTTAATACTTTCGTAAGTAAACGACACCGATTCTTCCGGCTGCCCACCGTTGTCGGTAATCGTGTGAGGAACACTGCTGTGTATACTCGCAATCCTTGCATTGATCAGCTTTACCCGATAATACAATTCATTAATCCCAAACCGGTTAGTGCGGTAATACTCAAAATCACAGGTCAGGCATTCATTCTCATTTATTGCCTTGCTCAACAGCGGTGAAGATTTATCCACCGGCTTCTGAATCACCAGTTCCTGATGGTTAACGTTCTGCGCCCGGCTTAAACCATGGTTCAGTTCTGTCACCATAATCTGATCCAGATGCGCCAGCTGCGCTTTATTCCCGATGGACGCCTGCGACGAACATCCCGCTGAAATCAGCCCCTGTAACTGTCCGTTTAATGTCAGATACACAAGATTTGCCATAGCGATACTCCTTTATTTTCCTGGTTTACCGTCCGGCGTTTCTGCCGGCAGGCTCTGCGACAACAGCAGCCAGCGACTCAGCACCCCGTCCAGCCGTTCGTTGATCTGTTTTTCCAGCATCCCGGTATTTTTCCCGGCAGACTGCGCCTGCTGGTACTGTGTCAGCAGGTATTCCAGCGGCGTGTCCTGATTCAGCGAGCGCTCAGCCTGGTAAACCACGGTTTTGATATAAGAGAGCGTGAAGCCTTCTTTCGCCTGCTCACGCTGAACCAGTAGTTCGGCAAACGAACGCAAATCTGCCCGCGTCTGCTGCCAGCCCTGCATTTGTGGGCTGTTCGCCGCGCGACCTTTCAGGGTGTCGTTCCACGTGGTGGTGGCCTGCTGCTGTTGCAGACTCTCCGGCCAGCGGCTGTCTGCCATCCGGACCATTCGCTGACCGGCTTCCAGCGGCTGCAACGGTGAAGCACCGGTCAGTTGCTGTAGCCGCTGCGGGTAGTCACTCAGCTGAGGCGATGCCAGCCAGACCGTTGCCGCCCCCTGCGCCGTATCACGTGCCGCCGCTACCTGCTGTTGCAGGGGATAAACCTGCCACCACCAGACGACAGCCGTGACAACCGCGCTACAGAGTATCCCGGCGATAAAACCTTTGAGGGTGTTTCCCGATATCTCCCGGGTCCGGGACGACACTGCGGCTGCCTCTTCGGGGACGACAACCCTCACCTCAGGCAGTTCCGGCAACGGCGGGACGGGAGTCGATACCGTTTCCACGCTCTCCGGCATATACATCAGCGTGCGAACCGTGGTTTTCGCCGCCGTATTTGCCGTTTTCTCTCTCGGTTGAGGCTCGCAGCGTTTTCGCGTGTTCTGCACAAAATAGAGCAGATTTTCCACCCGGGGGATGCGCTTAAGCTCCACCTGCTGGAGTTTGTCGCAAATCACCTGCAGCGCCCGCTCCACGCGATACAGCAGTGGAAGGTCCGCTTCGGAAAAAGCCAGCTGCTGGCGCAAAATATTGCCGGTCCGGGCGTTAAACCAGTCCAGCATTTCCGTGCGCGCGGCCCCACCCTGCGGCCAGAACTTATCCCATTCGCGGCCAATCAACGCCGCCAGTAACTCCACGCCTTCGCAGAACCCGGCCAGCCCCTGCGTACGCGTGCGCGCCAGCGTGTAGTAGCTGGCGGTGTGCAAATCCACGCCGTTGGACTTAAAAATGGTCAGCGCCAGCGACTCCACCAGCGTCCAGTTCATCTCCGGCTGCGCCGGGTGGCTGGCCTTGTTGATCTCCTCACGCAGGGCGCTGAACTCCGGCAGGCCGCGCGGATCCTGACCGGTGATAATCGTCTGAATATCCGTACTCATCGTCGTCACCTCCTCAGTACAACGTATCCGGCAGCCGGAACTGGCTGAACAGCCCGCCGGCAAACGGGTTGTCCTGCGTATCGGTGTGGACACGGTAGGTCATGGTGCCGCCATCCACGCTGAAGCGGGCGGTAAAGGTACCGTCCTGCACGCTGGTAAGCTGCCCTGCGCCAAACAGGCGGAACTGCGCCCACGGGCCGCTGAAGGCAATACTGCGCGGCGAGGTGTTGCCCCCCGCGCCCACCAGCGTCAGCTTGCTCTCATTGCCTTCGCGCATATTGTTCGGCCACACCAGGTGCGCCGTGTAGTTGCGCCCCTGGGCGTAATCCACCAGCTGTCCGTCAAGGTTCAGTACGCTGCGACGCTTGTTGCCGGACAGCGCCACGGTTTCCACCGCGAACTGCGCCCCCAGTCTATTCTGCGGGCTGAAGAAGATGTCGCGGATCTTCTGCGCGGTATCGAGCTGGTTCAGGACATCTTCGCGGATCACCACATTGTCTTCCCCGTTCAGCCCCTGGCTGTTTTCCACAAACAGCTGCAGGTTCTGCTGGTAGAACGTATCCAGCACGCCGCCCGGTTTAAAGAAGCGTTCAAACGCATCCAGCGAAGCGTCTTCTTTCGACCGGGCGTTAAACGGATATTTATCCGCCAGCTGATCGTTGAAGGTTTTCACCACGTTGTCGCGCCAGTCCACCTCCATATAATGGACCGCCTCTACCATCACCACATGCCACGCCTGCTCCGCCAGCTTACCCACCCAGCGGTTAAGCGGCGCAGGCAGGGTTTTCGCCATCTGGCGGGTGGCGAAAATCGGATCGCTGCTGTTCTGATCCAGCCGGAGCTGTACCGCCTTCAGGGCCGATTTTCCCGGCACCGGCGCGTTCTGTATCGCCAGCAGATAGCGGTGCAGTTCGGTCAGTTGCTGATAGACCGCCTGCAGGGTACTGGCTTTCTCCTTCTGCTCTTCCAGGCTACTGTTTTCAGGCCCAAACTCATGGCCCAGACGGTTCAGCAGTTGCCAGTCCGGCTCGGCCTGCGCCTGTGCGCGTTCCTTGTCACTCAGTTTTTCAGACAGGAGCGGCGGACGGGTATTGTCACGCAGCGCCGTCAGTACCCGCTGAAAAGGCTGATCGCCGCTGACAATCTGCTCCAGCGCACCGGTCAGCGCCGCCAGATTTTCGTAGTCCCGGACATTCAGGTTATCCATGCCTGCCCGCCAGGTGGCGGTGTAATCGCTGATATACTGCTCAATAAGCTGGCGCTGAATTTCCGTCCGGTCAGCCTCGCTGTAGGTCACATTGTGCGTCAGGGCCAGCACCCAGGAATCCATGGCGGTGAGCTTCACCAGCTCCTCACGCTGTTTCACAAAATAGCTCTGCAGGCCGTAACGGGTCAGAAACTGCGGGACAATCAGCTTATTGTCGTCGGTGGAAATAAATGTCTGCTCAAACGTCGGCCCGGTCTGATCGCGCAGGCTGAGATCGGCGGGCAGCACGCCCAGCGCCCGCGTTTTCAGGCTCTGGTATACCCGCTGATAAACCGGCAGTTTACTCAGCTCTTTCTGCGCGGCGACAACCGTTTTCTCGTAAGGCCCCCACAGGCTGACGGCGTCGGCATCCCCCTGCTGGCGCTGTGCGTGCCAGTCGGTGTGCGCCAGCGCATAATCAAGATGGGACATCAGCTGCGCCTGAACATCACGCTTCCCGTGAAACTGCTCGCTCCAGCGCTTCGCCATAAACTGCTTCACCACCGCGTCATTACGCCCGCTCTTGTCTTCCAGCATGCGGATGACGCGCAATGCGGCGAGTTTCTCTTCCGACTCCGGCGGCGCGCTGTTCATCTGTTTCACCAGCCCGTTCAGCAGGGCCGGAAGGTAACGCTGCTCCAGCAATTTAAGATACGTCTGCTCCACGTAAGGCCCCACCCGCGTCCCCTGATAGAGCCCCATATCCGCCAGCCAGCTTCTGTCGCCCCAGTCGCCGTAGGCCAGCGTGGCATCACGCACCGGATTCAGCAGCGGCAGTTGCAGATAACCGCTGTCATCCATGCCCTGCGGCGGCGGCACCGCCATAAAGGACTTCGCCTGCGCCAGCACGGTCTGCCCGGCGCGGTAGTTTTCGTTATACCCGTGATGCCAGCCCCAGATAAGCAGTAACCCTGCCACCGCACCACACCCGGCAAAGAGACTCATCCGGTGACGAGACCGGGTCAGCCACAGGCGGTTTTCCCCGGCCAGGTTCGGCTCGGCCAGCAGCACCTGCGGGAACAGCTCTCGGGTAAAGTACGGCGTGGTATCGACCAGCGGCCAGGCAACCATGGAACTCTGTTCCAGCCCGTACTGGCGGGCGGCGGACTGGGTAAAAATGTCATCCATCTGTCCGCGCTGCAGGGAAGAGGTCAGATAGACGCCGCGCAGGCAGATATCCTGGTGCTCACCGTCCAGTAACGCTTCCAGCAGTCGGGCAATTGTCTCCCCGCCCCCCAGCATCTGGCGGGAGAAACTGAACGCCGCGCTGCGTGCCGCCGGGGCGGACTGGCTGAGCATCTGGTCCGCCAGCGCCAGGTTCATTTGCTGTCCCCAGGACTGCCAGAAGGCATCCAGCTCGCGACGCCAGTCATCGCGTTCATGGGCATTGTGGGTGAACGTCACCCCCAGAATACTGTCGCGCCCGTTGCGATCCAGGGCACGGAACCAGGCGGCAAACCCGGCCAGTAGATCCAGCTTGGTCAGTACGATATAGACCGGCAGACGGGAATGCAGCGTCTGGCGGATCGCCTGCAGCTGGCCGCGCAGCGTCTGTACCAGCTGCTCATGGCGGCGTTTATCGGCAGTCAGTAAATCCGGCAGATCCAGCGTCAGGATCAGGCCGTTGAGCGGCTGTCGCGTACGCTTTTGCAGCAACCAGCCCAGCCAGTGCTCCCGCAGGCGACGGTGTAACAGGTTGCCATTATCCGGATCCGCCAGCGCGCCATCGGTATCAAAAATTACCGCCTGCCTGCCCACATAGGGCGTGATAAAGACCTGCTGGTCGGCTCCCCGGCTGGCGTCCGGCGTATAAATCACGTCAGCCGGAAACCCTTCGCGCAACAATGTTGTTTTACCGCTGCCCGCAGGTCCCGTGACCAGATACCACGGCAGTTGCCACAGATAGCGACGGCTGTCCAGATGGCGCTGCAGCCGCAGTAGCCAACGGTCGAGATAACGCTGCTGAACGTTGACGGCCACGGTAAGCAGATCCAGCTCTTCCTGACGCTGCTGCTTCTGCTGTTTTTCCACCCGCTGCAGGCGTTTCACCACGCTGACGGTCAGCCAGATGAGGGCCAGCAGCACCCAGACCGCCGTCGCCAGCCAGCGATTGGCCAGCGGTTTCAGCCAGTATGTCTCGTAAAACCGCCACGCCGGACCTTTCCACCAGACCCAGACCAGCAATATCACCCACGCCAGCGCCAGCAGCCAGGCCACGGATACTTTAAACCGGGGCATCGCAGGTCTGAGCATGGATGCCAGCCCGCTGAACAGCGGGGGTATACGGGGAGTCGGTATTCTGAACACAAAACGCTCCTGTTTTATTCGCTCGCCGTTTCCATCGCGAGTTTCGTTTCCAGCTGTTCCAGCAACGCCGGTTCCCAGTCAGACAGCATCGTGTGCAGTCCAGTCTTAAACAGCATCTGGTAATGGTATTGTGTAAGCTGCGTCATGCCAGCGGCTTCCTGCAGTTGCGCCGTCAGATACTGGCGGTAAAACTGCGCGCGCGGCGTATTACCAGGCTGCTTTTCAGCCAGCGCCAGCGCCGCCTCCAGTCCTTGCTCCTGCCAGCACTGCCAGACCTGCTGCGTCATATCATCCGTGGCAACCGCAACAGCGACCGGTTTCTGCGGCTTATCGGCCAGCCACTGCCGGGTGGCGTCGCTGATAAACGGCGAACGGTCGTTAAACAGCAGGGAAGCAAGCGCAGGAAGACGCGCCACAAAACGACGAACCTCAGCACGCACCGCCTGCGCCACGTCGTCGTGGCCGAGCAACTGCGCTATCTGCGCAGAAAGGTGATGGCCGTCCAGCCAGTAGGGTGCCAGCAGCAGGCTCTGCTCAACCTGCTGCCAGAGCGTCATATCCGCACGGGCAAGACGAGCCTGGTAGTCAGCGACCATATCGGCAGAGACCGCCGCCAGTGGCGTGCGACCGTCGCTCTCCGCCTGCGGGGCGGAGGTAATGTTCTGCCACAGAGCGTGACGGCGCAGGCGGTATCCCTGCGGCGAATCAGGCTGACGTTCGCAGAGAATACCAGCCACCTTCAGCAGCGTGTCACGCCAGGCTTTATCGTCATGGCTGTCGATGTTCACCACCGGCGCAGGTGCTGCCGTGACTGGCACGACTTCCGGGATCGTTGCACCAATGGTAGGTGGTACCGGCGGAGCGGCTACTGGAGAGCTGTCACGAAACGCCCGCTGGTACTGCGCGAACAGGTCATCGGTGGCAGACGCCAGTTCCGGCATTCCGCACGTCTGCCAGCACTGTGCCAGTTTTGCCAGTTCCCCCAGCAGAGCATCACGCTGCTCCGGGGCGGATGTGGCAGCAAATCCCCCCATGCCGGGTTCAAAACGTTTCAGGATCTGGTCGGCAAAGCGTTTCTTATTCGCGGCGCTCTGCGGCCAGGCGATAGTCCAGTAATGGGTGACGTATTGTGTCAGTACGCTGAGCGCAAGTAGCGGGTTACCCGCATGTTGCAGGGTGCGCAGCAGATGTGACACCAGGCGAAAATCCTTACTCTCCGAGGCCAGAAGCTGCAGCCCCTGCCGCTGGAGTTCCGGGACATCAAGCTGCGCGTGGTTCAGCGAACCCAGCTTGACAATTTCGCCGTCGATATATTCCCACTGCGGGTTTTCATCGCTGAGTTTACTGGCCAGTTTTTCTTCCGGCAGCGCTTCCAGCAGATGCGCCAGCCAGACGTCCGGGTTATGTATATCCATATCGTTATTCCCCCGCCCAGTGGCAGGCTTCACGCAGCGGCGCGAGAGTCTGCGCCAGTCCGTCAATGTTAAAGGTCAGTTGCCCGGAGCTTCCGTTCCCGGTTTCCAGGGTTAACGTTTTTGCGTCGAACAACTGTTTAATCTCGTCAATTCCCGCCAGCCCCCGGCTGGCCTCCAGCAGATAGCCGTTTTCACGGACAAACCAGTGCGAACGTAACAGCCCGTTGTCTGTTTTCAACGTCACCGGAATATCGCTATCCTGCCGGGGTGATGCGAGCGCCACCTGCATCCGGGTGATATTGTCGACACAGCTGAACATCAGCACCGGGCGTGGCGGCAGGCTGCCGATAGCGGGCGTGGTGATAATCACCGCCGGACGTTCACCTTCGGTACGGGTCAGCAGCAGCGCCGTGGAGTTATCCGCACGCTGCGCCTCCTGCTCAAAGGCTCTTTTGCGCGCCTCGCCGTCATAGCGCGCCTTCACCAGCGCCCCGGCAAAGCCGGTGTCAGGCTGCGGTGACAGAATGCGGTCATAGCAGTCCAGACGCTCCAGGGCGGCAGGCTGTTTCCGACAGGCCGACATTGCGTTAAGCGTGGTCTGCGCATCCGCCGTCTCACTGGCATACACCGGTGAAACCGTCAGCAACAGGGGCAGCAGCCAGCAGGCAGAAGGTCTCATACCGTGCATTCTTCCTCTGTTGCCGCCGCCTCCACGTCGGCAGTAAACACACCGTCCTGCACATCCAGCGTGATACGGGCGACAGCGGTATTCGCCGCCATCTTCAGCAACAGCAGCAACGAGAGCGGCGGCAGCATATCGCCGTCAATAACCGACTCCAGCATGCGCGCCCCGTTTTCGGCGCGGGTAACGCGCTGCATAATTTCATCGGTCACACCCGGTGTAATCACCACCTCTGCGCCGAAACGGGTACGCAGCACGTTATCCAGACGGGCGAGTTTTCCGGCAATAATGGTGGTCAGCGTTTCGCGTGACAGTGGCAGATACGGCACCACCTCCATTCGCGCCAGCAGCGCCGGTTTAAAGAAGTCCGCCAGCACCGGATACAGGGCTTCCTGCATAACCTCCAGATTATCCGCATGTTCGACAATCACCTGATAACCGAGGTTGGAGGTCAGGAAGAAAACGATGTTTTTACAGTCGATCAGTCGCCCTTCGCCGTCGGCCATTTCACCTTTGTCGAAGGCCTGATAGAACAGGTTGAGCACGTCAGGGTGCGCTTTCTCCACCTCATCGAGCAGCACCACGGAATAGGGTTTCTGGCGAATCGCTTCGGTCAGCACGCCGCCCTCGCCATAGCCGACATAGCCCGGCGGTGAGCCAATCAGGCGTGAGACGGTGTGTTTCTCCTGGAATTCGCTCATGTTGATGGTGGTAAGGTACTGACGCCCGCCGTAGAGCAGCTCAGCCAGTTGCAGAACGGTTTCTGTTTTACCCACACCGCTGGGACCGGCCAGCAGAAACGCGCCGAGCGGACGCCCCGGACGACGCAGATCGGCCCGCGCCGTCAGCAGGTGTTTATGCAGATGTTGAATCGCCAGGTCCTGGCCTTTAATGGTCTCGCCCAGCCACTGCGGCAGATCGGTAATGACCGACATTTCATTCTGCGACAGGCGATTGAGCGGGACGCCGGTCCATTCAGCAATCACAGCCGCGATTTGTTTTTTGTCCACATGCGGTGATACCAGCAACTGCGTATGGTGCAGCGAATCCAGCTCAGCGCTCAGAGACGCCAGGCGTTCCGCAGCCGCGGTTGTCTCTTCCGGTACGGTATCAGCCTGCGGTAGCACGTCGTCGTTTGCCGCATCGTCCTCATCCTGCGCCTCTGCTTCCGTCAGCAATGCCTGGCGCAGGGCGATAATTTCCTGTACCAGCGTCTGTTGCTGATGCCACGCGGCATCCAGCGCCTGCAGTTCTGCCTGCGCCGTTTCATACTGCGCGTGAACCTCATCGCGCCTGCCACCGTCCGGGCGCAGACCAATCCGTATTTCCCGCTCAAGCTGGCGGATCTCCGCCTCGCACTGCTGGCACTGGGTGGTCAGCGCTGAGATTTGTTTTGGCGGCGAGGACAGATTGATTGCCACGCGGGCGCAGGCGGTATCCAGTACGTCGATAGCTTTATCCGGCAGCTGACGCCCGGAGAGGTAGCGCTCGCTCAGTGTCGCCGCCGCCTGCAGCGCATCATCATCAATCAGCACACCGTGCGCCTGCTCGTACACCGCCGCCAGCCCGCGCAGAATAATGGTCGCTTCTGCCGCTGTCGGTTCGCTCACCTTCACTAACTGGAAGCGGCGCGACAGGGCAGCATCTTTCTCGAAGTATTTTTTGTATTCGCTCCAGGTGGTGGCGGCAATGGTTTTCAGCTCGCCGCGCGCCAGCGCCGGTTTCAGCAGGTTGGAGATATCCAGCCCGCCCTGCTGGTTGCCCGCGCCAATCAGCGTGTGAGCCTCGTCGATAAACAGAATGACGGGGACCGGCGACTGAATCACTTCCGCCATCAGCCCCTTAAAACGCTTCTCAAACTCGCCCTTAACGGAAGCCCCCGCCTGCAACGCCCCCAGATCCAGCGTCATAATATCGGTATTTTTCAGCTTGTCCGGCACCTGACCGGCAACGATACGCAGCGCCAGCCCTTCGATCAGCGCACTCTTGCCCACCCCCGCCTCTCCCACCACCACCGGGTTGTTCTTGCGACGTCGGCAGAGAATGTCGATCATCAGGTCGATTTCTTTGTCCCGGCACAGCACCGGGTCGAGCCGTCTCTGACGGGCGTCTTCAGTCATGTTTTTGGCGTAACGGGCAAGGAGACTCTCTTCTGAACGCACTGCCGTGGGAGCCGATTTATCCGCATTCAGCATGACCGACTCCGCCGACTCCCGCGTCCAGTCGGCAAAATCCTGGCGTAACCGGTCGCGGTTAATCCCGGTCAGCAACCGGGCTGCGGCAGGCGGCACATAGCGCGACGCAGAATGCAGCAGAGCCAGCAGCAGGATACCGCCGCGCAGCTCGCTGGACTGCATCTCCGCCGAGGCCAGCAGCCAGCCGTCGCGCAGCCATTCAACCAGCAGCGGCGAGAATACCGGGTAGCTGTCGGTATGGCGCATGGTGGCGTAATGCTCCACCTTCAGCGCCTGTCCCAGCTCGTCCACGCTTATCTCTGCCTTTTCCATAATCACCCGCAGGTCGCAGCGCGGAATGGCCAGCATCTGGGTCAGCACATGGCTGACGGTAATTTCGGTGGCCTGCTGGCTCATACAGGCCGTGGCGGCCATTTCCAGCGCCTGACGGGAGAACGGGTTCAGCCGTTTAACCAGCGTGGAGATATCAATCTGAATCATGGGTGTCCTTACCTGGCAAGCAGCCGGTTTAACTGGTGAAGAATGTCCTGCGTCTGGCCGTCAAGGCGCAGCAGATAAAACAGATACACCAGGGCGAGCACAACCATGCCGCCCAGCAGAAGGTGTCTGACGGTCAGGCGTTTTATCAGCCGGTAGCGTCCCCCCTGCGCGACCTGATTCTGGTGCAGCAGCGGAAACGGCGCATCGCCGCGCAATGGACGCAGCACGTGGTGCAGGCGGCGGTATATCTGTTCAAACTCGTCCTGACTCTGCTGCGCCACTTTGTAGCGCCCGCGAAAACCGAGTGAAAAGCAGAGGTATAAAAACTCCAGCAGATCCTGGTAGCGTTTTGGTTCACGCATCAGGCGTTCCAGCAGAATAAACACCTTTTCCCCGCCCCAGGCCTCGTTGTGGAAATGGACCAGCAGCGACTGCCTGATCCACTCGTTTTTGTTTGACCAGCCGTTGCCGAGCGCCGCCTCATCAATAAAGGTGCAGAGGATGTAACGAAAAGACACAATCACGCCCGGCTCATAGCCCTGCTCCTGCAGCAGTTGCTCCACCGCCTGCACGTCGGTCACCACCTGCGCAAACAGGTGTTCCGGCATATTCAGGCTGTTCATCCCTGACAGACGCATCACCATCCCCAGCAGCGGCGTGGCGGCATCGATCATCGGATTCAGGCTGTTGCCGCGCAGCGCCAGGCGATACTGGCGACCGGAGTCCGGTTCAGACGGCAGGACGAATTCGCTCATCGTCTTATCCTCTTATCGCCCACAGCTGCATATCCAGCTCCGGGAAGGTCCCGGAAATATGCATCGCCAGCGCGCCCGCCTTCACCACGTCCTGCCAGGCGGAACTGCCTTTCTCCAGTTCAAAGTAGACATAGCCGTCATGGTACGGTAGCTGACGGGGGGCCGCCGGCAGCGCGCGCAGCGGAATGCCCGGCACCTGCACGCTGACCATATTGCGGATTTTGTCGGTGGCGGCGATTTTCGACTGCTGGGTAAACTGGAGGATTAGCTGGGCATGCGGCATCCGGGCGCGAACCGCCAGCACAAAGACACCGGACTGCAACAGACCCGGATCGTTGACCGTGGCCAGATAGACGCCTTCGGTAAAGATCAGCGGCAGGTTCTGCGCACGGGGTTGCAGGACAATATTGAGCGCCCGACGCAGCTCCGGGATCACCGTTTTAAAAGACTGCGTTAAATCGCGATGGTCATAAGACTCGACGACACAGGGGAGACGGCTGTTTTCGGTAAAGGTCATCAGCTCGCCCAGCAGGCTGACCAGATCCAGATAAAAGGTTTCCGGGTGCAGGGTATGCAGACGCGCCCGATGAGAAAAATGCATCTGCCAGCGGTTAAGCATCTGTAGCATCATAAACTCGGCGACGTCGGCGATCCCGCTCTGCTCCGGCGAACCAATACGCTTCGCCAGATCGGCGGCGCGGGTGGCGATCAGCCCCTGCACGTCACCGACAAAGCGGTTTAGTACCGGGCTGACGCGCAGCGTCTGGCAGGTCGGGATGAAATCATCATCCAGTACCAGCGCGCCACCGGCCTGAAAACTGCGGATACGGCACAGCGGCAGCACCACCATCGCGCTGAGATCCTCTGCGCCACTGACGATTTTCGGCCCCAGCTGGCCCAGCGTCAGCGACTGCATATCGCCGTCATTGCTGTGTACGTCGCGGACATCGGTGTGCACCACGCTGTAGCGCTCCGAACTCTGCCCCGCGCTGCGAATGCCCTGCACTTCGCTGATGTTATGGGTGGCGACCGGCAGCGCCAGATAAATATCGTGGCTTTCCGGTGTGGTGAGTTCCCGTGGCTGATATGGCAGCGGCAGCAGATCCTGTTCAGGAATGCGGAACACGGTGCCGTCCGGCAGACAGCCCCCCGCCCGGTCGATCATCACCTTGCCCTGCGCCAGCAGTTCAGTGTTCAGCGACAGTCCGGTAAATCCCCAGGCAAAATCACCCAGCGCATCCAGCCGCTCGCACAGCATCGCATCGTTATGGCGCTGCTGCTGCTGAAAGTGCTGGGGCAGCGCAAACATCCCTTCCTGCCAGAGTACCCGGTTTTTCATTGTGGCCATCGTTATTTGTCCTCGGTCTTCATTTCAATACTGTTCTGGCGTACGTGCACCAGCAGGCGGTAGTGATGCCCGGTTCCTTCCACCGGCACGATTTGCTTCCATTCGCTGGCCTGGTCGTCGGAGAAGTAAGCGACGATGCCAATAAACTGTGTTTTTGCATCCAGACTCACGTCAGGCAGCGTTTTGAGCGTGTCCGGCAACAGGGTAAAATCCTGGTGGTCGAGATAGTTTTTCCCCAGCGCTTCCGGCAACGGTGTGGACGCCATCAGGTCGTAATCCGCTGCCTGAAATTTTGAGTCATCGGTCAGGTACACCAGTTGCACATCAACCGGGGCAGGATCGCCCTCGCCGTTCAGGTTGCTGTCCGGCTCGGTCAGCAGCGTGAGGGTTACCCCAGAAGACTGCTGTTTCAGATCGCCAACCTGAATACCGGGATCGGCAATCACCTGGCCGATCTTTTTGGTCATCGTGCAGCCACTGACGCTGAGCGCCAGCATCAGCATGACAAAAACGCGTCTCATGCTTCCGGTTCCCGCTGCTTCTCACGCAATACCCGGTCATACACCTGGCCATAGACTTCGTTAAACAGCATGGCAAATCCCTGCTGCCTGTCCGAAGCCAGTTCGGCGTAATAATGGCGGTACATTGCCCATGCCCCGGCATCGTCCAGCTCCCGGCGCAGCTCGTGGCTGCGGCGATACTGCACAAAGCGGCGCAGCAGGCTCTGCGGCGAAAACGCCTCCAGCATCACCCGCAGCGCTTCGGCAATCGCCGCCCGGTTGGCCTCTTCGTGATGGCGGACATTGCGCAGGCTCTCGCGAATGGCGGCAGGCGCCGCCAGATGCACCGGACTTTTGCCTTCGGCGAACATCACTTCCAGCGCCGTGGCGTAGTCAAGATTCAGGCGCAGCGGGTTATCTTCCAGCGGGCGCAGGTGTTTGTCCGACAGACTGTTCTGGCTGTGCTGTAAATCCAGCAGCCCCTGAATCGCGGCCTGCAGGGCGCGTCCGCTCTCTTCCAGAAAGGCGTCGGCGTCCTGCGAATTGTGCACGCTGAGCGAACTGCCCAGCCCACGCAGCAGCGGCGTTACCGCCAGATGTTTCTGCGCCGTTTGCGCCGCAGTAAACTCATCTTCATCACGCGGGTCCGCATATACCGGGGGCAGATCCATAAAAGAGGTGTCCAGCCCGCCGTTGGCCTGCAGATCCGACAACGGCACGGTCTGCTGCCCGTAAGCCGCCGGTGCGGCGGTCAGACTTTCACTCTCTAACACCTGTAAAGGGTCGGAGGAAAAGCTGTTGACCACCGTGGACGTCAGCTGGTGACGCTGCTGCAGCCCCGGATATTCCGGCTGGCCGTCGGTAGAAATCAGTGCCTCCACCAGACCGTCACGCTGCATCACAATGCTTTCCGGTGTCGCCATCTGCTCGTCATAGCTGATACGTTTGCCTTCGTGCAGAAAGACTTTTAATGCCAGCGCGCCCAGACTGATTTCATCCCCCTGACGCAGGCGCACCAGCCCGGCGTCGGAGGCCACCGGAGCCAGGTTGATCATCAACCCCGGCATCAGGCTGCGCAGGCAGAAAGCGCCGTCATGCAGCACAATGGCGCAGGCGCGCCCGGCAACCGAACCGGCCCGATCCTGTACCGGCCAGTGGCACCCTTCCGCATGGCCTATCTCGCCGCCGTCACCGGAAAACAGGCATTTTGCGGCACGACCGCTTTCCAGTTCATTGCCGTTCATCACCTGTAGCGTCAGCGACAGCGTGGAAGACTGTGGTTTTTCCTCAGTCATTTGTTGCTCCATAAAATTAATCCCTGATGTGGAGGGTGACGGAAGGCGAAGTAACCGGCTGGCCAATAAAACAGGTCCGTCCCAGACGGGAACACGATTTATCCCCCAGCTGCATCCTTCTGGCCTGCTCCGGTGCCAGACCCAATTGCAGATCCCAGGCAAGCTGGTCACGCAACAGAAACGAAATAAACATTTTCAGCGCCTGATGATCATCCCCGTCAGGTAAAAACGACAGGTAACGCGCCATATCCAGGCCGTTAATCCGCAGCAGGAATTTACCGCTGCGATCCGGTACCCGCGCGCCGAGTGTGAAATTGACGCCCAGCACAGAGCGCCCGGCGACATGTCCGTCGGTTCGTATCTTCGGATTACGAACCCCCACCCGGTTCTGCTCTGACGGCTCGATCGCCACTTTGCGAAGTTGCCAGCTCTCAATCGTGACATCCGGCAAATCAAAACAGTGGGAAACCAGATTGCATACCACGTCCGGCGAACGCCCCGGCGTCGCCAGTATTCCGGCATAGGCCAGCATTTTGCTGTGGTTGATGGCGAGCCTGTCACGTGCACTGCGGTTACCCAACCCGACAAGGGAATACATGCGCTGTGAAAATGCATCCGTCCCGCCATTGCGAAAACAGATGTAGTAGCGGTACTTACGCCAGGCGTGATAAGCAAACTGCGTCCAGCGATGGCTGAACAGATCCAGAAAATCGTTCAGCCCTTCTTCATTCTGCGCAGACTCCCGGGCCATTTGATCCAGGTAATAACCCGGTAACGGTGACTGACTGCCGGAAAAACCGAGAAATGTTGAGGTCAGCGTGAACTGCCCGTTATCTCTGCGCGTGAGCGATGTTAAATCACTACCAGGGAACGCAATGCTGGCATCAGATTTAAACAGCACCACCTCATCTTTCGGCTCGGTACGCAGAGAAGGTTCACTGTCCGGTTCACCGTAGCGACGATAGAGCGACTCCAGCAGGGTATAGAAATTGATGCCGCGCACATCTGCCGGAAATATCACATCAGGGCGTGCTGGCCGGTACTCTTCCATTCCCAGACCTCCTGACTTTCTGTATTGATAATCTTCAGGCAGTGGAATGAATTGATACTGGCGTACAGGGCAAAGAACTCAGACAGCACGACACCTAACAGGTAAACCTCACCCTCGCAGATAAAGGGTGCCGGATTGATCCACAACGAGGTCGCAAGCCCCCTTACCGGGACGCCTTTGAACAACCGATCCACCGGTTTAGTTTCCATTTTCTCAATTGCGTCCAGTTTTTGCTGTGACAACCGGGCCTGCTGTGGATGATGGATGCCGGGTAAATCGAAAGTACGCAGGATCTGTACCAGCGCATCACGGTCCAGGAGAGAGAGATAATTCAGGTTCATACTGGAAATCAGTGACCAGTGCATATCGCCATCCGTGACCGGGTACAATGGCCGCGTCGGGCGCGTGACGTTGCTGAAGCTGGCTACGGCCGGGTTTTTCCCCACGGCCACGCAGATATCGCCAGTGTGCAATTCCGCAGGCAACATCCGGTTGGTACAGACCAGCGAAGCGGTAATGACCTCGCCCTCCAGCATGGACGGCTCAGGCAGCCTACCATCGGCGTGAACAAAGGCGATGGCATGCTCAAGGCCACGATGAAACAGGGACGTTTTTGTCCGGTGGTGCCAGTACACCACCTCACGCTGGCGGCTGTATTCAAGCTGGTGATTGAAACTTTCAAACTCTGGCCAGAACCGGGTTTTGTTCCCTTTTACAGAGAGCTCATCTGTCTCCGCGCTTTGGCCCGCCACAGATTTAACCCGGAAAATATCATAAGCATCCGGGTGCTGATGGCTGGCTTTCAGCGGATATTGCGGCGTACTTCCATCCGGCCTGACCGGTTCGGCATGGTGAACAAACAGGTTGACGGCAGGTGTGCAGTAAAGCCGCAATGAACTCTCGCGCAGTTTGATATCCACCGGCAACGGCTGATTAAAATGCAGGCGCAATGTAAAAGAACCTGCAGGAAAATCTTCCGGTAATGCCGCGACATCCCGCAGATGAAAGAAAAAAAAGCTTTCCGGGTAGCAGAAATACTCCTGAAGAACACGATAGCCGTTATGAACATTTTTAGGCCACGGCAGCAGCGCATCCTCACGTTCAAACCCGGCAGCTTCCAGCCACAGTTCCGGTAACGCAATGCGACGCTCACCCACAATCAATTCAGCATCCATCAGGCGTTCACTGAACCACAGGTAGAGCTGATGGCGGGTATAGTCATCGTCGTTTCCCAGCCAGAACGTAAGTTTATTAAAATCCAGAGTCAGGGGAGACACACCAGCATCCATAAAAAAATCAACATCAATGATGCCTTCTTTGAGGGTGCTGGTATTACGAACATCACGGAGTTGCAGCGGTTGCAGCCACATATCCCGGGCAAGAGTAAAATGACAGGCTGGGACAAAAGCATCTTCTCCGTCAGTTAATGCCCCTTTATGTACAGATGACCCATTCATGTTCGGACGGGTTGTCACCAGTTCTTCACGGGAAACCTGTACTGGCGCTTTCAGGTTGTTTTCGGGTCTGTATTCAACCACCGTCATCGATGGAACCGGACGCAGGTAATTGGGCCAGAGCATCCGGATAATCCCATGGGTAAACTCCGGAAATTCATCTTCCAGTTTTTGCCGCAGCCCCCCTGACAGAAAAGCGAAAGCTTCCAGCAGACGCTCCACGTCCGGATCGCCTTCCTTTTCCGCCAGAAAACGGGCCAGATAAGGTTTATCCTCTGCCAGCAACTTGCCTAACTGGCGCAGATAATCCAGCTCTTCCCGGTAGTAACGTTCCTCAAAAGCCATTTTGTCACTCCACCCGGTAGCGCTGGCGGTTATCCAGCAGGATCTCAAACTCCAGGAGATCTCTGGCATCGTTAAAACTCACCTGCGCCACAATATGAAAACGTAATTCCTGCGGAGCACTGACATCCGGTGAATCGGCATCTACCGTCACATCAAAGAGTCGGGGCTCATAACGGAGAATGCAGTCACGAATTCCCCGGCCAATTTCCTGACGGAAATCACTGGAGACCAGCGCATCATCATTCAGATCAGGAATGCCCAGCTCCGGCGAACCATAGCAACTGCCGGAACGGGTATTCAGAACGTTTTCCAGGTTTCGTCTGATGGACTGTAACAACTGCCCAGGTGACGATAAGCGGCGCGACGATCTGGCCGCATTCCCCACCCGCTCAAACAAACTTCCCTGCATTCCGATATCCCGTTCCGTCATGGTGATTAATCCCGGTCGAGACGGCCAACGAGGGACAGTTCAAAACTGGCGCCCATATATTTGAAATGCGGACGCACGGAGAGCGCCACCTGATACCAGCCCGGTTCACCTTCCACATCCAGCACTTCAATTTTCGCCTGACGCAGCGGCTTACGGCTGCGCACTTCAGCTGGCGGATTTTCCTGATCGGCCACATACTGGCGGATCCAGGTGTTCAGTTCGCGCTCCAGATCACCACGCTCTTTCCAGGAGCCAATCTGTTCGCGCTGCAGAACTTTGATGTAGTGTGCCAGGCGGCTGATAACAAAGAGATACGGTAGCTGGGTGCCCAGCTTGTAGTTGGTCTCCGCGTCTTTGCCTTCCGGAGTATTGGGGAATACTTTTGGCTTCTGTACCGAATTAGCCGAGAAAAAGGCAGCGTTATCACTGCCCTTACGCATGGTCAGAGTAATGAACCCCTCTTCCGCCAGCTCAAATTCACGACGGTCAGTGATCAGTACCTCGGTCGGAATTTTAGCCTGCAGCTGTCCCATCGCGTCATACAGATGAACCGGCAGATCTTTTACTGCACCACCGTTCTGCGGACCGATGATATTCGGGCACCAGCGGTACTTCGCAAAGCTGTCAGCCATATTGGCAGCCAGCAGGAATGCCGTATTCCCCCACAAATAATCATCATGGCTGTGGGCAACATTTTCCCGGTAATTGAAACTTTTCACCGGGTTGTCGCCCGGCGCATACGGCTGACGCAGCAGGAAACGTGGGGAAGTGAGGCCGAGATACCGGGAGTCTTCTGACTCGCGCAATGCGCGCCATTTGGTATAGGCAGGACCTTCAAAAATCGCACCGACATCTTTAATGCCCGGCAGCTCAGTCCAGGAATCCAGGCCGAGAAACTCCGGCGCAACGGATGACAGGAACGGCGCATGCGCCATGGCGCTGACCGCACTGACGTACTGCAGCAATTTCAGATCTGCCGCATTATTTTTGAACGCATAATTACCGATAACTGCCGCCACTGGCTCGCCGCCAAACTGGCCGTAACCACTTGAATAAACGTGCTTATAGAAACCAGACTGGGTGATTTCCGGGGCGAATTCGAAGTTGTCCAGCAACTCTTCTTTGGTGGCATGCAGCAGGTAAATTTTGATGTTTTCGCGCGGATCGGTACGCTCAACCAGCAATTTCAGGGAGCGCAGCAGTGATTCCAGTTCCTGAATCACCGGGTCGTGAAGGATCAAATCCATCTGGCGACTTGTCCGCTCGTCAATATCCGCAATCATGGCGTTAACCGCCAGAATGTCGACTGACTCAGCTTCATTCTGCAGCAGGGCCGAGATAAATGCGGTCACGCCCTGACGGGCAATACCATAGCTTTCAGACTCAGGCTGAAAACGGCTTTGTGCCATAATATTGTCCAGCAATGATGTTCCTGCCTCTGGCGCGGCACTGACGGGAGCAACTTCTTCCTGTAAAGACATAGTGAAATCCTTGTGCAAAGTTATTTCTGGCTGGCCAGACCCAGTTCCTGAATCAGCTGTTCGCGGGTTTCCTCGTTATCCAGAAGTGCCTGCAACTGAGCGCGAAATGCCGGGATATTGCCCATCGGCCCTTTGAGGGCAACCAGCGCCTCACGCAGCTCCAGCATTTTTTTCAGCTCAGGCACCTGGCTGGCGATGCTGTCCGGCGAGAGATCGGCCATCGAATTGACTTTCAGGCTGATATCCATACGCGCGTCAGCCTTTTCACTAAGCACCGACGGCACGGAAACGTTCCGTTCAATGCCAGACTGGGCCAGTACTGCGTTTAATGTATTTCGGTCAACAGCGACTGGCTGGCGTTCATCCAGAGGGGTGTCATCCGGCTTTCCCAGTAAATCCCCGGTAACCAACAGGCTCAGCGGGAGCTCAACTTCAGCCGCCTGACCATCCGTCCTTGGAACATAGCGGACATTAATACGTTCCTTAGGCGCTATACTTCCGTCATTATGATTGCTCATGTATATATTCCATAAAATGATGATAGATATTTATTCAGACCATTAATGGTAGAATTATCCATAAAGACAATAGCCAGCAACGGAAATAAAAATCCGCCATGACAAAAACATCGATCAGGGAGTATCATACTCCCTGAATGAAATTTTAAAACAATTTTTCGAACCTTCGACATATAATACACGCCGACGTGACGAATGACACATAATCAGGTATTTCATCTGGGATATGGTATATACAGGATGAAACACAGACAAAAGATCGCAGCACAACCATATGTTTTAACTGAATTTATAAGAAAACATTCAATCAAAATGATTATGGCGAATATGAACAATGATTACATCACAAATATAAATACATGGTTGCTTTAACTTTACAGGACAGAAGAAAAAATGAATTAAATAATATTAATTCAAGAGCAACCTATGCATAAAAATAAAAACACTGCACCGGAGTCAATCAGCAATGAATTTAAATACACCATCACTTTTACCGACAGCACAACGAATGCTACTCCGCAGGGGCAAACACAAAAGCATTGCCGTGAACAATGTTTTTGTGTTTGTTAAGAACCATTGAACGTGCTGATGGGAATTAGCACAAATATAAATAATGCAAAGGAGTTAAGGAAATGCCAACACCGTGTTACATCTCAATTAAAGGACAAACTCAGGGACTGATTACCGATCGCGCATTTACTGCTGAATCTGTCGGCAATATCTACGTTCAGGGCCATGAAGACGAGATGCTGGTGCAGGAATTCAGCCACAACGTCACTGTCCCGACCGATCCTCAGTCCGGCCAGCCATCAGGCCAGCGTGCACACAAGCCGTTTATCTTCACCGTGGCGCTGAACAAAGCAGTTCCACTGCTGTACAACGCACTGGCTTCCGGAGAAATGCTGCCAACCACCGAACTGCACTGGTATCGCACCTCCGTGGAAGGTAAGCAGGAACATTTCTTCACCACCCGCCTGACCGACTCCACCATTGTGGATATCGACTGTCACATGCCGCACTGCCAGGACGCGGAAAAACGTGAATTCACTCAACTGGTAAAAGTCTCTCTGGCTTACCGCAAAATCGAGTGGGAACACGTCTCAGCAGGTACCTCCGGTGCTGACGACTGGCGCGCACCACTGGAAGCATAAGCTAAAACCAGCAGCACTCTGCCGTCATGGCAGAGTGCTGTTTTTAAAGTCATTAGCCACAAAAAAGCAGTATCAGCACCGAGTTACATTTTTCATACGGGAGATGGCAGATGCCGGAAACTTCGGCGGTAGCGTGACTGAAGAAAAGTGTAACACTGTAGTTTCATTGCCATTATCGGCAGTTTGTCTGTTTTCCTGTGAACATCAGGGAGGTCATATATGTCATTACAAGGTCTACGTTTTACGTTACAGGTGGACGGACAAGCAGCAGATGCGTTTGCTGTCGTAAAGTTTCACTTAATCAAGAAGTTATCATTACCATTTTTACTGGATGTAAACGTCGCAAGCGACCGATTTAAGCTTGAAGCCAAAAATCTTCTGGAGAAGAAAGCTATCCTTAAAATCTGGCAAGGGCCAAAAGCTATACATACGGTTTGTGGTGTCATTGCCAGCTTCGGGATAGCAGAAAACAACAACTGGCAAATGCGGTACAATTTGCGCATTCATCCACCACTATGGCGGAGTGATCTAAGACAGAACTTTCGTATCTTTCAGCAACAGGATATCAAAGCTATCACCTCAACGCTGTTGAATGAAAATGGCGTCACTGAATGGGAACCTGCATTTAAATCCTCTCATCCACCCAGGGAATTCTGCGTACAGTACGGCGAGTCGGACCTGGCGTTTTTAACCCGACTGTGGTCAGAAGAAGGTATCTTCTTTTACGATAAATTTTCGCCAAACGGAGCAGATCAAAAGCTGACGTTATGTGATGATGCTTCGCGCCTGGCAAAAACCAATGCGATTATACCTTTCAACCCAAACAGCAAAACGGCAGCGGATGAAAGTTACATCAATGTTTTCAATTATGAAGCCAATGTTCGCCCTTCATCTATTCTTAGCAAGGATTACACTTTCAAAGTGCCGGGATGGGAGGGAAAATATCAGCAACAGGCTGAAAACCTCAATAATCAGTTTAACCAATATGAAATCTTTGACTATCCAGGGCGATTTAAGGATGAACAGCATGGTCAGGATTTTACCCGCTACCAGTTGGATGGGTTACGAAACAATGCCGAAAAGGCTTCCGGAATAAGTAACTCACCAGAACTCTGGCCAGGAACAGTCTTTACTCTTACCGGGCACCCACAGGAAGCCATGAACCAGAAGTGGCAGATAGTCAGTAGTACGCTGGTAGGACATCAACCACAAGCACTGCATGGCAGCAAAGAAGCAGGAACGTCACTCTTTAATCGTTTTGAAACGATACCTGCAAACCGAACCTGGCGCCCTTATCCCTTACCCAAACCCAAAGTCGATGGACCACAAAGCGCTATTGTAACCGGCCCTGAGGGAGAAGAAATATTCTGCGATGAACACGGTCGGGTTCGTGTGAAATTTCACTGGGACAGAAACCGCCCTAAAAGCAGTGAAGACAGCTCCTGCTGGGTACGGGTATCACAGGCATGGGCGGGGTCAGGATTCGGCAATCTGGCTATCCCACGCGTCGGGCAGGAAGTTATCGTGGATTTCCTCAACGGTGACCCGGATCAGCCCATCATTATGGGACGCACCTATCACCAGGATAATCGTTCTCCCGGTGACCTCCCAGGCACAAAAACGCAGATGACCATTCGCTCAAAAACTTACAAAGGCGAGGGTTTCAATGAACTGCGTTTTGAAGATGCCACTGCAAAAGAGCAAATCTATATGCATGCCCAGAAGGACATGCAAACAGAGGTGCTGAATGACAAAACCACTACGGTTAATCACGACCATAACGAAACGGTAAAGAATAACCAGACGGTCACAGTCGGTGTCGGACAGACGGTCAATGTGGGCAGCAAGAAAGAAGGCGGGCATGACCAGACAGTAACTGTTGCCAACGATCAGACGATTACCGTACTGAATAATCAGACTGTTAACGTAAAAGAAAAACGCGAGAAAAACGTTGGGGGAGATCAGAAGACAATCATCACTGGCGAAGATATTGAGACCGTGAAAAAGTCCCAAAAAGTGAAGGTGGAAAAGAACTATAAACTCGATGTGGACCACGAAACGCTCGTTAAATCCGGAGACAAAATCGAACTGATATGCGGTGCCAGTGCCATCACGCTGGAAAGCGGCGGAAAAGTGACTATCACAGGCACAGAGTTTGAATTTATTGCCACCGGGCCAGCCCGTATCAAAGGCAAAGACGTGTTCATCAACTAAGGCGTGAAAAATGGAATTTCGTAACCTGACGCCTTTCTCAGTGATGCAATACGCAATGGATGACAAACACAACGAGCGTCATTGTGTGGTCGCCATGAAAACAGGCTTCCGGCTGATACAGGATGCCGAAGGCCAGTGGCTGGCACAACTGATGGAAAACCCGGTGCTGCCCTTATGTGTGGAAGATGAATATTCCGGAGAAATCAACAAATCCCCGGTGCTGCGTGAAAGCGACCTGGCTCCCCTGAAACCCGCCTGTGACATCATTGTGAACGGCACAGTGTACACGCCGGATGGCATTGCCGTGCCGGAGATGACGGCGGGTTTACTGATGCGCTCATCGACAGGTGAGGTGCTGATAGATAAAAAGCTGCGGATAACCGGCCCACATTTTTACCGACAACAGCCGCTAACAGGTCAATGGTACGAAACCGAGCCAGAGCCGTTCACCTCCCTGCCGCTGAACTACCATTATGCCTTTGGCGGCGAATGCCGCATCGAAGCCGACAGCGACTATGCTGCCCGCATCCCGGAAGAATACCGTCTTACCGACGAACAGCGGCGCGAACACCCTGAACCGGACAACCCGCCGCTGGCGCATATGGCCTGTCCGGTCAATCCACTGGGGTTGGGGTATTCGCAGGCATGGTATCTGCGGGCCTGTGAACTCCGGGAAGTGGAAGCACCCCGCATTATTGCAGTGGACGGTCCATTCACCCTTAAACAGTTTACTGACTGCCTTAACGGGCATGGCGACTGGTTTGCCCCGGAATACCAGCCTGCGGGGTTTGGCGCGATAGGCCGTGCCTGGTTGCCGCGTCTGCCGCTGGCGGGAACCTATGACCAGGAATGGCTGGAAACACAGCATCCTGACCTGCCGGATGATTTTGATTTCAATTACTGGAACTGCGCCCCGGATGACCAGCGCATCCCCTTTCCGCTGCCCGGCGGCGAGTTTGTGCTAACTGGGTTCCGCCCGGAGGGCGATATTCGCTTCTCCCTGCCAGCACACCAGGCACGCCTGCTGATCCGCGCCATGAGCGGACACCGTTTACCGTTGCCGATGTTGCTGGACACACTGGAAATCAATACTGACACGCTGACCGTGGCACTGACCTGGCGTTTTCTGCTGCCAGGTAACACACCACCAGTACGGGTGCTGGAAGCAAGATACCGGACAAGGAGTGCATAAGGATGGCCGATAACTATACCGCACGTCAGAACGGCGACTGGAAAGTTGTCAGCACCAAACCGGATGTGTGTAAAACGCCACGCGGCGATTCCACCCCGCCCGTCCCCTACCCTGTCACGGCGAATATGGGTACGGCGGTGATGGTGGTAGCGTCAGTGAAGCTAAACGGCTGCCCGGCAGTGGTGCTGGACCAGAGCAAAATCCCGCAGACCATCGGCGATTCGCCGGGGGCGGCAAAAGGCGTGAGCAGCGGTACAGTCGGTGATGTGTGCGAACCACTGGGGCACAGTGAGACGGTATTCTTTGGCGGCAAACCCATGCTGCGGCATAACGATGAGTTCTGGATGAACAGCCGAAACACCATTGGTCTGATAGTTGGCCAGCCGCCACCGGGCGGGGTTCCGGCAGATGAGGCTGACCCACCGGATGAGCCTGAGACGGAGGAAGAAGAAGAGGAAGAAGGCAGCGGCTGGCTGGACTGGGTGCAGACGGGGCTGGATATCGCAGGATTTATTCCGGTGGTGGGTAGTCTGGCAGACTTGGCAAACGCGGGCATCAGCGCAGCCCGAGGAAATTACGCTGAGGCGGCGATGTCGCTGGCGGCGGCGGTGCCGGGCGTCGGGGATGCGGCGAAGGCCGCATCGATGGCGGTAAAAGGAGCAAAAGCCGCCGGAAAAATGTCGGCAAAGGCAGCGGCTAAAGCGGCAAAGGAGGCCGCGAAGGCAGCTAAACTTGCAGCGAAGGCGGCAGCGAAAGCCGCTAAGGAAGCAGCAAAGGCGGCCAGGGAAGCGGCTGCGAAAAAAATGGGAGGAATAGTCAAGGGCTGGAAGGAGTTTCTAGAACATCCGGGCGACAAACTGAAAGAAATATTTTGCGCCAGTGACCCGGTGGATGTGGTAACGGGTTCTCTGATCCAGCAACTCAGCGTATTGAGTTTGCCTGGCTCCCTGCCGCTGACGCTTTCACGTTTCTATCGCTCACAGGCAAAAGAAACAGGCATATTTGGCCCGAAATGGACGGATGAATGGTCCTGTTCGCTGGTAGTTCATGGCGAGAATCTGCACTTCACTGACCACGATGGAGTGATACTTTATTTCACCATTCCACAGGATGGACTTTTCCACAATGCCGTAAATTTCCGGGCGGGCAATTATCGGCTGTCCGGTGACATGCGCGGCGAGCTGGCTGTTTTTGACCGCAGCTCACAGCAGACACGTATTTTTACCTCAACAGACCATGGCATATACCTGCTGTCAGCCCTTCACGACAGTTACGGCAACCGGATTGATTTCCACCGCCGGGACAGTCTGCTGACAGAAATCCACCACAGCGACGGTTATACACTTACCCTCGACTGGCAGCAACAACAACTGCTGAGCATTGACCTGGTGACACCGCAGCGTCAGCGCCTGGTGTCCTGTAAATACGATGACAATGGCTTTCTGGCAGAGTGTGACACCTTCCAGTTTACCCATCTCTGGCATGAGTATACGCCTGAAGGGCTGATGACCCGCTGGCGGGATACGGATAAAACACAGGTCAGCTATTGCTACGATAACGCAGGGCGGGTGACGGAAGTCTCCACACCGGAAGGATACTATAACGACCGTTTTATCTATAACGATGAAGAACGCTGTACCACCTATCTTGATGCAGAGGGAGGACAAAAACTTTACCGGTATAACGAAGATAACCTTGTCACCAGCATTACCGACCCGCTGGGACGGGAAGAAGTCTCTGTATGGGAAGGGATGAAACTTCAGTCCCGCACCGACGCGCTTGGGCGCACCACGGCGTATGACTACAATAATGAAGGTGAGATAAGCCGTGTATCCCTGCCGGGTGGCTATAGTCTGAGTTATGACTATAACGAAGCCGGGCAGTTAACACGGCTGACGCTACCGGGTAATCAGGTCTGGCAGTGGGCTTACGACGACCACGGCAGTATGGTCTGCCTGACCGACCCGCAGGGGCGACAACAGCAGTTCAGCTACAGCGAACTGGGTGATTTGCTGGCGCGCATCATGCCGAACGGGGCTACCTGGCGCTGGAGCCACGATGCGCTGCATCAGGTCAGGGAAGCTGTCGCGCCGGATGGCGGTGTGACGCAGCTCGAACAGGATATCCTGAGACGTCTGCTGAGCGTCAAAGACCCGCTGGGCTTCACCACACAGTTCCGTCACAGTAAAGCCCATGCGGGGCCGCTGGGCAGCGTGGAAGAAATCAGCCGCCCGGATGGCGTGCGCGAGCTGATGCGCCAGAACAGCGAGAAGCTGCCGGAGAGCTTCACCGATGGCGAAGGCAAAACCACCCGCTATGAGTATGGCGCATTTGACCTGCTGACTGCGGTGGTCCGCCCCGATGGCGAACGGCTGGAATGCCGCTACGATAAGCTCACCCGCCTGACCGAGATCATCAACGCTGAAGGCGAAAGTTACCGACTGACGTATGACAAAGCCGGACAGCTTGTCGCCGAAACTGATTTTACCGGGCGCACGCTGACCTACGGCTATGATGCTGCCGGGCGCTGTATCCGCACCACCTTCCCGGACGGTACACATCTGAACCGCCGCTATAACGTGACCGACCAGGTGACGGATGAAGAAGTCACGCAGGGCGACAGTGACCGCATCCTCAGTGCCACCACCTCCCGGTATGACACACTGTGTCGTCTGGTGGAGGCGAAAAATAACGATGCCACCGTCACCTATGAATACGATGACGCCAGCCGGTTAACAGCTGAAACCATTAATGGCAGACGGACGGAATACGGCCACGACGCTGAACTGGACACGGTGGCGCTGCGTACCACCGCAGGTATTACCGAACGCTTTATCCGTGGGTTAATGGGCGAACTGACCTCGTGGCAGATAGCGGACCATGCGCCGCTGCTCTTTGAATATGACCTGCGCGGCGAGGAAATAGCGAGAAAAAGCGAAACCGGGTTTTACCAGACACAGGGCTACACGCAGACGGGGATGCTGACCACGCAGCGCGCGGGCAGCCAGACAGAGCCGCAGGCCAGGAACAAAGACCTGCAACGTCAGTGGCTGTATGACCATGCGTATAACCTGACGATGATATCGGACTCACTGCGCGGCACGATGGTCAACAGCGTGACGGCAAACGACCAGATAAGCCACGCCACCTGGACGGGCAGCGGCAACACACAGATGCGTGAGGAGCGCTTCATCTACGACAGTAACCTCAATATCACCCGCCGCCAGACGTGGGTAAATGAGGTACTGGAGAGCGAGACACATCAGCAGCAACAGCATGGCCGGGTGGTGTCGCGGGAGCACAAAGAATGGCAACACTCAACACACCGGATTAACCCGGACACCGGAATGCCGGAGGAAGGGAAATTTGTCCGGGTGGTCAATGCGCACGGTATCACCTGGAAATACGATATTAACGGTCGTCTGGTGGAGAAGCTGGTTGATAAAGGCGGCTACCGCCCTCTTCAGTGGCGCTACCGCTGGGACGCCAGAAGTCAGTTGACAGGGCTGGAGACACCGGAGGGCGAGCGCTGGGAATATAAATATGACCCGTTCGGCAGACGTATCAGTAAACGCTGTACCAATCGCGACAAACCCGGTACGGACTTCCACTGGAATGGCGACCAGTTGACGGAAGAAATCCCGGTTAACACCGATGGCACACCAGACGACGAAAACACCATTCGATGGATATACGAGCCGGGGAGCTTTACGCCACTGGCGCGTTATGAGAAAGGCCAGTTGCATTATGCAGTAACGGATACGGTTGGCCGTATTCAGGAGCTGCTGACCGAAGACGGCACCATTGTCTGGCAGGGCAAACAACAGCTCTGGGGCCGGGAAGAAGCAGCAAATGACGATAACCTCTCATGCAGACTGCGCTTTCCGGGGCAGTATGAGGATACGGAGTCAGGGCTGTACTATAACCGCTTCCGGTACTATGATTGCGACACAGGGCAATATCTGTGTGCCGACCCGATAGGGTTGCTCGGTGGTGTAAATCCTTATAATTATGTCGGTAACACACTAAAATATGTTGATTTTTTAGGGTTGAGTCCCGATGTTACCTTCAACAAAACTCATAGCGGTTCATTACCAAAACCTAAAGGTACAGGTTCGAATGGTGGCAGACTACAGTCACATCATGGTTTGCAGCAAGAATGGTCAAAGCACAATTTACCAGGCTACGATCCTAAGTTAGCACCAACTGTAACAATAGAAACTGGTAAAGGATTACCACATACAGAAATTTCAAATGCACAAAACGCTCGGCGAGATGCTCGAGTTGCGCAAGGGAAATGTAAATGGTCATCATCTTTACAAGACGAATTATTGAATATTGTCACTGACTTCCGTAATGCAGGTTTTGATGATACAACAATTAGTAAGATACTTAATCAGCAATATAAAATGCTTGACAAGTTGAAAATTGATTATACGAAGATAACGATATGACTAACATAACATTCTTTAAACTAAATGATAAATTTCGCCTTGATGTATATAAACCAGCTTCAAGTAACGATGATATAAACAAAATGAAAAATCACTTTAAGGATATCACTATTCCTAATGAGTACATTGTCTTTGTATCTCAAATGACAGAAGCTGAAATCCTTGTAATGGGCGAATCCTATATACGAATTTGGGGGGCTCCGGGTTGTATGGAGATGAATGATGCTTACAATATTCAAAAATATATTCCAAATTCATTGGCTATAGGTGATGATGAAGGGGGTAAGGTTATCTTATATGTATCAGGTCATAATGGCTATGGGTTGTATCAAGTAGGATTTGGTGACTTAGATATTAATGATGCAGAGTTTATCTCACCGTCATTAACTGAATTGCTAATCTATGGGGTTGGCGCTAATAATTTTTTGTAAATATCGGACTCGCTTACCAGACTGGAACCCCGGAAGGTGAATGCTGGGAATATGGACTGCCGGTAAGAGGAGATAAACATGAGTGATATGGAATCAGTTGTTAGGTTCTCTGCTAATTTCATAAATTGTTATACTGAAGATGATGTCCCAGTTATTGGCATTGGTGATGATCCTAATGAACCAGAACATTACATCATAATTTCACAATTTATTGATATAGATGAGAGCATTGATGAATCCATTGGATTTCAGGGGCATTTCTTTGATGCCGAAGTATCTAATGCAATTAGTAAATTAGAGCTAAATAAAAACCAACTATTGATTAATATCAAAAGTGATAAGATGGAGAAAATCAAAGCACATAAAATTCATATCAAGATAGATGTCTCGAAAGAAAAATTTCAATTATTGATTGAGTATATTCAGAATATTTTTTCTCAGAGTACTGTTGTAATTGAGATAACTAATACATGACCAGCCAATTGACTCACCCGCCTGACGGAAATCATCAACGCCGAAGGTGAACGCTACCGCCTCGAATACGATAAAGCCGGGCAACTTGTCGCTGAAACCGACTTTACCGGACGCACGCTGACCTATAGCTATGATGCCGCCGGGCGCTGCATCCGCACCACTTTCCCGGACGGCACGCATCTCAACCGCCGCTATAGCACCACCGACCAGGTGACAAACGAGGAAGTGACGCAGGGCGACAGCGACCGGGTACTCTGTCGTACAACGTTTACTTACGATACTCTCTGCCGCCTGACAGAAGCTCGCAACGACGACGCCACCGTCACGTATGAATACGATGATGCCAGCCGGGTCACCGCCGGTATTACTGAGCACTTTACCCGCGCACCTCGTGGCAGATAGCGAACCATGCTCCCCTGATTTTTGAGCACGACCTGTGCGGCCAGGAAATATCCCGCCAGAGTGAAGCCGGGTTAAGCCTCCGCCAGAGTTACACCCCGACTGGAATGCTGACTGACCAACAGACCGGTGACCTGAACGAACAGAATCCGCACTACCGGCGCAATAACACCCTGCACCGTCAGTGGCTGTATGACAAAGCGTACAACCTGACGATGATTGCCGATTCCCTGCGGGGAACTATGGTCAACAGTCTCACGGCAAACGACCAGATAAGCCACGCCACTTGGGCCGGCAGCAGCAGCGTACCAATGTGCGAGGAGCGTTTCACTTACGACAGAAACCTCAATATCTCCCGCCGCCAGACCTGGGTAAATGAGGTCATGGAAAGTGAAGCACACCAGCATCAGCATCAGCATCAGCATCAGCATCAGCATCAGCATCAGCATCAGCATCAGCATCAGCATCAGCATCAGCATCAGCATCAGCAGTATGGACGAGTGGTATCAAAGAAAGAAAAAGCCTGGAGGCACTCGACACATCGCATTGACCCGGATAACGGAATGCGAAGTTTCGTAAACTTATCCTGCAGATAGCGGACGATATAAGGAAAAAGATGAAAAATACATATAGTAATGCGAATACTCTCTCATATGATTTTAATGTTGATTTCGCGCTGGATAAACAATTCATCCGACATAATTTTAACAGAGGAGAGTTGCGGATAAATCGCGAAACAGGTGGAATTATATTAGTAATAAGATGGGAATATATATGGATAAAAAGATGGGATGCAAAAAATGACTGGACTAATACAGAAAAAGATATGTTTCATGCTAATGTCAATGCAATTATAAGTCAAGTATGGAATGATAAAATTTCATTTTCCGTTTCAGGAAAATCAGACTTTGCAAAAAAATTCAGAGGGAAAAAACTACCTTTCAATATTCAAATAATTCAAGTTGAAAGGAATGAGCACTGGAGGGTGTATACCTATAAAATTGATAACAGCAACCCAGATAGTTTCTTTCGGAGTAGCGTGTCATGGAAATCCGGGCATATTTACATTGATTCAAAAGATAATGTAATGGAAACTAAATACCTCGACTCATCAAATATAAGTCGTAAACAAAAAGGATTAGCTCATGAACTTGGACATGTTATTGGTTATCTTGTTGATGAATATCAAACAGGAAATTCAGACCCTAGTGCGTTAATGAGCATTGGTATGGAATTACGTCCTCGTTATCTGACAGCGGTCGTTGAAAATCTGAATAAAATGATCTATGATACTAATTTTCAAATTAAGGATGTGATAAAATGAATAGAGCTTTCATAATTTTATTTTTCGTATGGAATAGTTCAATAACAAATGGCATTGCTCAGATCCCTGAGTATATTTACTTAAATGCAAATGGTAAACTTAACGGAATTGACGAAACTATTTTAGTTAAAAAATATGGCCCTCCGACATATGAATTAATACAACCCCGCTATAAATATATAGGAGAGGAAAATATTGAAATAGAAAGAACATATCGCTCAACAAATCCTCAATCTCGCAATGTGTCTATAAAAAAATCGCTCTGGCACATCAATAAAGATTTCGATCTGACCGCTTGGTTGCATTACTATAACGGGAAATGGATTGTTATATGCTATAGTTTTACCCCCCCAGATGCCATATCCTAAGCTACTTACTGCAGAGCGAGCTAATGAAAAGTATATTTGTGCACATCCTTAAGCGATGTAAAAATAAAACCATAAATCCTATTTTGCATGCTAAATAAAATATTTATAATACATCTTTTATTTAAATTCCATAGATCAATATTGCATTATTAATGTTTGAATTATAGTGATAGTAACCAGGCCAAGTCCCCTTTCAACAAAATGTTTAGATTCATCAAATAGCTACCGTAAACAAATAGGATTGGCACATGAACCTGGACACGTTATTGACTACCTTATTGATGAATACAATACAGGAGATTCAGATCCAAGTGCGTTAATGAGTATAGGGATGGAATTACGTCCTCGTTATATGATACCTGTCACTACTAACCTTAACAAAATGATTTATGATACAAAACCCTCCATTAAAGAAGTGTTAAAATGAACAAAATTTATGCTATTTTCATCATTTCAATATGTCTTAACCCAATAAAAAAAGTATTTACCAAAAATATTAATTACTCGCCCAGTCAATCTCAGAATATATTCAGATGAACTCCGATGGAAAATTAAACGGAGTTAGTGAAAGTGTTTTAATCGAAAAATATGATTCACCTGCTAGTGAATTAATTCAACCACGCTATAAATATAGTGGTGAAGAAAACATTGAAATAGAAAATACATATCGTTCAACAAATCCTGAATTCAGTAACGTTTCTATAAAAAAATCAATCTGGCATATCCATGAAGGTCTTAATCTAACAACTTGGTCCCATTATAAAAATGGGAAATGGATTATTATATGTTATGATTTTTGGTTGCCTGGTACGCTATACTAAGATCATGCCATGAAGTACAAAATATTCCCTACTTATGGCCATTACCTGCCTCATAAACAATATATATCAGGGAAAGCATGCTAAAATACTCATAATCATGAAGCCATCCGGTACTTTGAAAATACTCTGTTGATTTTACAGTTCCCGAAATCAGCACTCAGAGGTATAAATATCTTAGCCATGTTCAGCATGAGTGCTTTTTTGGAACTGTTTGCTAAAGTAATACGTTTTAGTATTAACTTGGGCACCTCTCTAGTATTTCCTCACTATAGTCAATTAAAAAATGTTTTCTACAGCAATGTTTAACTGAAACGTAACAATATTTTTGCACAAAATAGCTGGACGACTAATCCGTTCACCCGCACAAAATAATTAATTTTTGTGGGAAAGAACACTATCAAAGATGGCATAACCAGTCTGACTGCCAAAATAACTCACCAACAAAAACTTTCTACTTAAATAAACATGAAAAGATATAAAAATATAAAACACCGCACTATCTGGACACTTAAAGAATTTAAATTTGTAGAAGAAAACTACGGTATTATACCAACAGCACTAATTGCAGAAGAGCTTGGGCGAACTGTGGACGCAGTCAGATGGGTTGTACGTAAACAGAAACAAAAGCTGATGGAACCATACCAGCCCTGGACAGAGGAAGAAAAAGCAATCATCTGTACTCATTTTACGGCAGGTAGTCAAATTGCACAGATAATGTCACTGCTGCCAGGACGAACACGAGGGGCGATTTACCTTATGAAAGATAAACTGAATGTTCACAGCCCTCGTCAATGGAATGAACAGGAACGTCAGGTTCTGGTACAGTATTATCCAGTGGAGGGTATGGCTGTAACAGACCGCTTGCCCGGCAGAACAAGAGCATCCGTGAGACAAGCGGCATACTCAATGGGCCTAAATTTACCGGGTAGTGAAACAAGGCCTGTACAGCAAAAATGGACCCAGAAGGAACTGCTACGACTGGAAGCAAACCAGAACCTGCCTCTGGCTGAACTGGCGGTATTATTTCCAGGACGAACACCTGTATCAATACGTAAGGCCCGTATCCGACTGGAAAAGCGCCAGCAAAAGGTATCGAAAACATTGAAGTACAATACGTAATCAATGCTTACTTACGATGAAGTAGCGGAAACATAACAATAGTCACTCCAGTCATCCATCAGAGAAACTCGTTTAGGCCACAAAGTCCCCCGCTGGTAAGCAGCTTCCGCCTTATCTGCTAACTGATGTGCCAGAGCGTGTTCAATCACTTCCCGCTGGTATAATGTTGTCTCCCCTGCCCATTCACGGAACGTTGAACGGAAACCATGTTGTGTTAGATCTTTGCGATCCATTCGTTTTAAGACGGCTGTTAATGACATATCTGAGAGCTGCCCACCACGAGGGGCCGGAAAGACGAGATTATTACCCTTAAAGCGTGGAAGCGCCTTTAACAGCGTCACCGCAGCGTCAGATAACGGAACGCGATGCTCTTTACTGGCCTTCATTCTTTCCGCCGGGATAACCCATGTTTTAGCCTTCAAATCAAGTTCATCCCATTCAGCGCCACGAATTTCCCCTGAACGGGCTACAGTCAGAATAGAGAACTCCAGAGCGCGGGCTGAAATCCCCGTTCTTGTACGAAGTTCTGTCATAAACATACCCATCTCGCCATATGGCAGTGCGGCATGATGTTTTTTATTCTGTACCTTACCTGGCATCGGCAAAAGTGGTTTCAGCATCCCTTTCCAGGCAGCTGGATTATCCCCCTCGAATTACTCTTTCGCTTTGGCATAATCCAGAATGGTTTCAATACTACCGCGCACACGGCTGGCGGTTTCATTTTTAGTTAACCAGATAGACTCAGGTATCGCCAGAAGACGGATATAACATAAGACACTAATCTATCAATACTAATATCCATTCAGTATGTTGTAACTAATTACATATTTTCATACAGACAAGGACATACAGCCCAGGTTAAAACTATCAAGCCTGTGTTATTCTGTTGTCATTAATTTCAGGGAGTTGAGCTGAGCAAGGCGCTATCAGAACAATGAAAAATTCCTCTAAAGATATCCTCTCTGCATGGCAGGATTATTTGAAATTCAGCGGTGCGGAAAAGAGTAAAATACCGGCCAGCCAGGTACATGAGCATCATCAGCTCATGCTCGGTAAAGATAACTGTGAAGAAAACCAGAGCGGCATAGTACTCCGCGTTACGCCTGAAATGTGCGAAAACTGGCGCAGGCGTTTCGTCAAATATGGTGAAAAGGGTGAGATTACCCATATTGAGCCTGTCAACCTGCTGTTTCCGGTGTTGCGCTGTATCGAAAATGAGCGCGGCAGGGCCAACGTAAAGTACCTGCCGCTGTTCTCTTTTCCACTCCCCAAATCCTTCTTTGAACAGGGCAATACCTCACTGTTGGTTCCCGTTAAAGACGGGCAACTGGTCAGCGCATTCCCCTTCGCTTTTCGCGAAATGTTTGGCATCCAGCTGGATGAGCTGGGTGAGAACCGCCATATGATGAGTATCGTCAGCGCACTCACCGGGTGTAAATATGACACCTTCCTTGAGGCGTTTGAGGCTCTTCAGATATGGGTTGCTCAGCAATCAAACAGCAAATATCAGGGACTGGAAACTGCGTTTAACGCCCTGGTGGCTCCACTGCATAATGAAGATTACAACCTCAAGCGTGATGCGGAAGATTTTAGCTGGCTGTGCGATAACACGGCTGGTGACTTCCCTCTACTGGAGCAGTATCTCAACCATATTCACCATGATGAGAATGCCCCTGACATATACGAAGTGGTAACCGGCGGTTTGTTTGAAACACAATACCCGCTGGGTCATGGACAGATGGCGGCAATACAGGCCATTAATCAGGATGAGCGCCTGATTGCCGTGCAGGGCGCGCCGGGTACGGGTAAAACAACGCTGTTCAAGTCACTCATTGCACAACAGCTGGTTGCCAGAGCACTGGCAATCGCTGATGGAAAGGACCAGAACTTCGGCATGCTGGTAACGTCCACGGCAATAAAAGCGGTGGAGAATATCATCGATGATCTGCGCAGTGACCCTGCAACCCAGGATCTTGACTGGTTATGGTTTCATAGCGGATCGAACGAACAGGTTCAGCATGAGCTTACCCGGCTTGAGCAGTTGATCAGCCGCTGGCGACAGGAAAGCTATGACGAACAACACCAGCGCGATTTTTTAGCTGTTCTGCTCAGGCATCGTGACGAGTTGAACTCCTGTTACCGGGCGTATCTGAATGAAAAGGCAACCGCGATACAGTCTGTTGTGGATTGTGGTCTGAACACCACCAACGCAGAAGAGCTTCCGGCACGCTTCATGGCAAAAATCCCCCTGGTAGCCGCTCATGCACAGCGCCTGGGGATTGACGTGTCACTGCATCATCCCGACGATCTGGACAACTTAACCAGCCAGCTGAAGCAACGCCTGCAGGAACTTCAAGAGATAAAAACGCAGCGTTTGCAGGCCAGCAGAATTTACCAGACATTGCAGGCGACATGGCCGCAGCAACATGATCTGGCACAGATACTGCGCTGGATGGATTCACCACTACGCCCTGCTCTGGAAATGCACTATCGCGACTATCCCCGTAAAGGGATAAAGCGTCATCTGGCCCGCCTGTTCGAGGGAAAATATCCGGCACGGCTGCAACAAATGAATCTTGCTGCGCCGGAGGACTTTCAGCATTTCAGCCTTTCTTCCCTGCCCCATCGCCAGTTAGCGGCTCTGGCTGATGCGGGAGAGATGCTGTCACATCAGCCAGACAATCTGGCCCTGCTGGAACTGCTCATGCAGGACGAACCCGATGCGCTACAGGAAGAAAATCTGGTGAGCCTTTGTGCTGATATCGCAACACTCCGGAAAGAATGGCAGCGGGTCATCCGGGCGCAACAGGTTACAGCGCAGTATCAACAGCATTACCCCGAAGGTAACTGGTGTGACATTTTGCGTAAACGCTTCATCAGGCAGCACCGTGAAATGTTTGAAGCTGCTATCGGCTATCTCTGGCAGGAGCAACTGAAGCGAAAAATTGAGCTGGAAGAGGTGCTGACTCACTGGCGGGCTCTGATGAGTAATCGCCGCAGTACGGGCTACTATCGCTGGCTGGATAAGCTGGATGAATTCTATCGCGCACTGTCACTGGTATATCCGGTAATGGCAACCACGCTGGTCTCCGCGTGGAAAGTGGCGGGTTATCGTAAACTTGATGAACTCAGGGGGCACAAACCCTGGCATCTGGCACTGTGCGATGAAGCAGGCATGATTTCGCTTGAATCTCTGGTGCCACTATTGAGTCGCAGCGAGAAAGCGATGATTGTCGGCGATCCCCTGCAAATCGAACCCATCAGGAATCTGTCAGAAAACCTGCAAACACAACTGCGCGAACGTCATTTTGCTGACAATAATACGTTATATGAGCGGGTTTCACCTGCAAGCGTTACAGGCTGGCACCGCGCGGCAGGCACACTTTCCGGACGAGTGGATGATACCGGCAACGGTATTATTCTCGATGAGCATCGTCGGTGCCAGAAACCCATTGCCGATCTCTTTATCCGGCTGGCGGGCTATCATGGCGTCAGCGTGGAAACAGCCTCCCCTTCCGACCGCATTGCCAGCGCCTTTGAGAAGTCTGGTGGGCATCATTTGATGTTCTACAGCGTAGAGGGCCAAAAAGGCGATATGGTTAACACTAATTTGGATGAAGTCGATGCTATTGAGCAACTGCTGAATAAGCTGGAAGAAGCTGGTTACGATCTGACTGCCGATGTAGGTATCGTCACTCCCTATAGCAATCAGAAATCATTACTGATCAAGCGCCTTGCCCAGCGTATGAATCACTGGAAGAAAAACTGCATTGGTACAGTGCATCAGTTCCAGGGCGTGGGCTTTGAGGTCATCATTTACAGCCCGGTAATTTGTCATCCCCTTGATAATCCAAATTTTCAGAACGATGCGCCAAACATGCTGAATGTCGTGGTTTCGCGCGCAAAACAGCAGTTTATCGTGGTAGGAAACCACCACCGGTTGCGGCAGGCAGGTGGATACCTGAAAGTTCTTGCGGACACTGTTGCTGAAGATTTCCTTCTTGAACAGGGTAGCCAGTATCCAAATTTCGACAGCCTGAGCAAGACACCACGTTTGCAGCGTTATTACCGCGACTGCGAACATATCGCTGCATTCAGTGCTCTGGCGAGCCAGTGTGAACAGGAGTTGGTTATTATCACTCCATGGATCCGTCGGGGCGGTAAACAATTTCAAAGGCCGGAACTGGCACAACTAGTAGCAACACAGCAGCGTGGTGTCAGCGTTAAAGTCTACTACGGTTACTACCATCAACGTCTGGACCGTGCAGAGGATAATGATGAAACTCTGATTGCTGAGTACCGCGAACAACTGGGAAAAGACAATGTTATCCGCCTGACCGAAGGTACTCATGAAAAGGTGCTGATGATCGATGGCCGCTACATTGTTCTCGGAAGCTGGAACTGGCTGTCACATGGTTATCATGATAGCTGTGAGCGTAGCGAGCAGTTCAGTAATGCTATTCGTCATGAGATTAGCGCAGAGCTTGATGATATGTCGCTGGTGAAGGAACTCAGGGAAAGGTTGAGGCTGGAGTAACGCCAGAATTATTTTTAGCATTTATTTATTCATTGCCAAACATTTTTTATAATTAAGTTAACGGGTCGAGAAATGGCAACAAAATCAGAACAATTCAGACGGTTTTTAGAATCGATAAAAGCTGCATACAATGCTTTTAACAAAAGCCTGAAGGGATCACATGAGAAAAACAACAATACTTTTAACTTCCAGCCTCTTACACCGATCAATGACGTAAACCTTGATATTTATGAAGATGCTATTTCGTTCGTTTTTTCACATCCAGACATTAAAAATGTTGCCATATCAGGTCCATACAGCGCAGGCAAAAGTAGCCTTATCGAATCTTATAAGACAAGATATCCATCCAAAAAATTCTCTCACATTTCTTTATCTCATTTTATTTCATCAACAGAGAAAAGTGATCCTAATACTAAGCGATTAGCTCTGGAAGGGAAAATATTAAATCAAATAATCCACCAAATCTCACCAGAAAAAATACCAAGAACAAAATTCAAAATAAAAAAGAAAGTATTTCGTAGAAATGTATTAACAAATACAGTTTTTTTCTTATCGGCTGGAGTTTCATTTGCTCATATCCGTTTATTTGATAAGTGGCAAAGCTATGTAAATACGTTAAATAACGGTCACATAAAAAATATTTTGTCATTTACAACCTTACAACCAAGCAATATACATTACTGGTAAGCGGGCTTTTTTTAATAGTTTGTTTAGGCTTTATTATTTATAAAATAATCAGCACGCAAAAAAGTAGAAATATATTTAAAAAAGTCAATCTCCAGGGAAGTGAAATCGAAATTTTCGAAGAACCTGATGACTCTTATTTTGATAAATATTTAAATGAAATACTATATTTATTCGAAAACATTGGATCGGATGTTATTGTTTTTGAAGATATTGACAGATTTGAAAGCAATATTATTTTTGAAAGACTAAGGGAAATAAACACATTAGCAAATGTGCATTTAAAAAATGAAAATAAAAACCCTATACGGTTTTTTTATCTATTAAGAGATGATGTTTTTATTTCTAAAGATCGAACCAAATTTTTTGATTATATTATTCCTGTTATCCCAGTAATTGATAGTAGCAACTCATTTGACATGTTCCTGGCACTATTTAATGACAACAATTTTAAAATAGCATTCGATAACAATTTCCTTCAGGGATTATCACTATATATAGATGACTTCAGGGTTCTAAAAAACATATACAATGAATTTACCATATATTATAACAAATTAAATAACATCGAACTCGATTGCAATAAAATGCTGGCAATTATTGCATACAAGAACATATTCCCTAAGGATTTTAGTGAACTTCAACTTAACCAAGGATATATATATACATTATTTGATAAAAAACAAATTTTTGTATTTAATGAAATATCTAACATTGAAAACGAAATTTCATCTATCAATGACCGGATCAATAATGCGCAAAATGAGCATTTAAAATCAATTGATGAGGTTAACACTATTTGCGATCCAGCAATACAACAATTGCAAACTTACATACGACAAACCTATCATCCGAATACAAAACACCTCCAAGATCAAAAAAACAAGTTAGAATTATTACAGTTGGAGAAAGATAAAAGAATAGATGCTTTAAACACAAGAGAAAATAATGCCACCGATACATTTAATCAGCAAATCAGCGGATTACAGATAAAAATCTCAGAAATAAAAAACAAAAAACTCTATGAATTAATAACAAGAGAGAACATAGATGAAATTTTTAGAACTACCTATATCAATGAGATTGGCAATGAGGAAACATTCAACTCCATAAAAGGAAGTGAGTATTTTGATCTATTAAAATATCTTATCAGGAATGGATATATCGATGAGACATATAATGATTATATAACATATTTCTATGAAAACAGCTTGAATCGGAGCGACAAAGCCTTTTTAAGAAGTATTTCCGACAAAAAAGGGAAGATTACTCTTATGCGCTGAATAATCCATCATTAATAGTGAGAAGATTACAACTCTATGATTATAGCCAGCAAGAAACATTGAACTTTGATTTATTGACTCACCTATTAGACTCAATAAACCAAAATTCTACACAACTTAAGACATTTATCTCGCAACTTAAAAATGATAAAAACCTCCGATTTATTAAAGAGTACATGGATACTGAACGTAGTCTTTCAAGGTTAATCCCTTTATTAAATCAACAATGGAGCGTTTTTTTTCAGTTGATGTTGAATGAAAAATCATATACACAGCAACAAATAAAATCATATTCCATAGATAGTCTTTATTTTTCAAACCAAGACATTTTATTGAAAGTCGATCATGACGACTGTCTATCAGAGTATATTTCTGGACATAAAACATTCTTAAATATAGCACAACCTCAAATTCATATATTAATTGAAAAATTCAAATGTTTAGACATTCTATTTAAAAATTTATCATATAAAGATTCAGAACCATCTTTATTTTCAGCAGTGTATAAAGAATCACTTTATGAACTTAATTTCCGTAATTTGAAAGAACTTATTATCTATGAATACAAATGTACAGATGCAGATAAAATCAAACATCAAAACTTCACCATATTGCTAAGCAATGTTTCAACACCTCTGTATCAATATATATATGGAAACATTGAAAAATACATGACTGTAGTACTTGAAAATTGTGATAATAGTATAACTGATGCGGAAAGTGCAGTTATTAAAATCATTAATGACCCGAATATCAATGAAGGGATAAAAAAATCCTATATAGAAAAAATTAATAATAGACTGAGTGACCTAAGTAAAATAGATACGTCAAGTATGTGGTCTTATTTGTTAGACAAAAGAAAAATAGAATATACTGCCGAGAATATTATTTTCTATTTTTCTCAACATAGCGAGTTAGATGAATCAATAGTTAACTTTATAGATAGCGAAGAATCTATTAAACTAGACTATTCGAATGGAATCGCAGAAGATCTCAAAGAGAAACTTTTCGATAAGCTCATCATTTGCGAACGAATTAGCAATAACAAATACCTAGAGATATTACCTTCATTAGGTTTTTGCTATGATTCATTTGGTATATCTGGTGTGCCGGATGATAAGCTAAAAGTACTTATCGACACCAATATAATTCGAATGACTAGTCTGAATCTAGATTTCCTAAGAACTACTTACCCTAATAATCTTATGTATTTTATAAATAAAAATATAATCGACTATACAAAACTACAGACAGAGAAATCTATTGTTAGTAACGCAGATGAAATTCTAAGCGTTTTAGAATTAGATATTGATGATTCACAAAAAGAAAAACTATCAATGATAGTAGATACTCCAATCTCTATTCAAAATGATAAATACTCAACTCTCTTTAAGAAATATATCCTCACAAACAAATTAGATATAAATGACATCCCTTATCTCATAGATAATTATGACACCTTAGTAGATCTTCAAGAAACAGTTTTAATCACCTTAAGTAGCCACATCAATGAGGTAAAAAGTAATGCTGATAAATTATCGCTTAATTTGTTAGAAGCATTAATAAAGAATACTCATTTTATCCATGATGATAATGTAGAACTATTTATTAGCCAGATAACTAATATGAATAGAGTACAAATCAAGAAATTTCTAAAGCTGCTTGATTCTTCTGGGTTATCAATATTATTAGATAAAAAACTAGCACAGATAAAAGTAAGCTCATCTAATGAAAAAATACTTAAGGGTTTCATAACAAATGGATTAATAAAATCCTACAGCCAAAGTACTGAAGATCCTGAATCATACATCATAGATTTCCCTGAGGAGCTTCTTGATTAATGCTAATCTTTAACAATAAATCATAGATATACTTCTTTAATAAAAAAACCACCAGCATCCCAATTGCTGGCGGTTTTTCTTCTCCTAAACATTTCACTGATGAGATAATCACCTCACATAACGGTAGAGATGGCAAAATTAGTGGTCATTATGACGGTATTGGCAAGGCTATGTTTTTTGATTTAGCTGTAATTTACAGCCAGTTAATGACTAAGGCGATCCCTATCAGACGGATCACTTCCTTTATACGGTATTCAAGAATGATATTGTTGTTACTCATGTGGCTTATGAAGACATTACTAACATCATGGTGTGTTAATCAACGGGGAGCAGGTCATCTTCTGGCTACCCATATATTTACGACAAGTTCGAACGGAGATAGCCAGATTTGATGTATATAGTTTACGCGGGAACTCCTTCATACTCCTCGGTTTACTATTTGTTGAAAGAATTGGGCTATCCACGTTTCAGCCATCACTGAATATGGCTGATCCGGTCTAGCCATCTGAGTCATTTCTTTACCGGTTTTATCCAATAATAATCTCAATGGGCGTATGATTTCGTCCCTCTGAACTTCTTCTAACGCCATTCTATCCACTTGATCAATAAGCTCACCGAGCGATATCATCATATCACCCAAAAATTCGAGTCGACGTAAGTAACGCGTGCGGTCCTGAACTAAACCGAGACGATTGAGCCCGTAGACATGAATAGACGTTGCGCCATGTGGACTTTCTCTATCTCCTGTAGGCACTACCAGACTAAGAGAAGGTGCGCCTATGGTGACAAAATGCAGGAATGATTCCGGTTGGTGTTCGCAGGGATTAAGTAACAAAGCCTGTTCTTCAAAGTGATTTCTGCTTTCAGGCTGCATACGTACCCCCCTATTGGCTAGAGGAAAGCTGTCTTTTTTCCCTCCAGAAGTGGCTGCTCTCCGGCTATTCTCCAAAAGAGAAATAAGACTACTGGACTGATTAACAATGTGCTGCCGCCTTTTACGATTACAGTCAATACAACTGGGTAAAAGGTTCTCCCAGTCCATCGCTAGCCACCAGTATCCCGGATGCGCAGCATCTTCACTCACTCTACTTTTTGGGCGGTAGTGTTCGACGTCTACCGGTGAAGAAGCAGAGAAAAAAGTCTCACAATAGGCACATTTAAAATGGAATAGTGTGTTTAATCGCCATTTTACATCGTCGGAAGAATAGGCTTTAAATTCAAATCGCTTTGCCTGTTCTGGCTCAGCATAATGTTCCCGTGCTCGCTGTAATTCACTTTTTCCATTAGAATCCAACGCCGATAATGATAACGGCGGTTGGGCTGACCCACGAGGGACGTGTCTCATTGCACCACCTCACGCAGAATGTTTAAAATGCGTGAGCGCGTGCCATCCTGTAATGCCTGAATTTTTGTAGCGGTAGCCTGACGCCGTTCCTGTAAATATTCCGCTACAGCCTCCTGAACCAAGCGATGTGCCTCAGAAGTCCCTACAGGCATAGCACTGGCAATGTCACACTCAAATGTTCCGATAACCTCACTCTCTTCTGCGGTAAGATCCTCACCTTGTTCGCGTTTTGCCAGCAGATCGGCAACCTGAGCAATGAGGCGATCGAGCCTAGGTTCATCAGTGGAGTCAAGCTGAAAAAAATCAGAGGTCAGTAGTTGATCGACTCGTAATTTAGTGATGTCTGGCAATTCGGTCAACGTTTCAACCCTCTGGGAAGCCCTTGATTCTGAGCGTAAATCATTATGCAATATACGTTGCATAACCCGGACTTCTCCATTATACATGCCGCGCAGACATAGCGGGTCATGCGTTGTTACGATAAAGGTCACCCCCGGCAGTGCCCGTCGCAAACCACCCATGATCTGCATTTTCCAGCGTGGGTGAAGATGTGCTTCAACTTCATCAATTAGTACAACTCCCCGAGCATTCTCAAAGCCCTCAAATTGCGGGGCAACACGCTCATCCATTAAACCCTGCATAATATCGCAGACCATTGCCAGCACAGTGCGGAAGCCTGAAGACGCAACATTCAAGGGAGTATGAGTTTCGATACCATTAATAGCGGTGATAATAGAACATACTTTTCTTTCAGGAGAACGTTTAATCACGTCGAACTCTCCTTCAATGGACAACACCTCCCTAAGCGCTGCAACTACTCGGTCAAAATCTACGTTACTGAGGCTCAAAAGCCAACTTTGTGGATTCCCGAGTAGACTTCCATCGAAGAGATTGCGCACTGTTTTGTCAGTAGTATATAACCGCCTTCCTTGTCTATACTGACGAAAAGCTCCATAAGCAAATACTGGCCCAACATTAAACTGCCCATTCAAAGTTACGACGATACTCCCACCTTTTTTTAACGTCAGTGTCAGCGAGGCATCATTATCCTGAGTAAGTACAACCTCCGCCATATGAGGCGCCAAACGGGGATCACCGGCCAGTAATGCAGGAGACAAAATAAAATCCCGTAACCGCAAATTGAGCCTCTTTCTTCCTTCCGCTGAGACAAGAGCTAACGCAATACCTTCGAGAATGGTACTTTTCCCAGCCGCATTTTCCCCGAGGAGCAGTAGAGCTCTAGCCTCTGGTTTTTTGCCATTATCCAACTCAGGCATTGCGGGTAACTCAAGTTCAACCGCTTCCAGCGATTTGAAATTCTGAAATTGTACGCGACGTAAGTCACCCTTCGGGGGAGATGGCATTTCCTCAATCCGCTCATCCCTGGGAAGCGCGTAAAGGTCTTCAAATGCCTGATACAGATGATCGCTTCCTTGCTCAGGATTCTGAAACATGAGCTGGAAGAAAGATTTTATTTTTCCCATTGACAACGCCTTGCCTTTCTCACCATCTATATGTGACGCAAGTCGTCTTAAAAGCAGATACCAACTGCCGCCAAACTCCTGTCTACTGAAATTGAGTACGCTGGAAAGCAAATCAATAGAGCGAGCCTCAATAGACTCTGATAGGCGCTTCATATACTCACTATAGCGCTGCGCACGGCGTGATATCAGATCAGCGTTATTAAGATTCAAAATATTAATCGTTGCCATTCCCCTACGGCTTAAGTAATTAAATTCTCCCTGAGGTCTAACATCAAAATGTGAAGCAAAGGATTTTATCTGGCATGGATCTAACAGCAGGCTTTCCTCCTTTGGCGGCCACTGAGGCCACAAACTACTTTCACTACGCAGATAGTCCTGATATTCCTGCGAGGAAGGTACTGGCATACGTTTCCCTGTTACAAGAAAATTGCGCATCATTAACTCATTACACTGAGTGCAGGCGAGATAAAAATTTTGCCATGCCCAAGCAAGCCAAAGGTAATAAAGCGGTGCATCTGCATTGTTTCCCATAGGGGTAGCATTACTGCTAAATAGCTGCGCGGAATAGTAGATCACTGAAAGGGAACTCAGCCCGGATTGTGCGATCTGATCAATCGCCAAACCAACCAAAATCACCAACCGGACTGAGCGATGCCGAT